>NZ_VIVR01000001.1:0-302756 GCF_007828955.1 Kitasatospora atroaurantiaca | reverse complement strand
ATCCGCTCGCCGTCCTCCGCGAGGCGGCCCTGGGTGTAGCCGAGCTTGGTGAGCACCTTGTCCGCGGCCGGGGCGTCGGCCCGGTCGACCAGGACGTCGAGGTCGGCGATCCGGCGCAGCGCCGGGTCGTGGTACTCGCCCTCGCCGAGCGAGAAGCCCTTGCGGACGGCGAAGCGGACGCCTGCGGCGTTGAGCTCGTCGAAGACCCGGCCGAACTCGTCGGCCAGCGCCAGGTTCCGGGCCCGGTTGCCGAGGTAGGCGGTGGTGAAGACCCAGGGGTACGGGAAGCCCGCGGAGTCCCCGCTCTTGCGGTCGAGCCGGTACCGATCGACGTGCCGGCCGATCATCGGCAGCATCTTGTGCCGGGCGGCGGCCTCCAGGAAGGCGCCCCAGTCCAGGTCGGGCCGGTTGGCGAGAGCACGCACCTCGGCGACCTGCTCGGCGGAGAGCCGGAGTCGGGCCAGCTCGAGCAGCAGCCGGTAGTGCGCGGGGAGATCCTGGACGGTCATTGCGTCAGCGGTGTTCTCGGATGCCATTCTTCAACCTTCAGAAGGACGCACGCGGTTGCGCGTCGATGGTGAGCTGCTGCAGGGCACGGTGGTCGGTCTTGCCGTTGTGGGTGAGCGGCATGGCCTCCAGCACCATGAGGTGTCTGGGCACCATGGCCTCCGGAAGCGCCTCGGCCAGGAACGTCCGCAACTCCTCGGGCCCGACCGGCGTGCGCACGGTGACGTACCCGGCGAGCTCCGGCCGTCCGGCCAGTACCGGGACGGTGACGGCGCACTGGTCCACCGCCGGGTGGCGACGCAGCACCACCTCGATCTCGTCCAGCTCCATCCGGACACCGGACACCTTCACCTGGCGGTCCACCCGTCCCAGGTACTGCACGTTGCCCTGTTCGAACCGGGCGAGGTCACCGGTGCGGTAGAGCCGACCGGTCGGCGAGCCGGGGTCGAGCACGTCGCGGAAGAACGCCCTGAGGCTGTTCTCCGGGTCGTTGACGTACCCGAGGCCCACCACCACGCCGCCGACGAAGAGTTCACCGGCCTCGTCCGGTTCGGCCGCGCGCCAGGTGCCCTGCTCGGGCTCGTGGACGAGCAGGTAGAGCTCGGCGTTGGCGATCGGGGAACCGACCGGAAGGCGCGGCCGGTCCAGATCGGCGCCGGTCACCTCGTGGTGCGTGATGTCGTCCGAACACTCCGTCGGGCCATAGGCGTTGAGCAGCCGGATGTGCGGGGCGGCGGCCAGCATGCGGCCGGCCAGGCCCGGGTGCAGCTCCTCGCCGGTGGAGATCAGCCAGCGCAGCCGGGGCAGCACCGCCCCGGGCCGGCGCTCGGCCTCGTCGGCGATCCAGCCGACCACGGTCGGGACGAGCTCGACCACCGCGACATCGGTGCGCTCCAGCAGCCGTACCAGCCGCCTGGGGAAGCCGAGGTCGGCCTGTCGTACGACCACCACGGTGCCGCCGACCAGCAGCGGGGCGAGCATCTGCCAGATCGAGATGTCGAAGACCAGCGGGGCGGTGAAGGCCAGCCGGTCACCGGCGGCCAGGCCGAGGTCGTCGACCTTGGCCCAGAGGTGGTTCAGCATGCCCCGGTGCTCGACCAGGGCGCCCTTGGGACGGCCCGTGGTGCCGGAGGTGAAGATGCAGTAGCGCGGCTCCCCGGCCTGGTCCCGTTCGAGCGGCTCGGCGGGCCCGATGCGGTCGGCGGGCGCGGGCAGGTCGAGGACGGGGACACCGGACTCGGCGGCGGCCCGGGCGGCGGCCAGGCCCCGCGGCTCGCCCTCGGCGGGCTCGCAGTAGTCGAGCAGCCGGTCGGCGCCGCTGCGGGTGAGCACATCGGCGACGCGCTGGGCCGGCCAGTCCGGGTCGATCGGCAGGTAGACCGCGCCGAGGCTCTCCAGGGCGAGGAAGACCAGGACGGTGTCGGCGGTGCGGTCGCCGACGGCGGCGACCACATCGCCGGCGCCCGTGCCGGCCGCGGCGAGCGCGTCCCGCAACCCGGCGACCCGGGTGGCCAACTCGGCGTAGCCGATGACCGTTTCACCGTCCATCACGGCGGGCGCGGCGGGGCTCTGCTCGGCGTACCGGGCGGCGTGGGCGAGCACGCCGAGGCCCGTCGGGCGGCCCTCGCGCGGGTCGCGCAGCCCGAGCGCCACGGCCCGGGCGGCGGCGCCGGCCGCGAGCGGCAGCTCGGCCAGGTCGGGGCTGAGGCTCATCGGGCACCCGCGCTCTCGTACCGGTCCAGGTCGTGGAAGAAGCCGTCGATGGTGGTGGCGTCGCCGGCGGCCGTCGCCCACCGGTGCACGTTGGCGCCGACCACCAGGTCGAGCAGGCCGAGCCCGAACGGGGAGAAGACCACGGTCCGGTCCGCGGGCGCGGTGAACCGGCCGGTCAGGACGTCGTCCAGGGTGGCGTGCAGGAACTCGCGGTTGCCGGTCCGCTGCTCCGTCAGGTGGACCGAGGTGTTGGCCTGCAGTACGTGGTCGACGTCGTCCACCACGTTGACGCTGTCCAGGATGATCTCGGTGCTCAGGTCGCGAAGCGAGACGTGCAGGACGACGGGATGGTGCGAGAACCAGTCCGGGTCGGTGATGTGCGGGGTGGCCGCCGTGGTGGCGAAGACGACCAGGTCCGAGGAGCGGATCAGCTCCTCGGCGGAGGAGTGGACCCGGACCGCCGTGCCCCGATCCGCCCCGAGTACCTGTCCGGCGAACGAGCGGGCGTACTCCTCACTGAGGTCGAAGACGCCGAACTCCTCGACATCCCAGCCGAGTTCGGAGAGATAGGTGTGGAGGTAACGGGCGATCAGTCCGGTGCCGATGAAGCCGATCCGGCGCGGGGCGCCGCGCTCGGCGGTGAGGGCGCGGGCGGCAACGGCGGCCGAGGCCGCGGTGCGCACCGCACTGATGATCGAGCCCTCCAGGCAGGCGAACGGGTAGCCCGTCACCCGGTCGTTCAGCACCAGCATTGCCGAGGCGCGAGGGATGCCCAGCTCCAGGTTGGTCGGGAAGCTGGAGATCCACTTGATGCCGTCCACCCCGACCTCGCCGCCGACCGAGGCGGGCAGCGCGATGATGCGCGAGGCCGGCCGGTCCGGGAAGCGGAGGAAGTACGAGGGCGGGTTCACCGTGTGCCCTGCACCGTGCAGGCGGTAGGCGTTCTCCACCAGGTCGAGGATCTCGGCCCGGCGGCCCTCCAGGCTGCGGTGGACGGCCGCACCCGGGACCACCGAGAAGACCGGCGGCCGCGTTGTCGTGTGCTCACCCATGACTGTTCCCGCTCTCCCATGCTGCGTCGCCGTAGTGCTCGGCGGTCCAGGTGTCGTCGTAGACGGTGTCGATGTAGCGCTCGCCGAGGTCGGCGGAGATCGCCACGGCTGTGAGGGTCCGGCCGGGGTCGTTCTGCCGCAGCCACTCGCCGGCGCCGCTGACCACCGTTCCGGTCGACCCGCCGAGCAGGAACCCGCGGGCGGCGAGGCTGCGGCACATCCGGACCGTGTCCGCCTCGCGCACCCGGACGATGTCGGTCACGAGATCAGGGGTGATCAGCGGCATCGGCTCACTCGCGCCGAGCCCGGGGATGTGCCGGGAGCCGGCCGCCATCCCGAAGTTGACCGAGCCGACGCTGTCGATCGCGACGACCCGGACATCCGGGTGGTTCTCCCGGAAGTACCGGACGCACCCCGAGAGGGTGCCGCCGGTGCCGGCCCCGACGAACAGCACGTCGAGGCCGGGGAACTGCTTGGCGATCAGCGGCGCGGTGTTCTCGTAGTGCGCCAGCCAGTTCGCCGGGTTCTCGTACTGGTTGAGCCAGACGTAGGTGCTGTCGCTCGCGCACAGCTCGTGCACCCGGGCCTTGCGGGCGGCGAGGTAGTTGCCGCTCCCGTCCGGCTCGTCGACCACCACGACCTCGCTGCCCAAGGCCCGCATCAGCTTGAGCGCCGTCGGGTTGCACTTGGGGTCGGTGACACAGACGAAGCGGAGCGAGTTCGCCGCCGCAACCACGCTCAGCGCGACCCCGAGGTTGCCGGAGGACGACTCCACCAGCGTGGAGTGCCGTCCGATGAGGCCCTGGTGGATGCCGGCCGAGACCATCGACACGGCCGCCCTCAGCTTCACCGAACCGGCGAAGTTGAATCCCTCGCACTTCAGATGGAGGTTGACGCCGAGGGCCGGCCTGAGATCGATGTAGACGTCACTGTCGAAGATCTCGTCCGCTGTCGAGATGATTGCCACGGGTCCTGTCCGCTTCTCGTCGTTGAAAACTGCGTTCCGGCCCGCTGGTCAGGCGTCGAGCTTCTGCCACTCCGGCAGGCGCTGCAGGTCGAAGATGTCCTGCACGGAGGCGATGGAGTCCTCGACGACCGTGGAGTCACCGTGCCGGTAGACGGCGCGGTAGGTGTCGCGCAGGGCGGTCACGGTCGCGCGCAGCCCCTGGTTGGCGTAGATGACGACCGAGACGCCGGCCGCCTTGATCTCGTCGATGTGCCAGTCCGGGTAGGTGGTCGGCACGATGACGACCGGGCAGCGGAAGTCCCAGCCCTCCAGGAAGCCGAGCACCTGGTCGCGGCTCTTGGCCTTCGAGTGCACCAGCACCGCGTCGGCGCCGGAGTCCGCGTACGCCCGGCAGCGCTCCAGCGCGGCGGCCACGTCCAGGCCGCTGATCAGTGCCTCGGTGCGGGCGATGACGAACATGTCGTCGGTGGACTGGGCACGCTTCGCGGTGACGATCTTCGAGGCGAACTCGGCCGTGTCCAGCAGGGTCTGGCCGCCGGCGACGAAGCTGTTCATCTTGGGGAACAGCTTGTCCTCGATGCACACCGCGGTGATGCCGGCGTCCTCGAACTCGTGCACCATGTGCGCCACATTGAGGTTGCCGCCGTAGCCGGTGTCGCAGTCGGCGACGACCGGGATCCGCAGCACCTTCTGGATGTTGGCCGCGGACTCCAGGTACTCGGCCATGCTCAGGATGGACGCGTCGGGCACCCCGCGCGAGGCCGAGACCTCCAGACTGGACGACCACACGGCCTGGAAGCCCGCCTCCTCGGCGAGCAGCCCGCCGAGTGCGTGGTTGGCCCCGGCGACCCGGACGATCTCGTGCTCGCCGAGGACGGTGCGAAACGACGGGTAGCTGACTCTCTGCACTTCCGAAACTCCTCTGTAGGCAGCCGGCGCTGGGCGTTCGCCGCTCTGGGAGGCGAAGCTAGTAAACGCTTGGCAACGTTGTCAACAAGCTTGGCAACCGTTGCCAAGCTCTTTCCGGCCGTGCTACGTTCCGCGACATGACAACTTCCTTCGTGCCTTCGAACCCGCGTACTCTCGAAGCGCCCGCAGAGGCTTTCCACACTTTCTCGGCGCAGGCCCAGGGCGAACTCGCCGCCTATGTCGCGGAACTCGACCGCGCGTACCCGGAAGGTCGGGTCGACGCCATTCCGGTCGACCCGGCCGTGTGCCCGACCTTCACCGCCGAGGTCGAGGCGACCCGCGGTGTCATCGACTCCACCGCGCATTTCCTGGTGTACGACCGGGTCGAGGGGGTGGACTCGCTCCGCGGCCAGGCCATCTACGCCTGGGTCCTCGGGACCGCGCTCGGCACGCCGATGATCCAGAACACCGACGACTGGCGGATGATCGAGGTCTACGACCGCGGCCTGCGCCGCACCATCGAGGCCGGAGCCCGCTACCACCAGACCAAGCAGGGCTCGTACATGCACAACGACGCCGTGAACGACGTCGATCCGATCGACTACCTGCTGCTGTCCTGCGGCCAGGCCGCCCATATCGGCGGCGAGAGCATCCTGGTGGATGCCAAGACCGCGCACGAGTTCCTGCTGGGGTACCCGGAGATCCTGGAGGTGCTGACCGAGGAGTTCTGGTTCGAGAAGCGCGGCATGTCCGAGGAGCCGGGCTTCTTCCGCTCGCCGATCATCCGGTACTCGCCCGACGGCGAGGCGCTGGTCCGGTACTTCCGCACCTACATCGAGGTGGCGCACGAGAAGGTCGGGGAGCCGCTGACCGAGCGCCAGATCGCCGCGCTCGACTTCTTCGACGCCGTACTGGACCAGTCCGCCGTGCAGATCCGCATCCAGTTGGAGCGCGGCCAGACCCTGGTCTCGGCCGACGACCGCTTCCTGCACACCCGGACGGCGTTCGTGGACCGCTACCAGCCGCGCGAGATCGACATGCGCACCGACCGGCCCGAGGACGTCAACCGGTACATGTTCCGCATGTGGTCGAGCAAGTAGCCGACCGTGGAGATCACCTCCGAGGCCGAACTCCTCGAACTGGTCGGCCCGGCCAACCCGGTGGTGTTCGACAAGGCGGCCGCGCGGCTCGGCGAGTTCGAGCGGCGGTGGCTGGAGAACTCCCCCTTCTGCCTGATCGCCACCTCGGGCGCCGACGGCAGCTGCGACGTCTCGCCCAAGGGTGACCCGCCCGGGTTCGCCCTGGTGCTCGACGACACCACGATCGCCATTCCCGACCGGCCGGGCAACCGCCGGCTGGACAGCTGGCGGAATGTGCTCGGAAATCCGCGGGTCGGACTGATATTCATCATTCCCGGCCGCGGTGACACCCTGCGGATCAACGGCCGCGCGAAACTGCTGCGCGACGCCCCTTTCTTCGACCGGATGGTGGTCAAGGGGAATCGCCCGAAAATCGCCTTGGTGGTCGAGATCGAGGAAGCGTATTTCCACTGCGCCAAATCATTTCTCCGGGCCGGCCTCTGGAATCCGGCCGGTTGGAATCCCGACGCGGCGCCCTCCAGGGCACACATCGCCCGGGCGACGGAGTGGACCGGGAAGACGCTCGAAGAGTTGGAGCACCGCTACGGTGCCCAGTACGAGAGGAAGCTGTACTGATGACCGTGGCTGACGCCGGCCCGCTCTCCCATGGGCAGCTCTCGGTCTGGCGGGACATCGAGGGGCTCCCTCGTGAGCGCTGGCACGAGGCGAACACCTGGGCCCACTGGCCGGTACCGGACGGGTTCGGCACCGAGCGGGTCCGCCGGGCGCTGCACACACTCGGCGCCAGGCACCAATCCCTGCACACGCTCTACGAGTTCGACGATCCCGCGAAACCCCGCCAACTGCTCCGCCGGTTCGACGGGGACGTGGAGCTGACCGTCGCCGAGAGCGCGCCCGGCGGCCCGGCGGCGGTCGCGGCCGAACTCCTCGGCCGCCCCTTCGACCTGCGAAGCGAGTACGGCTGGCGGGCCAGGATCGTCACCGACGGAGGCCGGCCCTCGGGGGTCGTTCTGGTCAAGCACCACATGACCGCCGACGGCTGGTGCGACGGTGTGCTGGCCGCCGACTTCCAGCGGCTCCTCCAGGACCCGGCCCTGCCCGCCGAGCCGTCCGCGCCGGGGCCGTCGGAACTCGCCGCCTGGCAGCACGCCGAGCACCGGAGCCGACAGCGGAACGCCGCGTCGGCGCACTGGGAGAAGGTCTTCACCTCCGGCCGGGCCGGCTACCCGCGCGCCGACGCGCCCGCCACCGGCTACCTGCAGTGCACCCTCCGGTCGCGGCACGCCCGGGCCGGCGCCCGGGCCCTCGCCGACCGGACCGGTACCCCGCTGTCCAGCGTGGTGTTGGCCGCCTACACCTTCAGCCTCGCCCGGGTGACCGGAATCGGCCTGCTGGTGGCCCAGTTGATGTCCTCCAACCGCTTCCTGCCGGAGTGGCGCGAGGTGGTCACCTCGATGAACCAGTGGACGGCCGCGCCGCTGGCGATGGCACCCGGCACCGGCTTCGCCGAGCACGCCGCGCTGGTCCACCGGGCCTCCCTTGCCGCGTACCGGCACGGCATGTACGACGTGGACACCGTCGCGCGGCTGCGCGAGCGCAACTGGCCGCACCCCGTCCCGTACGAGGCCACCTGCGCCTTCAACTTCCTCACGCTCGACGGGCTCTCGGCCCCGGCCGAAACCGATCCGCTGATGGTCTGGGAGGAGCCGTTCTCGACCATCGGGCACGGCTGCTACCTGCGCGCCGCCGACGAGGGCGGCGAATCGCTGGCGCTGCGGCTGCGCACCCGGGACATCCCGCAGGACCAGGTCGCGGCGATCGTCGAGGGAACGCACGCCCTGCTCGTCTCGGGGATGTCCTGACCGTCCCGTTCTTCCCGTACGTCCCCGGCCCCTTGGAGGGGAAAGTGACAGACCATCTGATAGTCATCCACCGGTGGAGCGACCGGTACGCCGACTACGGCGACTACGTCGACCACGGCACGCACCGGGTCAGCTATGTGACGACCCCCCGGGCCGTCGGCTCGCTCCCCCCGGGCGCCGCGGCGACCCGACTGGTCGGCAGCACCGAGGACGCCAAGGAGGTGCGCGCCGCCGTCGCCTCGCTGATCGAGCAGCTCGGCCGTCCGGCGAGGATCATCGCGCTGCACGAGGTCGACCTGGACATCGCGGCCGAGCTGCGCGAGGAACTCGACGTCCCCGGTGAGAACCTGGACGGACTCGCTCCGTTCCGCGACAAGCTGGTGATGGCCCGTCGGCTCGCCGCCGGGGGCATCCCCCACCCGGCCACCGAACCCGCCCCGGAGCACGCCGCCGTGCACGCCTTCGCCGAACGGCACGGCTGGCCCGTGCTGGTCAAGCCGGTACGGGGCACCGCGAGTTCGGGCGTGACCCGGCTGGATTCCACCGCCGCCCTCGACGCCTACGTCTTCCCGCCCGGCGTACCGATGCTGGTCCAGCCCTACCTGCCGCACGAGATCCTGCACGTCGACGGCGTGGCCACCGGCGAGGGCCTCGGTCCCTGGCGTGCCTCGCGGTACCTCAACACCTGCCTCGACTTCACCCGCGGCGCCGCGCTCGGCTCGGTGGAACTCGACGACCCGCGACTGCTGGACGCCATCGGCGAGTTCACCGCCAGGACGGTCCGCGCACTGTCCGACGGACCGTGGGTCTTCCACCTGGAACTGTTCCTCTCCGGCGGGGCCGACGCGCCCGAGCTCCAGGTTCTGGAGGTCGGAGCCCGCCCCGGCGGTGCCGAGGTCCCGTTCATCTGGAAGGAGGTGCACGGGATAGACCTGATGGCTGCCGCCTTCGCCGTCCAGGCCGGCTCCCCGCTGCCGACCGCGGCGACCGCCTCCGGCAGCACCTCCCCGGCAGCCGCCGAGCTCGGCGGCTGGCTGCTCGTCCCCACCCCCACCACCCGCCCCTGCCGGGTCACCGCCGCGACCCCACGGGCCGGCACGGCCGACGGCCCGTACACCGAGCGCATCCCGGCACCGGGCGAGACGCTGGCGGACGTGCCCGGCTACGAGCACTCCGGTGCCCGCTTCAGGTTCCGCGGCGCCGACACGGCCGAGGTCGAGGCCGCGATCCTGAGGACCGCAGCCGAGTTCGACTTCAGCTGCACCCCGATCGACCCCGAGGCCCCCGCCCGGGTGGTGATCGTCGGCAATGGCGGCCGCCAGTACCGCGAGTACGCCTTCGCGGCCGCCGCCGCGCGCACCGAGGTCGCCCTGGTCGGCGACACCGCGCCGACCTGGCAGCTGCCCTACCTGAGCGGACACCGCTCGGCCGACTCCACCGACCTGGCGGCGCTCACCCGCGCCGTCGCGGAGTGTGTGGCCGAAACCCCCGGCGCGGCAGGTGTGTTCACCTGGAACGAGGTCCTGCTGGAGGCCACCTCCACGGTCGCCGCCCGGCTCGGCCTGCCGCACATGTCCCCGGCCGCCGTGCGCAACTGCCGTGACAAGCTCACCACCCGGCAGCTGCTGCTCGCCGCGGACGTGCCGTCCGCCCGGTTCGCGCATGTCCACGGCCAGGAGGAGGCGCTCCGGGAGGCGGAGGCGATCGGCTACCCGGTCGTGGTGAAACCGCGCTCGCTGGCCGGCAGCGCCGGCGTGGTGCTCGCCCGCGACCCCGACGAGCTGCGCGCCGTCTACCACCACGCCGACGACGCCGCCTTCCCCGGCCTCGACCCGCTCGACGGCCTGGTGCTGGAGGAGTACCTCGACGGCCCGGAGATCAGCATCGACAGCGTGGTGGTGGACGGCACCGTCCACCCGGTCAACGTCGCCCGCAAGCGGCTGGGCTTCCCGCCGTTCTTCGAGGAGGTCGGCCACCTGGTCTCGCCCTGGAGGGACGAACCCTGGGCAGACGCACTCTGCGAGCTGGTCGCCGAGGCCCACCGGGTGCTCGGCGTCCGGGTCGGCGTCACCCACGCCGAGGTCCGGCTCACCCCGGCCGGCCCCCGCCTGGTCGAACTGAACGGCCGGCTCGGCGGCGACTTCATCCCGCATCTCGGCCACTTGGCCACCGGCGTCGACCTCACCGCCGCCGCCGCCGATCTGGCCCTCGGCGCAGAGCCCGACCTCCGGGCCACCCACGACAGGTGTGCCGAGGTCCGGTTCCTCTACCCGCCGCAGGACGGCGTCGTCCGCTTCCTCGACCTCGACGCCGCGGCGGCCGTCCCCGGCGTGGTCGAGGTGATCGCGCTGGCCGAACCCGGGCAGCGGCTGCTGCTGCCGCCGCGCGGGGTCGTCCCCCGACTGGCGGCCATCATCGCCACCGGCGCGACCCCGGCCGAGTGCCGGGAGACGCTGGACCGGGCGAGCGCCCTGGTCCGCGCCGAGACCGATCCACTGCCGGGGGACGAGCGATGAGCAGCCTGCGCACCTTCGCCGACAGGCTGGTGGACTCCTACCTGCCGCCCTCGAGGGACGGCCGGATCTTCGCCACCACCGTGGTCATCCACTCGGCCGGCACCGGCCTCTACCTGGCCGGCGGCACGGTCTACTTCCTCCGCGGCATCGGTCTCAGTGCCGCCCAAGTGGGCATCGGCCTGACCGTCGCCGGCCTGATCGGCTTCTTCACCACTGTGCCGGTCAGCATGCTCGGCAACCGCTTCGGCGCACTGCGGATGCTGCGGATGCTCCAGGTGTGGCGTGCCGTGTGGTTCACCGCCCTGGCCTTCGCGGACAACGCGGTGACCTTCATCCTGTTCGCCTCACTGCTCGCGATGGCGCAGGGGCCGACAACACCGATGACCCAGATGGTGGTTGGCACCATCGCCGACGAGGCCGACCGGACGAAGACCTTCGCCGTCATGCGGTCGGTCTCCAACGTCGGCTTCACCCTGGGAGCCCTGGCCGCCGCGCCGCTGCTCACCGTCGGCAACACCTGGACCTTCCGGGCGATCCTGCTGCTCGACGCGCTGTCGTTCCTGTTCGCGGCCGGGCTGCTCGGCCGGCTCCGGATCAGGACGGGTGCGCCCGAGTCCAAGCGCGCGCCATGGCGACAGGGAGCACTGGCGGTCTTCCGCAACCGCAGCTACGCAGCTCTCACCGTGACCAACGGCGTGCTGTTCCTGCACACCACCCTGCTGTCAATCGGCCTCCCGCTGTGGGTCATTCAGAACACGGAAGCGCCGGCAGGTCTGCTCGGCGTGCTGCTCACCATCAACACCGTGCTGGCGATCACTCTCCAGGTGCACCTGGCGAAGCGGGTCAAGACGTCCCGGGACGGCACCCGGGCGCTGCGCAACACCGGGCTGGTCCTGGCCGCCTGCTGCGCGGTGCTCGCGACCACGGCAGGGCTCGGCGGCCGGGCGGCGGTGCCGCTGCTGATCCTCGCCGTGGTGCTGCTGACCCTGGGTGAACTCTGGCAGGCGGTGGGCAGTTGGGAACTCTCGTACCGGCACGCGCCGGAGGAGGAGCGCGCGGCGTACCTCTCGGTGTTCAGTCTCGGCGGTTCGGCCGTGGGCATCGTCGGCCCGGCGCTGCTGGCGCTGGTCGTCGCCGGGGGGACGGCCGGGCTGCTCGGGCTGACCGCGGTGTTCCTGGTGGCGGCCGGGGCGGTCACCGCGATCGGCTCGGCGCTGGAGCGGGCCGAGGCCGCTCCGGTCACCCTTGGCGGCGAGCAGCAGGCCGCGAAGACTGGCAACTGATTGCCAAGCATTGTCAACACTTGCCAACGCGCTGACCTGCGACTACGTTCTCTCCTGAGCCGAACGCCCCGGGCAGCTTGCCGCAGGGGTGGAAGGCGATTTCCACCCTGCCCCACAAAGGACCCTCGCATGAAGAAGACCCTGGTCGCGGTCATCGCCGCCGCCACCCTCTCGCTCGTCGCCGCACTGTTCGCCGCCCCTGCGGCCTCGGCCGCCGGAGCCGGCGCCCCGTACGCAGCCGACGCCCCCGCCGCCATGCTGGGGAGCATCGACTGGCCGTAAGGCGACAGTGCCCCATTGCGACCGGGGCTCTTGCCAAAGGTTGTCAACCATTGCCAACCACGTGCTAGACTGGCGTCACACGGATCTTTCACATCCCGTGCTCCCGGCGCCCGGCCCGATCCCAGGGCCGGGCGCCGGGAGTTCCTCGTTCCAGCCGGGCCGAGGAGACGTCTCCACAGGGCGGTTGTGGCAGTGTTGGATCAGCCTGAGTTCGGTCGGCGTCTGCGCCAACTGAGGTTGCAGCGGGGCAAGTCGCAGGCCGACCTGACCGGCCCCGGCATGTCGTCCGCCTATCTGTCGCGGCTGGAGTCCGGGGCACGCCCCCCGACCGACCGCGCCGTCAGCTACCTCGCGAGCCGTCTCGGCATGCCGGTCACGGCGTTCGACGAACCGGCCGAGCTGGACCTGGCGGAAGTGCTCGCCACCGTCTTCACCCTCTCCGACTCCGACGGCAACGCGGACGCACGCGACACCCTGGCGTCCGCCCTGGCCACCGCCACCGACCCGGAGCCCCTCACCCGCTGGCTCGCGCTCTCCGAGCTGGCCCGCCTGCACAACTCGCTCGCTGACTATCAGCGGGAGCACGAGATCCTGCTCGAACTCAGCGCGCTGGCCAACGAGTTGAACCGACCCGCACTGCAGATCCATGCCCGGCTCCGGCTGGCCCGCTGTTGCCGACACCTCGGCAACGCAGCTGACACCCGGCAGGCCGCGCGGGAGGCCCTGGAGCTCGGCAACCGACACAGCATCCGGGTCTCCACGCCCGACCTGATCCGCGGCAAGCTCCTGCTCATCTCGGCCGAGGCCGAGCTCGGCGACATCGCCGAGGCAGCCCGACTGAGCGACGAGGTCTGCGAGTTGCTCGACGGCATCCAGGGCCCGGTCGCCGCCGAGGCGTACTGGACGGCGGCCACCGTCGCCACCCGCCAGGGCAAGTTCACCCAGGCCAAGTCCCTGCTCGGCCAGGCCATGCGTGTGCTCGACAGCCGCGAGGACATGACCCTCTGGATGCGACTCCGGCTGGCCGGGGCCTCGCTCTCGCTCCAGGCGCTGCCGCCCCGGGCAGAGGACGCGCAGTTCCTGCTGGAGGCACTGGCGCCTGCGCTCAACCTGGTCGGCACCAGCCGTCATCGCGCGGAATTCATCTTCCTCCAGGCCCAGCTGGCCTTCCATCAGGACCGGATCGAGGACGCCGGGGAGCTCTGCAGGCAGACCGCAGAGTCCATGGAACTGCTCTCCTTCCGCGACCAGGTGCTGCTGAAGGTCCTGGAGTCCCGGGTGGCCGCCCGGTCGGGCGACGGGAGCGCCGTCCAGCGCCTGTCCGCCCTCGCGGCCGAGGTCCAGGCGAACGGCATGCCCGAACTGGCCGCCGAGGTCTGGCGGGCCATCGCCGAGAGCGTCACCCACCCCGACTCGACCCCGCAGGGCTGAAACCGCCCGAGGCAGTCCAGCTGATCATTCGAGGGGGCGCCGGGAAACCTCAGCCGAGGAAGCCCCGAAGCAGGGCGGCCGTCGCCTCCAGGTGCTCCTCGGTCGCCCGGCGCGCGCCCTCCACGTCACCGGTCAGGATCGCCTGCGCCATCGCCCGGTGCTGCTCCGAGGCGTGGTCGATGTTGCGCTCCAGCATGGGGATGGCGTTCAGCAGGTCGTTGAGGCGCATCCGGCTCTCCGCGATGCCGGAGGCCAGCGAGTGCGACCCGGTCAGTTCGGCGATCGCCAGGTGGAAGCGCGAGTCCAGCTGCCGGTACGCCTCCGGCGAGGCGTCCTCCAGCTCGGTGAGACGTTCCTGCAGGTAGCCGCGCTGCTCGTCGGTCAGCTGCCGGCGCGCGGCCTGCTCGGAGGCGCCGGTCTCCAGCACCAGCCGGTACGTCAGCGCGTCCTCCAGCTCGGTGCCCATGTCCTGGACGGCGCGGCGCAGCTCGCCGAGGTCGGGCGGGGGGAGCCGGTACGTGACGAAGGTGCCGCCGTAGCGGCCTCGGCGGGACTCGACGCACCCGGCCTGCTGCAGCGAGCGGATCGCCTCGCGCAGGGTCTCCCGGCTGATGTTGAGCCGGGCGGCGAGGTCGCGCTCGGCGGGCAGCCGGTCGCCGTAGCCGAAGACACCGAGCTTGATCGCCTCCAGGATCCGCTCGACCGTCTCCTCGAACGCGTTGCCCGTCCGGACGGGGCGGAAGATCGCGCCGCCCTGCCAGTCCATCCGCGTGTCGCGCCCGTCTGCCTCGTCCACTCGGGAATCGTACCGAGGTAGCGGCCCGGACAGACCCTCTTGACGTGAAGGCCGTCCGGGGTGAAGCATGCGCACTACGTCAATGGTCTGTTTCCGGTCCATTGATCGACCACAGTGCTGTGGGCGCACGTTTCGGATCCCCCACCGAACCCCCAGGGGTGCGCATGTCCTCCGAGAACTCACCCGTGAACTCACCCGTCGACCACGCTGCCGCGACCATGTTGCCGGCAGATGCACCAGCCGTTTCGTCCGACGAACAGCGGCTGCACGAACTCGGCTACACCCAGGAGCTCGCCCGCTCGATGTCGGGCTTCTCCAACTTCGCCGTCTCCTTCTCGATCGTCTCCATCCTCTCCGGCTGCCTTACCCTCTACGGCTTCGGCATGAACACCGGCGGCCCCGCGATGATCACCTGGGGCTGGCCGCTGGTCGGCCTGATGACCCTCTGCGTCGCCCTCGCGATGGCCGAGATCTGCTCCAGCTACCCGACCGCCGGCGGCCTGTACTACTGGGCGGCCAAGCTAGCCCCCTCGCGCGGCGCCGCATGGGCCTGGTTCACCGGGTACTTCAACTTCATGGGCCAGGTCGCCGTCACCGCCGGAGTCGACTTCGGTGCCGCGTTCTTCGCCAACGCCTTCCTGGAACTGCAGTGGGGCTTCGCGGCCACCCCGGCCCACACCGTCGAGATCTTCGCGGTGATCCTGCTCGCCCACGGGCTGCTCAACACCCGGGGCGTACGGCTGGTGGCGATCCTCAACAACGTCAGCGTGTGGTGGCACCTGGCCGGCGTGCTGGTCATCGTCGGCGCGCTCGTCCTGCTGCCGGCCCACCACGCCTCCGCCTCCTTCGTGTTCACCAAGTTCGTCAACAACACCGGCTTCCACAGCTCGTTCTACGTCGCGATGCTCGGCCTGCTGCTCGCCCAGTACACCCTCACCGGCTACGACGCCTCCGCCCACATGACCGAGGAGACCCACGACGCCGCCCGCTCCGGCCCGCGCGGCATCGTCAACTCCGTCCTGGTCTCGCTGGTCGCCGGCTGGGTGCTCCTGCTCGGCATCACCTTCGCCATCCAGGACTACGACGGCGCGCTCGCCAGCTCCACCGGGGTGCCGCCCGCCCAGATCTTCCTCGACGCCATCGGCGCGAGCGGGGCGAAGCTGCTCCTGCTGATCGTCATCGGCGCCCAGTTCTTCTGCGGCATGGCCTCGGTGACCGCCAACTCCCGGATGATCTACGCCTTCTCCCGCGACGGCGCACTTCCGGGCTCGCGGATCTGGCACCGCATCAACCCGCGTACCCAGACACCCACCGCCGCCGTCTGGCTCGCCACCGGCGGTGCCTTCCTGCTCGGCGCCCAGGACCTCTGGAACGCCACCGCGTACGCGGCCGTCACCTCCGTCTCCGTGATCGGCCTCTACATCGCCTACGTCATCCCGGTGTTCCTGAGACTCCGTCAGGGTGACGCCTTCCAGCGAGGACCCTGGCATCTGGGACGCTGGAGCAAGCCGATCGGTACGGTGGCGGTCGGCTGGACCGTGGTGATCACCGTGCTGTTCATGCTGCCGACCCTCAACCCGATCACCGCCGCCAACTTCAACTACACCCCCGTCGCCGTCGCGGCCGTCCTCGGCTTCGCCGGAGTGTGGTGGCTGGCCTCGGCCCGGCACTGGTTCACCGGCCCCAAGGTCCAGGGCTCGCCGGAGGAACTCGCCGCCCTCGAACGAGAACTGGAGAAGTCATGAGCAGCCCCCGCCTCACCCTGGACCGACTACGAGAACTCGTCGCCGAAGGCGCCGTCGACACCGTCGTGCTCGCCATGACCGACATGCAGGGCCGCCTGCAGGGCAAGCGGATCGCCGCCGAGTTCTTCCTCTCCGACGTCGTCGCGAACGCCGCCGAGGGCTGCGGCTACCTGCTGGCCGTCGACATCGACATGAACACCGTGGACGGGTACGAGATCTCCTCCTGGGAGAGCGGCTACGGCGACTTCGTCCTCACGCCCGACTTCGCCACCCTGCGGACGATCCCCTGGCACCCGGCCACCGTGATGGTCCAGTGCGACGTCCACCACCACGACGGCACCCCCGTCGCCGTCTCGCCCCGGCAGGTGCTGCGCCGCCAGCTCGAGCGCCTCGCGGCGTACGGCTGGCGCGCGTACGCCGGCACCGAGCTGGAGTTCATCGTCTTCCGGGACACCTACGAGCAGGCCTGGGACAAGGACTACGCCAAGCTGACCCCGGTCAACCAGTACAACGTCGACTACTCCATCCTCGGTACCTCGCGCATCGAACCGCTGCTGCGCCGCCTGCGCAACGAGATGGCCGGTGCCGGGCTCACCGTCGAGTCGGCCAAGGGCGAGTGCAACCTCGGCCAGCACGAGATCGCCTTCAAGTACGGTGAGGCGCTTGCCACCTGCGACGACCACTCGGTGTACAAGACCGGCGCCAAGGAGATCGCCGCCCAGGAGGGCTGCAGCCTCACCTTCATGGCCAAGTACAACGAGCGCGAGGGCAACTCCTGCCACATCCACCTGAGTCTGCGCGACGCCGACGGCGCACCCGTCATGGCGGGCGACGGCGCGCACGGCTTCTCCAAGGTGATGGAGCACTTCCTGGCCGGACAGCTCGCCTGCCTCGCCGACTTCGCGCTGCTGCTCGCGCCCACCGTCAACTCCTACAAGCGGTACGTCCCGGGCAGCTTCGCGCCCACCGCGATCGCCTGGGGCCGCGACAACCGCACCTGCGCCCTGCGGGTCGTCGGGCACGGCCAGTCGCTGCGCTTCGAGAACCGGGTACCCGGCGGTGACGTCAACCCGTATCTCGCCGTCGCCGCACTGATCGCGGCCGGACTGTACGGGGTCGAGCAGCAACTCGAGCTGGAGCCCGAGTTCACCGGCAACGCGTACGCCTCCGACGCCCCTCGCGTCCCCGCCACGCTGCGGGACGCGGTCGACGCCTTCGAGCACAGCGAGGCGGCGGCGCTGGCCTTCGGCAAGGACGTGGTCCGCCACTACACCCACGCCGGCCGGGTCGAACTGGCCGCCTTCGACGCAGCGGTGACCGACTGGGAGCGGCGCCGCGGATTCGAGCGACTGTGACGGAACGCCCGCTGGTCGGGATCACCAGCTACCTCGACGAGGCCGCCTGGGGCGTCTGGCAGCAGCCGGCGGCACTCCTCCCGCAGCTGTACGTGGACGCGGTCGACCGGGCCGGCGGGACGCCCGTCCTGCTGCCGCCGCAGACCGGCGGCAGCGGGCGACTGCTGGGCCGGCTCGACGGGCTGGTGCTCGCCGGGGGCCCCGACATCGACCCCGTGCGCTACGGCGCCGCCGCGCACCCCCGCACCGGCGAGCCTCACCCGGTGCGCGACGCCTGGGAGTTCGGGCTGCTGCACGGCGCGCTCGAGCGCGACCTGCCGGTACTCGGCATCTGCCGGGGTATGCAGCTGCTCAACGTCGCCCTCGGCGGGGACCTGGTGCAGCACCTTCCCGAGGAGGCCGGACACCAGATCGCCCCCGCCACCTACAACCGCCAGGCCGTGGTGATCAGCCCCGGCAGCCGGACGGGCGAGATCCTCGGGCGCACGGCGAAGGTGCCGTGCTACCACCACCAGGCGGTCGGCCGGCTCGGCACCGGGCTCCGCGCGACGGCCTGGAGCGCGGACGAGACGGTCGAGGCCGTCGAACTGCCCGACCGCCGCTTCGCGCTCGCCGTGCAGTGGCACCCCGAAGCCGACCCGGCGGACACCCGCCTCTTCGAAGCCTTCGTCAGGGAGACAGCCAAATGACCAGTACGGAGCCCGACCTCTTCGAGGTGGTCAACCCGGCCACGGAGGAGGTGATCGAGACGGTGGCGATGGCCGGCCCGGCCGAGACGGACGCCGCCATCGCCCGGGCCAGGGCCGCGTTCGACAGCTGGCGGCGGGTCGCCCCCGCCGACCGGGCCAGGCTGCTGCGGGCCTTCGCGGCGGCGGTGGACGCCGACCGCGAGAACCTGGCCCAGCTCGAAGTCGCCAACGCGGGCCACACGGTGGGCAACGCCCGCTGGGAGGCGGGCAACGCCCGCGACGTCATCGAGTACTACGCGGCGGCGCCCGAGCGGCTCTTCGGCCGGCAGATCCCGGTCGCCGGCGGGATCGACGTCACCTTCCAGGAACCGCTCGGCGTCGTGGGCATCATCGTCCCGTGGAACTTCCCGATGCCGATCGCCGCCTGGGGATTCGCCCCGGCCCTGGCGGCCGGTAACACCGTCGTCCTCAAGCCCGCCGAGCTGACGCCGCTGACCGCCCTGCGGCTCGCCGAGCTGGCCCTTCAGGCCGGCATCCCCGAGGGCGTGTTCCAGGTGCTGCCCGGGCGCGGACCGGTGGTCGGCGAACGCTTCGTGACCCACCCCGACGTGCGGAAGGTGGTGTTCACCGGCTCCACCCGGGTCGGCAAGGCCGTCGCGGCCGGGTGCGCCGCGCAGGTCAAGCCGGTCACCCTGGAACTGGGCGGCAAGAGCGCCAACATCGTCTTCGCCGACGCCGACCTGATGAAGGCCGCGGCCACCGCGCCGTACGCGGTCTTCGACAACGCGGGGCAGGACTGCTGCGCGCGCTCCCGGATCCTGGTGCAGGAGAGCGTGTTCGACGAGTTCATGGCCCTGCTGGAGCCCGCCGTCCTGGGTGTGCGGGTGGGCGACCCCCGGGACGAGAAGACCGAGATGGGTCCGCTGATCTCGGCTGCGCAGCGGGAGCGGGTCGCATCCTACGTACCCGAGCAGGTCGCCGTGCAGGGACTGGTGCCCGAGGGCAGGGGCTTCTGGTTCCCGCCGACCGTGCTGGCGCCCGTCGACCAGAGCTCGCCGGCCTTCACCGAGGAGATCTTCGGGCCGGTCGTCGCCGTTGTCCCGTTCCGCGACGAGGAGGACGCCCTGCGGATCGCCAACCGCACAGAGTACGGCCTCTCGGGCTCGATCTGGACCCGCGACCTGGGCCGGGCGCTGCGCGTCGCGCGGGGGGTGGAGGCGGGCAACCTGTCCGTCAACTCCCATTCCTCGGTGCGGTACTCGACCCCGTTCGGCGGCTTCAAGCAGTCCGGCCTGGGCCGCGAACTCGGCCCCGACGCCCTCAACGCCTTCACCGAAACCAAGAACGTCTTCATCTCGACCGAGGAGTAGCAGATGACCAACCGTCTCGACGGCCGCGTGGCCGTCATCACCGGTGCGGGCAGCGGCATCGGGCTCGCCACCGCCCGCCGGTTCGCCGCCGAGGGTGCGAAGGTGGTCTGCGTCGACCTCGACGAGGTGTCGGGCAAGGCCGCCGCCGTGGAGGTCGGCGGACTCTTCGTCCAGGCGGACGTGACCGACGAGGACGCCGTCCGCGCGATGTACGAGACCGCGGTGGCCGAGTACGGGCGACTGGACATCGCCTTCAACAACGCGGGCATCTCGCCGCCGGACGACGACTCGATCCTGACCACCGGGCTCGACGCCTGGAAGCGCGTCCAGGACGTCAACCTGACCAGCGTCTACCTCTGCTGCAAGTACGCCATCCCGCACATGCAGCGGCAGGGCAAGGGCTCGATCATCAACACCGCCTCCTTCGTCGCGGTGATGGGCGCGGCCACCTCGCAGATCTCCTACAGCGCCTCCAAGGGCGGCGTGCTCGCGATGTCGCGCGAGCTGGGTGTGCAGTTCGCCCGGGAGGGCATCCGGGTCAACGCGCTCTGCCCGGGGCCGGTCAACACCCCTCTGCTGCAGGAGCTGTTCGCGAAGGACCCGGAGCGGGCCGCCCGCCGCCTGGTGCACATCCCCCTCGGCCGGTTCGCCGAGCCGGAGGAGATCGCCGCCGCCGTCGCCTTCCTGGCCAGTGACGACTCCTCCTTCATGACCGCGAACACCTTCCTGGTGGACGGCGGCATCTCCGGCGCGTACGTGACTCCTCAGTGACGCTGCAGTGACGGGTGTGGCGCGCGACGGTTCCCGACGGGGGCCGTGGTGCGCCGCCTCCGCACGACGAGGGGCTGTCCTCCTGTCGGTGGAAGTTGATAGAACGTCATCTGACGTAACGTCAACAAGCCAAGGGGGGCAGATGGGGACGCGCAGGGAGCACGACTTCGTCACCGCGCACGCCCGGCGGGTGGTGGCGGCCGTGGCGCCGGAGGAGCTGGCGGCCTTCGGCGCCGTCGCCGAGGCGTACCGGCGTGACCCGGGCAAGGTGATCGCGGGCAGGCGGCGGTCCGACGAGGTGCTCGGGTCCGGCCTCGACGCCATGGTGACGCTGGTCTCCCCGGTGGCGCTGGCCGTGCTGTCCAGCGTGTACACGCATCTGCTGAACCGGGCGGGTGAGGAGCTGTCCCGGCGCGGGGAGCAGGGGCTCGGGAAGCTCTGGCGCCGGATCCGCCGGCGGCCGGCGGACGAGGCCGGGCCGGACAACGCGGTTCCGCCGTTCGACCAGCGGCAGTTGGAGAAGGTCAGGGAGGTGGCCACGGCACGAGCGCGGGCACTGGGCCTGTCGGAAGGGCAGGTCGACCTGCTGGTGGTCGCGCTCGTGGCGAGCCTGGACGGGGGCGAGTAGCCGTGTCCGAGCAGACCCTCGCCGGTGACGGCGGGCCATTACGCGGTGGCGCCCGGCTGTTCTCCACCCCCTCCGGCACTCGGCTGCGCTTCGCCACGCTGATCGGGCTCGCCCTCGGCACGACCGCGCTGGTCCACACCAACTTCGCCGGGCTCATGCTGCACCGCCAGGGCACCTCCGACCCCTCGGCGCGCTGCCAGGTGAGGAGCGGCCTGTACCTCCTCAGGGACGGGTGGTCGGATCCGGACGAGGGGAAGTGGCAGACCTACTGGGGCTGCATGCGGCACCAGACCGTGCCGGTCCTGACCTGGGTGCTCGTCGCGGTCCTCCTGCTGCTCCTGCTCGCGGCGGTCCTCCACCGGGTCCAGCCCACCTGGCGGGTGCGCCGCCGCCGGCTCGCCCCGCTGGACCTGAACGCCGACGCCGCACTCGCCGAGGAACTGGCGGCCCTGGTCCGCCGCGCGGAACTGACCGACCCGCCGACGTTCCTGACCGACCCGCTCGGCCATCGCACCGGGGGAGTGGCGTTCGGCCACCGCCGTCGCCGCCTCGTCTGCCTGGACGCGGGCCTGCTCGCCCTGCGCGGACGCGACCCCGAGGCCTTCCGGGCCGTCGTGCTCCACGAGCTCGCGCACCTCAGGAACCGGGATGTGACGGTCACCCACGCCACCCTCGCCGTCTGGCGCGCCTTCCTCGTCGTCACGCTGGTGCCGTTCGCGCTCACGATCGTCGACCCGATGCTGGTCACCGCCACTCCGCTCACGCTGCCCCGGTGGTCCCACTACACGCTGGCCTTCAACGCGAACACCGCTTGGCGGATCGTGGCGCTGGTGATGCTCGTCTACGCCTCCCGGGCCTCGGTGCTCCGAGCCCGTGAGCTGTACGCGGACGCCCGGGTGGCATTGTGGACGGGCACCGCCGACCCCTACCGGGGCTTCACCGACCAGGCCCGTCCCCGGTTCTGGCGATGGCACACCTGGTGGGCCAACCACCCCGGCAGGGCCGCCCGGACGGCTGCGCTGCAGCGGCCGCACTCGCTGCTGCGCCCCGGCGTCGGAGAGATGCTGGCCGCGGGCATCGCCGTGCAGATCACCTGGAACCACCTGTGGCAGACCCTGGTGACGGCGGGTGTGGCCAACGCGGAGAACAGCTGGCACATGGTCCTGCGGATCGCGTGGAGCTCGGCCGTGGCCGCGCTGTTGGGGGTGTCGGGCCTGCGGTACGCCGAGTTCCGGCGCGCGGGCGGCCGGGCACGCGGCGCCGCCGCCCTGTCGGGGCTCGCCCTCGGCCTCGGCCTGGTGGCCGGGCGGTTCCTCGACGTCGCCGCCGCCGGCCGTGAGCGCTCGCTGCCGGTCACCTGGATCGGGGCCGCGGACGCACTTCTGCTGCTCGGCTGCGCGACCGCCGTGTCCTGCTGGGCCGGGTACCTGGCCGGGCTGCTCGGCTCCCGGAGGCGGTCCCGGCACGGCCTGCTCGCGGCAGCGGCACTCCTGCTGCTCTGCTACGTCCTGCTGGGCCGCTGGACGGAGGAGGACGGTGCGGACGGAGTGCTCCGCTACCTGCTCGCCCCCGAGTCCGCCCAGCTGCGCCGCTATGCGGCGGAGGTGGGATGGACGACGTGGGACTCCGGGGCCGTCCATGCCGTGGTGTTCGCCTTCATCGAGGACAGCGACCGGGTGCTGATGGTCGCGGCCCTGGCAGCCCTGTGGCTGGTGCCGCTGTTGCTCGGGGGAATACCGATGCCGCGGGTCCGGGCCGCGCTGCTCGCGGGCCTGGGCGCCGGGGCGGCCTGGGCCGTCCTGGACGTGGCGCTGCGCGCGGCCGCCCACCGGTCGGTCGCGGCCGGAGTGAGGGCGGGGGACGCCTTCGCGGTGGTCTTCTCCTCCTGGGAGATCGTGGGTATCGCCGCCGTCCAACTGGTGCTGTCGGTGCTGCTCGCGCGCCGACGCTTCGGTCTGCCCTCAACGCTGCTGGCCTGCACGGTCACCGGAGCGGTAGGTGCTGCCGGTCTGGTGGGGCTGCACCTGGCCGACGGCTGCGGCCTGGTCGGGGCACTGGCCCGGACGACGTGCACCCGCACGATGGACGACGCGCTGGCGGCCCGGCCGCTGCAGGTCGTACCGATCCTCGGCACGGTCGCGGCACTCGTCGGGGCGGCGCTCGGCGGCGGCCTCCGGCTGCTGCGTGAGCGTACCGAAGGCCTGGCCGCCGTCCCCGACCACCGGGTCGCGGCCGGTGGCCGCACGGTGCGGGTCGTGGCGGTCGCGATCGTGGCCGCCTGTGTGGCTTCGGTGGCGTTCCCGCCGGCGGCCACCCGGGACGTGCTCAAGGTCGACGAAGCGGGGCGGAGCGCACCGCCTCCGAACCGCGGCGAAGCGGTGCGCGCCATCTGGTACGTGGGAGGAGGCTGGGACCGGATCCTGGGCGTTCAGCGGCGCATGGGGTGGATGTTCGAGGCGTTCCAGCCCTTCGACCCGGCCATGGCCCAGGACCGGTGTACGCAGCTCGCCTCGTCGGTGCGCGACGCTCGGGCCTTTCCGGCGCCACCCGAAGCCACGTCGGCGGAGGCCTGGACGGGCCTGCTCGACAGCGTCGAGCGCGGCGCCGAGCTGTGCGCGAAGGCAGCCGATCCGTTCGACGACAGCCTCATGAGCGAGTCCGCCCGGTCCTTCAAGGCGGCCAACGCGCGGATGGCGGAGCTGGTGGCCATGGTGCCGCGCTGACGGTGGGGCCCGTCAGCGCGGCAGTGGGCGGTCAGCCCAGGTGGGTCGGTTCGAACATCCGCAGCACGGCGGGGAGGACGACCACCGACGGCCCCGGTTCGGCGAGGGCCTTGGCGAGGTCGCGCTCCAGGTCCTCCGGGGTGGTCTCGGTCGCCGAGACGCCGAAGGACTCGGCCAGGCGGACGAAGTCCGGGCGGGCGAGCTCGGTCGCCGTCGCCTGGCCGAAGGTGTCCGACATGTACTCGCGCAGGATGCCGTAGCCCCCGTCGTCGACGATCAACCAGGTGACGTCCAGGCCGAGTTGGCGGGCCGTGGCCAGCTCGGCGATCGAGTACATCGCCCCGCCGTCGCCCGACACCGCCAGCACCGGCTCGCCGCGCCGGGCCGCTGCCGCGCCGAGGGCGGCCGGGAAGCCGTAACCGAGGCCTCCGGCGCCCTGCGCCGAGTGCATCGCGTTCGGCCGGCGGGCGTCGAAGGCCGACCAGGCCCAGTAGCCGAGGATGGTCATGTCGAAGAAGACCGGGGCGTCGTCGGGGAGTGCCCGCCGCACCGAGGCCAGCAGCTCACGCTCCAACTCCAGTCCCTGGGAGTCGAGTCGGGCCTGCACCCGCTTGAGCAGATCGGTCACGACCTGCTCGGCCCGCCCGTCCGCCTCCCTGGCCGGGATCGCGTTGTGCAGGGCCGCCAGGGCGAGCCGGGCATCGGCGTGGATGCCGAAGGCGGGGTGGTTGGACTCCAGCTTTCCCAGGTCGGCCTCGATCTGGATCAGCCGGCCGCGCGGGGCGAAGGTGTGGTAGTTGCTGGAGAGTTCGCCGAGCCCGGAGCCGACCACCAGCAGGACGTCGGCGTCCTCCAGGAGATCGGTGGTGTGCCGGTCCTCCAGCCAGGACTGCAGCGAGAGCGGGTGCTCCCAGGGGAACGCGCCCTTCGCGCCGAAGGTGCTCGCCACCGGAGCCCGCAACAGCTCTGCCAGCCGCAGCAGTTCATCCGTCGCCCCCGCTCGGACGACTCCACCGCCGGCCAGGATCACCGGCCGCTCGGCCTCGGCGAGCAGCACCGCGGCCTCCGCGACCAGCTCGGGCCGCGGCACGAGCGGACGCGGCTCGGCCCGCACCCCGGTCACCCGCGGGACGGTGGTCGGCGCGAGCAGGACATCCTGCGGGATCTCCACCCAGACCGGCCCGAACGGCGCGGTGAGCGCCGACTCCCAGGCCGCAGCCATTGCGGACGGGATCTGGGAGGCGGAGCGGGCGGTGTGCACCGACTTCACGATGTCGCGGAAACTCGCCTGCTGGTCGACCAGTTCGTGCAGGTAGCCGCGGCGGCGGCCGCCGAGCCCGGCCGAGGGGATCTGGCTGGAGACGGCCAGCACCGGGACGGACGCGGCGGCCGCCTCCTGCAGTGCGGCCAGCGAGGTGAGCGCGCCGGGGCCGGTGGAGAGGAACAGCGGAGCGACGGTGCCCGCCGTCCGGGCGTACCCGTCGGCGGCGAAGCCCGCGTTGTTCTCCACCCGCAGCCCGACGTAGCGCAGGGAGGAGCGGCGTAGCGCGTCGAAGAGGCCGAGGGCGTGCTGGCCGGGGAGGCCGAAGACGGTCTGGGCGCCCAGCGCGGAGAGGGACTCGACGACGAGGTCGCCGCCGTTGCGCACGAGCGTCACTCGGCCACCTGCCGGGCCATCAGGGTGACGAGCTCGTAGGCCGTGTGGGAGGCGGCCACCGCGGTGATCTCGGCGTGGTCGTACGCCGGGGCGACCTCGACCACGTCGGCGGAGACGAGCCGGCAGCCCGCGAGTCCGCGCAGGATCTCCAGCAGCTCGCGGGAGGTCAGGCCGCCCGCCTCGGGGGTGCCGGTGCCGGGCGCGTGGGCCGGGTCGAGCACGTCGATGTCGATGGAGACGTACAGCGGGCGGTCGCCGATCCGCTCGCGCAGCTGCTGGGCGATCTCGTCCACGCCACGGCGCATGACGTCGGCCGAGGTGACGATGCCGAAGCCCAGCTTCTCGTCCTCGGTGAGGTCCTGCTTGCCGTAGAGCGGGCCGCGGGTGCCGACGTGGGAGAGGGCGGAGGTGTCGAGGATGCCCTCCTCGACGGCGCGGCGGAACGGGGTGCCGTGGGTGTACTCGGCGCCGAAGTAGGTGTCCCAGGTGTCGAGATGGGCGTCGAAGTGCAACAGGGCGACCGGGCCGTGCTTCTTGGCGACCGAGCGCAGCAGCGGCAGCGCGATGGTGTGGTCGCCGCCGAGGGTGAGCAGGCGGGCGCCGGTGGCGAGCAGCTCGTCGGCGGCGGCCTCGACGGTCTCGACCGCCTCGTTGATGTTGAACGGGTTGGCGGCGATGTCCCCGGCGTCGGCCACCTGGGCGAGGGCGAACGGGGAGGCGTCCTGTGCCGGGTTGTAGGGGCGCAGCAGCCGGCTCGCCTCGCGGATGGCGTTGCCGCCGAAGCGGGCGCCGGGGCGGTAGGAGACGCCGGAGTCGAACGGGACGCCGACGACGGCGATGTCGGCGCGGCCGACCTCGTCCAGCCGGGGCAGCCGGGCGAAGGTGGCGGGCCCGGCGTAGCGCGGGACGCGGGAGGAGTCGACGGGGCCGCGGGGTTCGGTGGAACTCATGGTGGGTCAGCCTCTCTGGGGGCAGGCGGTCAGACGGTCGCGGCGGCGGGTTCGGAGCTCGCGGCCTCCGAACCCGCGAGGCGGCGGCGCCAGGCGTCCAGGACGGCGGCGTCGGTGGGCTTGGTGGCGAGGCTGACGGCGGCGTACGAGACCAGGCTCGCCAGCAGCCCGTAGTAGATCGGCTCGTTGGCCAGCACGCCGTCGACGGCCATCAGGACGACGACGCTGACGCCGCCCGCCACGATCGAGGCCAGGGCGCCGGCCGCCGTGCCTCGCTTCCAGACCAGTCCGCCGAGGATCGGCACCAGCAGGCCGCCGACCAGCAGGTTGTAGGCGACGGTGAGGGCCTCCACCACGTTGTCCAGCGCGATCGCGATGGCGATCACGGCGATGCCCATGACCAGGATGAAGATCCGGTTGCCGCGCACCTCGTCATGGTCGTCCTTCGGGGTGGCCCGGCCGCGCAGGCGCGACCAGATGTCGTTGTTGGCGACGGTGGCACAGGCGATCAGCGCGCCGGAGGAGGTGGACATCACCGCCGACAGCGCGGCGGCCAGCACCAGGCCCTTGACGCCCACCGGCAGTGCGCCCTTGACGATGGTGGCGAAGGCGTTGTCGGTGCTGCCGAGCGTGGGGTAGAGCACCTTGGCGGCGGTGCCGATGACGGCGCCCGCGATCGCGTACACCAGGCAGTAGATCCCGGCCACGGTGCCGCCGGTGCTGGCGATCTTGTCGGTGCGGGCGGTGAAGACGCGCTGCCAGATGTCCTGGCCGATCAGCATGCCGAAGGTGTAGATCAGCGTGTAGGTGAAGACGGTCTCCAGGCCGATGCTCATGGGGGAGAAGTACCCTCCGGGCAGCTTCTCCTGCATCGCGGCGAAGCCGCCCGCCTTGACCACCGCGATCGGCAGCAGCAGGAGCAGCACGCCGATGGTCTTGACGACGAACTGCACCATGTCGGTGATGGTGATCGACCACATGCCGCCGAGGGTGGAGTAGCCGACCACGATGACGCCGCCGAGGATGATCGCCGGGGTGCGGCCGAGGCCGAACAGCACGTCGAAGATGGTGGCGTAGGCGATGGTGGAGGTGACGGCCAGCATCAGGGTGTACGCCCACATGACGATGCCGGAGATCAGGCCGGAGGAGCCGCCGTAGCGCAGGTCGAGCATCTGGGAGACGGTGTAGACCTTGAGCCGGGCGATCCGGGCCGAGAAGAAGATGCTCAGGGCGAGCAGGCCGAGGCCGATGGTGACGACCATCCAGGCGCCCGACAGGCCGTACTTGTAGCCGAGGCCGACGCCGCCGATGGTGGAGGCGCCGCCCAGGACGATGGCGGCCATGGTGCCCGAGTACATCACCGGGCCGAGGCGGCGGCCCGCGACCAGGAAGTCGCTCTTGGAGCGGGCGCGGCGCATGCCCCACCAGCCCATGGCGAGCATGCCCGCCAGATACAGGACGATGATGCTGTAGTCGATGGCCATCCGGTCCTCCGCAGTCGGGGGTAGCTGGGGGATGTGGCGCGACCGGGCGTGCGCGGGCCCGGCCGGGGGAGACGGCCCGCCGGACGGGGGGAATCCGGCGGGCTCAGGCCATGACTCTAGGTGTCACGCCGACGGCCGATGAAGTGTATGTTCTGACCCTGATCACCCTCAGGGCAGGACGAACCATCCATATGAGCTCTCTCGACACCCCCTCGATCCCGCTGAGCGCGCTGCTCTCCCGGACCGACCTCGGCCTGCGCCAGGTCGCCGGGCCGCGCCAGGGGGACGTCCCGATCCAGTGGGTGCACACCTCGGAGATGGCCGACCCGGCGCCGTACCTGCTCGGCGGCGAACTGCTGCTCACCTCGGGGATCTTCTTCGGCGAGGAGGGCGGCGCGGCCTTCGACCACGACCGCTACGTCGCCCGGGCGGTCGAGGCCGGGGCGGCGGCGCTCGGCTTCGGGGTGGCGCCGGTGCACGACCGGGTGCCCGAGGTGCTGGTGGAGGCCTGCGAGCGGCACGGCCTGCCGCTCGTGGAGATCCCGCCGCCGACGCCGTTCGTCGCCGTCAGCCGCGCCCTGTGGCTGGCCCTGGCCGAGGCCCGGCACCGCGAGTTGCGGCGGGTCACCGAGGCGCAGCAGGCGCTCGCCACCGCCGCGTCCCGCCCGGACCCGCTCGCCGCGGTGCTGCGCAGACTCGCGGCGGCGCTGGACGCCTGGGTGGTGCTGCTCGACGCCGACGGCCGGGAGCTGCACGCCGCAGGGCCGCGCCCGGATGAGCCCGTCCCGGCCGAACTGGCCGCACTCGCCGCCCGGTTGCACGGCGACCGGCCGCTGGCCACCGGCGCCGCCCACGCGGGTGAGCAGCACCTGACGGCGCACGCCCTCGCGGGCACCGGCCTGGTCCTGGGCATCGCCGCCCGCCACCAGGACCCGGTGGACCGCTCGGTCGGCGGTATGGCGGCCGTGCTGCTCGCCCTGCTCAGCGGGCCGCGTCCGCGCACGGTGGCCTCCGGCGCGGCGGTGGTCCGGCTGATGCTCGGCTCCCGGCCCGAGGAGGTGGCCGAACTCCTCGGGCCCGGGCCGTGGTTGGTGGTGCGGGGACGACGGCACGGCCGCTCGGGACCGGCCGCGCTCGGCACGCCGTACCTCGACCTGGACGGGGACGAGCTCTGCGCGCTGCTGCCCGCCGACGCGCCCGTCCCCGAACTGCCCGGCTGGACGCTCGGGGTGAGCGCCCCGGCGCCCGCCGCCGAGCTCCCGCTCGCCGACGGCCAGGCCGCGACCGCCCTGCGCCGCGCCCTCGCCGGCGGGGCCGCGCTGCTGCGGCACCGCAGCCGGGACTGGGGCGTCGCGGAGCTGGTCCCGCAGGCCGAGGCCGCCGAGCTGGCCCGACGTCGGCTGGCCCCGCTGGACGGCTCCCCGGCCGTGCTCGACACCCTGCGCACCTGGCTGTCGCTGCACGGCAGTTGGGACCGTACGGCGGCCGCCCTCGGCATCCACCGCAACACCGTCCGCCAGCGGATCGCCCGCGCCGAGGCGCTGCTCCGGCTGGACCTCGCGGACCCGGACACCCGGATGGACGTCTGGTTCACCCTGCGCTGGCTGGACTGACCGCGAGGGCCTCCTCCCAGAGCTCGGTACGGCGTGCGGCGACCACCGCCTGAATGCGGCTCAGCGCCTCACCGGCGGGCATGGCCGCCAACCGTCGTCCGTCCCGCAGGCGCAGGGCCACCTGCCCGTCGGCGGCCTCCCTCGGCCCGATGACCGCCTGGTAGGGCACCAGCCGGGCGCCACGGATCCGGGCTCCGAGGGTGCCGTGCTCGGGCCCGGCGAGCTCCGCCCGCAGCCCCAGGTCGAGGCAGCGCCGCACCAGCTCGGCGGCCGCCGGCGCCTCGGCCTCGGACACCGGGACGGCCACCACCTGGACGGGGGCCAGCCAGGCCGGGAACGCCCCGCCGTGCAGCTCGATGAGGTGAGCGACGGCCCGTTCGACGCTGCCGATGATGCTGCGGTGGACCATGACCGGCCGGTGCTTGGCGCCGTCCGGGCCGATGTAGTGCAGGTCGAACCGCTCGGGCTGGTGGAAGTCGACCTGGACGGTGGACAGGGTGGACTCCCGGCCGGCGCTGTCCGCGATCTGTACGTCGATCTTGGGACCGTAGAACGCCGCCTCGCCCTCCGCGGCCTCGTACGGCACCCCCGCGCCCTCCAGGACCTCGGTCAGCAGTGCGACGGACCGCCGCCACATCTCGGGGGCGGCGACGTACTTGCCGCCCGGCCCGGGGAGCGACAGCCGGTAGCGGACGGGCCGGATGCCGAGCGCGTGGTAGGCCCGGCGGATGAGGTCCAGGGCGGCGCGGGCCTCCTCGGCGACCTGCTCCAGGGTGCAGAAGATGTGCGCGTCGTTGAGCTGGATCGCCCGTACCCTGGTCAACCCGCCCAGCACACCGGACAGTTCGGAGCGGTACATGCCGCCGAGCTCGGCCATCCGCAGGGGCAGTTCCCGGTAGCTGTGCGAGCGGGAGCGGAAGATCAGCGCGTGGTGCGGGCACAGGCTCGGCCGCAGCACCACCTGCTCCCCGCCGAGGTCCATCGGCGGGAACATGTCCTCGCTGTAGTGGGACCAGTGCCCGGAGATCTCGTACAGCTCCCGCTTTCCGAGCACCGGCGAGTACACGTGGCGGTAGCCCGCCCGGCGCTCGGCGTCGCGGATGTACTCCTCCAGGGCGTGCCGCACGGCGGCGCCGGCCGGCAGCCAGTACGGCAGGCCGGCGCCCATCAGAGGGTCGGTGTCGAACAGGTCGAGCTCGCGGCCGAGGCGGCGGTGGTCGTTCATCGTGGTCTCCTCGCGGACGGTGGGGGCGAGTGACCGAACGGCGAAGCCCCGGGGCACTCGCCCCGGGGCTTCGGACTCAAGACAGCAGTCAGCGCGCCGGGACACTCTCCGGCGTCGTCGTCACCATCGCAGCGCGCTTCATGCTCATGACGCTAGCAGCCGCCGGCTCCGCTCTCGACCGGATTTCAGCCTCGACGGGACAGTGCGCTGGGCCACCACATCCGGTGGTCCAGGTCCATGGTGAGCGCGGTGACCAGGACCGAGCGGACCACCAGGGTGTCCAGCAGCACGCCAAGGGCCACCGCGAAGCCGATCTCGGCGAAGCCCACCACCGGCAGGGTGCCCAGGACGGCGAAGGTGCTGGCCAGGATCAGGCCGGCCGAGGTGATCACGCCACCGGTGGCGGCCAGCCCGGCCACCGCCCCCGCACGGGTGCCCCGGTGCAGCGCCTCCTCGCGGACCCGGGTCATCAGGAAGATGTTGTAGTCGATGCCCAGCGCCACCAGGAAGACGAACACGAACAGCGGGAAGGCCTGGTCCGCGCCTTCGAAATGGAAGACGTGCGCGAAGAAGAACGCGCTGATGCCGAGCGCCGCCGCGTACGAGAGCACCACGGTGGCGATCAGCACCAGCGGTGCCACCACCGCCCGCAGCAGCCCGGCGAGGATCACCAGGACCACGGCCAGCACCAGCGGGATGATCACCTGGTTGTCGTGCTCGGCGGCCCGCCCGGCGTCCAGGATCACCGCCGTGCTGCCGCCGACCTTGGCGTCGGCGTCCGGGACGGCGTGCACGGCGGCCCGCACCCGGTCGACGGTGTCCTTGGCGGCCTGGCTGTCCGGCGGGTCGGCGAGGGTCGCCCGCAGCAGGGCCGTGCCCTCGCGGACCTCCGGTGGGCTCGTCTCGGCGATGCCGGGAACGGTCCGGGCCGCTTCCCGGACCAAGGGCGCCGAGGCGGCGGTGCTGAGGATCGACAGCGGGGCGCCGGTGCCGCCCGGGAAGTGCTCGGTGAGCACCTCCTGGCCGACCACCGAGTCGGGCTTGCCGGTGAAGGTCCCGGCGGTGCTCAGCCCGTCGGCGTTGAGCGAGACCAGGCCGACGCAGCAGGCCGCGAGTGCCAGCCCCGTGCCGACCCAGACCTTTCGCGGGCGCTCGCGGATCCGGGCGCCGATCCTCGCCCACCGGCCGCTCGCGGTCGGCTCGGGTGAGCCGTACGTCGGGCGGACCGGCCAGAAGACCCAGCGGCCGACGATGACCAGCAGGGCGGGCAGCAGGGTGACCATCGCCAGCAGGGCGACCAGCACGCCGATCGCGCAGACCGGGCCGAGGCCGCGGGTCGAGTTCATCTCGGCGACCAGCAGGCAGAGCATCGAGGCGACCACCGTCGCCGAGCTCGCGCCGATGGCGGGCCCGGCCCGGTGCAGGGCGAAGGCCATCGCCTCGTGGCGGTCCCGGTGCTTGCGCAGCTCCTCGCGGTAACGGGCGGTCAGCAGCAGCGCGTAGTCGGTACCGGCCCCCAGGACCAGCACGATCAGGATGCCGGCGCTCTGGGCGTTGACCGTCAGCCCGGCGTGCTTGGCGAGCAGGTAGATCACGGCCTCGGCGACGGTCAGGGCGATCCCGGCGCACAGCAGCGGCAACAGCCACAGCACCGGGCTGCGGTAGGTGAGCAGCAGCAGGATGACGACGACGCTGATCGTGGCGAACAGCAGGGTGCTGTCGATGCCGGCGAAGGCCGCGGCCTGGTCGGCACCGATGCCGGCCGGCCCGGTGACATGGGTCGCCATCCCCAGGCTGTCCGCCGCCGCGGTGGCCCGCAGGCTGTCCACGGCCGGGCGCAGGTCCTGCCAGCCGCCGGTGCCGATGTCGACCGGGACCACGGTCTGCATGGCCTGCCCGTCCGTGGACAGTTCGGGCCCGACGACCGGGCCGAGGACGTGTGGGGCGGTGGCGAACGCCGTCGCGTCCCGGGCCGCCTCCGCCCGGTCCGCGAGGGTGATGCCGTCGGGCCGCTCGTAGACCACCACGGCCTGGGCGATGTCGACGGGCTGGAAGGCGCGCTGCTCGTTCAGGACCTTGGTCGACTCGGCACTGCCCGGCAGCCAGCTGGACGCCTGGTTGTCCTCCGCGCTCATCAGCTTCCCCGCGAGCGGGCCGGCCACCGTCACCAGGACCAGCCAGAGCACCAGCACCACCCACTTGCTGCGCCGGCCGCACGGAAGCGCGGACATTCTGCGGGCGGTGAGCTGTGTCGCCATTCGTGCTCCCGGGGTCAGTGAGGACTGCCCGGCGGGAGCTCGAGCTCGAACCAGACCACCTTGCCCTCGCTGGTGCTGCGGCTGCCCCAGCGATGGGCCAGCTCGTTGACCAGGTGCACCCCGCGGCCGCCCTCGTCGGACTCCCGGGCCCGGCGCAGCCTGGGCGCATGACTGTCGATGTCGGCAACCTCCACGGTCAGCAGCCGGTTGCGGAAGATCCGCAGCTCGGTGGGCGCCCCGGCGTGCACCAGGGCGTTGGTGATCACCTCGCTGGTGAGCAGCTCGGACAGGTCGATGAGCGGGTCCAGACCCCAGGAGGCGAGCGTCTTGCGGGTGAAGCGGCGGGCGTGGCCGACCATCGACAGGTCACCGGCCAGCGGCAGGACGGCGAGCCGGGAGGAGTCGACGGGAAGCGCGTGCGCCATGATCACGGCGATGTCGTCCTGGCCGGAGTGCGAGGCCAGCGCGGTGAGCACGGAGTCGCAGGTCTGCTCCAGGGTGGGGCGGCGGTCGGCCACGGTACGGCGCAGCACGTCCAGGCCCTCGTCCATGTCCTGGCCCCGGCGTTCGATCAGACCGTCCGTGTAGAGCACCAGGATGCCGTCCTCCGGCAGCGTGAACTGGACACTCTCGAACGGCACGCCGCCGACACCCAGCGGGGCACCGGTCGGCAGGTCGATCAGGTACGCGGAGCCCTCCGGGCCGGCGACGACCGGCGGCAGGTGGCCGGCGCTGGCCGCCGTGCAGGTGCGGTCCAGGGGGTCGAAGACGACGCAGACGCAGGTGGCGAACTGGCCCTCGCCGACCGCCGCGGCCGCCTCGTCCAGGCGGCGCATGACCCGCGCCGGCTCCATGTCCAGCGTGATCAGCGTCCGGGCCACCGTCCGGAGCTGGCCCATCGTGGCCGCCGCCCGGATGCCGTGGCCCATCACATCGCCGACGACCAGGGCGACCCGCCCGCCGGAGAGCGGCACGACGTCGAACCAGTCGCCGCCCACCTCGCTGATCACACTGCTGGGCAGGTACCGGTACGCGATCTCCAGCCCCAGCGTGCGGTGCACCTCCTGCGGCAGCAGGCTGCGCTGCAGGGTCAGCGCGGTGTCCCGCTCGCGCCGGTACAGCCGGGCGTTGTCGATCGCGACGGAGGCACGGGAGGCCAGTTCCTCGGCCAGCGCCACATCCGCCGGCCCGAACGGCTCGGGGTTGGACGTCCGGATGAACTCGGCGCCGCCCAGGACGATGCCCCGGGCCAGCAGCGGCACCATGATGTAGGAGTGGACGCCCGCCTCCAGACTGGGCGCGACCCGGTCGGGCTCGGCGACGATCCGCTGCAGCGCGGCCTCGTCGACCTCGGGGACCAGGATCGACCGCCCGCTGCGCAGGCTCTCCGCGTAGACCTTGGCCGACCGGGACGCCTCGCCGACCGCGTCCGCGGCCCCGGCCATCACCCCCGTCTCACCGACCTCGCCGACCGCCACGGCGCGCAGCATCGCCCGGCCGTCGCGCGGCACCGGCTCCGGTTCCTCCCCCTCCAGCACCGACTCCAGCAGATCGACGGTGACGAAGTCCGCGAACCGCGGGATCACCACCTCCACCAGCTCCCGCGCGGTGCGGTTCAGATCGAGCGTGGTGCCGATCCGGGTGCTCGCCTCGTTGAGCAGGGCGAGGCGCTGCTGGGCCGTGTTGGCCTCCTCCAGGGCCAGCTGGCGCTGCCTGGCGGCGTCCCGCTCACGGGTGTACAGCAGGGCGTTGTCGATCGCGACCGCCGCCCGCGCCGCCAGCTCCCCGGCCAGGGCCAGGTCCTCGTCGTCGTAGGGGCGCTCCGTCAGATTGCGGTAGAACGCCGCCACCCCGACCGCCGCTCCCCGCGCGATCAGCGGCACCACCATCACCGACCGGACCCCCTCCTCGCGGATGCCTGCCGCGAGCGCCGGGTCCTCGGTGAACCAGGTCATCGAGGCCTCGTTCAGGTGGGGCACCAGCACCGGGCGGCGGTGGGCCAGCGTCCAGGCGTACGGGGTGGCCGGGTGGAAGCGGTGCACGTTGCCGACCGGGGCCACCGGACGCATCCCGGAACCGGGAACGCTGTGGAAGGCCATCCGGCGCAGCACCGCCGAGCGGTCGGCCAGGCTGGGGGTCACCGTCTCCGAGCCCTGGACCAGCGCGTCCAGCACCTCCACCACCACCGTGTCGGCCAGCCGGGGCGTCGCGACCTCGGCCAGCTCGCGCGCGGTCTGCGCCAGGTCGAGCGTGGTGCCGATCCGGGCCGAGGCGGTGTTCACCAGGGCCAGGCGCTCCTGGGCCGCCTTGGCCTCGCGCAGCGCCTGCGCACGGGCCAGCACCGTCTCGTGCTGGCGCAGGTACAGACGGGCGTTGTCGATCGAGACGGCCGCCCGGGAGGCCAGCTCGTCGCCGAGGGTGGTGTCCTCCTCGTCGAAGGACACCCGCTCGCCGCGCCGCGAGTAGACCACCATCCCCAGCACCGTGCCCCGGGCGACCAGGGGAGTGATCCGCACCGGGCGTGAGCGCTTGCCGCGGTAGGCCGCCACCTGGTCGTCGGGCATGCCCGTGCTGAGCAGTGGCAGTTCCCAGGACGGCGTGATCACCGTCCGGCCCGTCGCCATCGCCTCGGCGTACGCGGAGTCGGGCGGTATCCGGTAGACGGCCTCGGTCGGCAGGTGCTCCACCGGGTAGTCCGGGTCGATGGTCGCGAGGGCGAGGCGGCGGACCAGCTGGTCGCCCGAGCCGCCCCCCTCGGGCTCCCCGGAGACCAGCCGCTCCAGGGCGAAGACCCCGCTCACGTCCGCCACCCGGGGCACCATCGCGTCGGCGAGCTCGCGGGCGGTCTGCCGCAGGTCGAGCGTGGTGCCGATGGACGCGGTGGCGTCCACCAGCAGGCCGAGGCGCTCCTGTGCGCGGGCGGCCCGTGATTCGGCCCGGTAGCGCTCGGTCACGTCGACGATCGTGGAGCTCACCCCGAGGATCTCCCCGGTCTGCTTCTCGAGCCGGAAGTAGGAGGCCGACCAGGCGTGGTCGTGCTCGGGATCGCCGGGGGTGCGGCCGTGCGAACGGGCGTCGATCACCGCGTTGCCGCTGGACAGTACCTGCCGCATCACCTCCTCGATCTCCTCGCCGTTGATGCCCGGCAGCACCTCGATGACCCGCCGGCCGAGATGCTCGGGCACCGGCAGGCCGTTCACCCGCGCCAGCGCCTCGTTGAGCCGGACGAACCGCATCTGCGGGTCGTAGACCGCCATCCCCACCGGGGACTGGGTGAAGAAGCCGTCCAGGACGGCGAGATCGGCCTGGAGGCGGCGCAGCACGGTCACGTCGGAGGCGACCGCGAGCACCAGCGGCTGCCCGTCGGGGCCGGTGATCGGGTGGGTCCGGAACTCCAGGTTCACGTGGTGGCCCTCGCGGTGCTTGACCGGGAAGACACCCGACCAGCCCCGGCCGCGCAGAATGCCGTCGAACAGGGCCAGCACCCGTGGGCGCTGCTCGTCGTTGACCAGGATCTGAGCCGCCAGCGTCCCGACGGCCTCCTCGGCGCTGTAGCCGAGGAGCGCCTCGGCGTCCGAGCTCCAGTGCAGGATGCGGCCGTCTGCGGCGATCAACGCGGTCGCGATCGGGACCATCATCAGGCCGTCACGTTCCTGCTCCCCGCCCGCCGTGGCGTAGCGGGGCTCTGTACCGGGGCCCTGCTCGTCGGTGTGCATGTCACGCAACCGCCCGGGGATCAGACTTCCGCCCTGCCATGGTCCCATGGCCCCGGGCGCTCGCTCCATGCGAGGCGCAGGGTCAGCCCCCGAGCCGGTGGGCGGCCACGGCGGCGGCGCCGACCAGGCCCGCGTCCGTGCCCAGCAGCGCCCGGTGGACCTTGATCCCGGCGGCGAACGGCAGCGCCGCGTACGTGGTCAGATGGCCGCGCAGCGGATCGAGCAGCAGGTCGCCGACCTGGGCGACCCCGCCGCCGATGACCACGGCGTCGAGCTCGACCAGCGTCGCGGTGGCGGCGATCCCGGCGGCCAGCGCCCGGGCGGCCCGGTCGTACGCTGCCAGGGCGACCGGGTCACCGGCCCGCGCCGAGGCGGCGACCGCGACCGCCGAGCGGTCCTCGGTGGACGGCTGCCACCCGCTGCGCAGGGCGTACCGGGCGATCGCGGTGCCGCTGGCGAACAGCTCCAGGCAGCCCCGGCTGCCGCACGGGCAGGGCTCCCCGTCGAGGTCGACCGTGATGTGGCCGATGTGCCCGGCGTTGCCGGTCGTCCCGGTGTGCAGCGCGCCGCCCAGGATCAGGCCGCCGCCGACACCCGTGGAGACCACCATGCACAGCACGTTGTCGTACGGGCGGGCGGCGCCGAACCGGTGCTCGGCGGCGGCGATCGCGATCCCGTCGCCGGCCAGCACCACCGGGAGGTCCGTGGCGGCCGGGTGGCCGGAGAGCCGCTCGACCAGCGGGAAGTGGCGCCAGCCCCCGATGTTGACGGGGCTGACGGTGCCTCGGCCGGTGTCCACCGGACCGGCGCTGCCGACACCGAGCCCGCGCACCCCGGCCCAGGCCGGCGCCTCGGCGAGCTCCTCGAGGGCGTCGAGGACGGCCCGCAGCACCGTCTCCCCGTCGGCGGTGGAGGGGGTGGGCCGCTGCGTACGGGCGAGCAGGGTGCCGTCGTCACCCACCACCGCGGCCGCGATCTTGGTACCGCCGATGTCGATGGCGGCGAGCGGCCTGGCGTCGGTGGCGTTCACGTCCGTCTCCTCCCGTGGCGCGGCCGGACGGGCGCGCTGCCCCCGATTCTGGCACCCGGAGGGCGGGTTCCGGCACCCGGAGGGCGGGGGACCGACACGCGCTCGTAACGAGGACGCAGCGGCTGCGACAACGGCCGCCCGTAGGCTGCGAATCCACCCCCTTCTTCTGTGAGGAGGCCCGTTCTTCCGTGAGGAGGCCCGTGCACCGCCCGGAATTCCGACCCCCGGCCTGGCTGGTCCACCCGCTGCGCTGGCAGCGAGCGCCGATGCCCTGGCCCGCCGTCGCCCGTGGTGCACTCGGCATGGGCCCGCTGCTCGCCGCGGGACTGGCCACCGGACACCGCTCGGCGGGGGTGGTGGCCGGGCTCGGGGCGATGTTCGCGGGAGTCAACGACCGGCCGGGCACCCGCCGCACCGGCGTGGTCCACATCGGCCTGCCGGCGCTCGCGGGCTCGCTCGGGCTGTTCGGGGCCGTGGTCACCGGCTGGTGGGCGCTGCCCCTGCTGACGGTGACCGGGCTGGTCTCCGGAGCCCTGAGCGTGGCCGGTCCGGTCTGGTCGGCCGCGGCCCTGCAACTGCTCGTCCTGACTGCCGTCGGTGCGGGAATGCCGGCCGACGGGCCACCCTGGCTGATGGCCGGGTGCTTCCTGGGCGGTGCGCTGTGGGTCCTGCTGCTGAGACTGGCCGTCAGGTCCCCCCTCGCGGGCGGCGCCCTGCGCGGCGAGCGGCTGGCGGTGGCCGCCGTCTTCGACGCGCTCGCGGACGCCCTGGACGCCGTCGGCACCCCGAGCGCCGAACCGGCCCGGCGCCGCCTGACCGCAGCCCTGGACCGCGCCGACGAGGCCCTGCGCCTGTGCCGGGTGCTGAGCCTGCCCGGCCGCTCCCGGAGCGCGGACCTCCAGCTCGCCGAACGGTTCACCGCCGCGGCCGCCCTGTGCGAGGCGAGCGTCGCGCTGCTCTGGGAGGGCACACCCCTGCCCCGCCGGATCGCCGAGGGCCCGCGCCGCCTCGCCGCAGCCGTACGCGCCGGACAGCCGCCCGGTCCGCTGCCCGCGCCCGTCTCGGACACCGCAGCCCGCAGTGCCTTCGACCGCGCCGTCCTGGACGCCACGCTCGCCTTCGCCGGGACCGCGCGCGACTCGGCCGCCGGCGCTCCGCGCGCCCGCGCCGGGCGCGGCGCCCATCCCGTCGGCCCGGCCGGACGGGAGTACGGGCTGCGGGTGGCCGTCTGCGTCTCCGTCAACACGGCCGTGGCCCTGCTGCTGCGGACCGACCACTGGTACTGGCTGCCCGCGACCGCCGCCTTCCTCGTCAAGCCCGACTTCGGGCCGCTCTTCTCCCGGGTCGTCAACCGCTTCGTCGGCACCGCCGCCGGCGTGCTGGTCTTCGCCGCCCTGAGCACTCTGTCGGGGGGAGGACTGCTGCCCGTCCTCGCCGTGACGGCCGGTGGAGTGCTGATTCCGGTGGCGGGCCGTCACTTCGCCCTGCAGACGGCCGTGATCACCGTCACTGTGCTGGCCTTCGTCTCGACCGGCGGTGACAGGCAGGCCGCCGGAACCAGGCTGGCCGACACCGCGCTCGCCTGCGCGATCGTCCTCCTCGTCGGCCACCTGCCGCGCCTGGCCGACACCCACGCCCGGGTCGGACACCACTTCGCCCTCGCGCTGCGGCACACCCAGAGCTACCTCGAGCACGTCCTCGCGGGCGGCCCGGCCGCACCACCGGACGTACCGGCCCGAGCCGAAGCGCGCGCCGGTGGAGCCGACGCCGGGTCGGCTGCGGAACGTGCCACCCTGCGCCGGGCGGCCTACCACGCACTGGCCGAGGCACGGGTTGCCGCCGAGACCGCCTCCGCCGAACTGCGGGCCGGCCGCGACTGGCGCCCCGTCACCGGCGGCGCGGAACGGATCGCCGACGCCGCGACCGCCTGCGCCGTCCGCCTCGAACACGGCCGGCCCCGCCCGTCCGAACCGGTCGCCCGCCAGGTCACCGCCTCGCTGGCCGCGATGGCGGACGCCCTCGACGGCCTCGGCCCCGCCGCCCCCGAACTCGGCCCGGCCCCCGACGGCTGCCGGACCCTCACCGACATCGTCACCGAACTGCACCTCATCAGAGCCCTCACCACGGCGGCCTGACCTGTCGTGAGCAGCGGCCTGACGGTGGCGCGGACCGCCCGCGGGCAGCCGATAGACTCGCCCGGCACAGCCCTCCCGGCGGTCAGCGGCGACCGCCCGTCGCCCGTGCAGGCCCAGCGCCGACGGGCAACCCCCATCTCGGAGACCTCCCATGCCGCTGGCGCTCGTCGCCCTTGCCATCACCGCCTTCGCCATCGGCACCACCGAGTTCGCGGCAATGGGCCTCCTCCCGCAGGTCGCGGACGGCCTGCACGTCTCCATCCCCCAGGCCGGGTGGCTGATCTCGATGTACGCGCTCGGCGTGGTCATCGGCGCCCCGCTGCTCACGGCCGCCGCCGCCCGCCTGCCCCGCAAGGCCGTCCTCATCGGGCTGGCCGGGCTGTTCACCGTCGGCAACCTGCTCTGCGCCATCGCGCCGAACTTCGCCCTGCTGGCCGCGGCCCGCCTGATCACCGGGCTGCCGCACGGCGCCTTCTTCGGTGCCGGGGCGGTCGCCGCTGCCGAGCTGGCCGCCCCGCACCTTCGGGCGCGGGCGGTGTCGGTGATGTTCTCCGGGCTCACGGTCGCCAACATCCTCGGCGTCCCGGCCGCCACCCTGCTCGGCCAGCACCTCGGGTGGCGGGCCGCGATGCTGGTGGTCGTCGGCATCGGAGCCTTCGGCACCCTCGCGATCGCCCGCCTCGTGCCGCCGTTGCCGAGCCACCCGCAGGCCGGGCTGCGCCACGAGCTGTCGGCCTTCCGCAGCGGACAGCTGTGGCTGGCCCTGGGGACGGTGGTGTTCGGCTGCGCCGGCCTGTTCGCCTGCTACAGCTACATCACCCCGATGCTCACCGAGGTCTCGGGCTTCGGCACGGGCTCGGTGACGCTGGTCCTGGCCCTCTTCGGGGTCGGCATGACGGTGGGCAACGTCGTCGGCGGGTACGCGGCCGACCGGGCGCTGCGGCCCGCGATCTGCGCGGCGTTCCTGTTGATGGCGCTGGCCCTGGCGGCCTTCTCGGTCACCGCCCGGGCCCAGTGGTCGGCCGCGCTGACCGTGGTCCTGATCGGACTGTTCGGCTTCGCCACCGTGCCGACGGTCCAGACCTTGGTGCTGGAGAAGGCGCGGCGGGCTCCGACGCTGGCCTCGGCGACGGTGCAGGGCGCGTTCAACCTGGCGAACGCCCAGGGCGCCTTCCTCGGTGGGCTGGCGCTGAGCGCGGGCTTCGGCTGGACCTCGCCGGCCCTGGTGGGCGCGGGACTGGCCGGTCTCGGCTTCCTTGTTGCCGCCGTCTCCTGGGCCGTCGATCGGCGGCCCGGCAGTGAGCGGGGGGCCGTCGTCGCCGGCGCCGTCCCGCATCGGGAGCAGCTCGACGCGGTGTCCTGAGGGCTGTTGTGAGCGGAGCCACCCCGAGCCTCCGTCCGGCAAGATCCACTCTGACCGTCGGTCCGCGGCACGTTGCAGACGGTGGAGAATGTGCCCGGCCTCACGTGGCCCGGGGTGTGGTGGCGGGCACATCGGGCGGTTTCCCGATCTTGGAAGGTGCCGGAAATTCGGGGGTGCGGACGCGTGCACACCCCCTCCTTACTGGCGGTAACGGCACGTTGAGCTGGGAAAACCCGAAAATGCTTGGCATCGCCCCAGGCGCCTCGTAGCTTCGAAACCAGTGCAACGAGCACTTCCCGGGTTCACCCCCGAAGGCACGCCCGCCGGTTCACCGGTGGCGCTGGTGCGCGGAGGGTGCCGGGGCGGTGTGCCGCGTAAGAGACGCCGGCAGCCGCTCATCGAGTGAGACGCGGATTCCACCCCTCGTGGGTGTCGTCATGCTGTCCGCCCGGGAATTCCGAGAGGATACGCATGACCTTCCGTAACGAGACCGCCGCTGCCACCACGACCTCCGCCCCCAAGCGCAACCGCGTGCGGATGGCCCTGATGGGCGGCGCTCTGGTCGCCCTTCCGGTGGCCGGCCTCGTCACGGCCACGTCGGCCTCCGCCGCCTCGGTGTCCACCTGGGACGCCGTCGCCCAGTGCGAGAGCACCGGTGACTGGAGCATCAACACCGGCAACGGCTTCTACGGCGGCCTGCAGTTCACCTCCAGCACCTGGGCCGCCTACGGCGGCACCCAGTACGCGCCGCAGGCCAACCAGGCCACCAAGGCGCAGCAGATCGCCATCGCCGAGAAGGTGCTGGCGGACCAGGGCCCCGGCGCCTGGCCGGTCTGCTCCGTCAAGGCGGGCCTGACCAAGGGCGGCGCCGCCGCCCAGGTCGACACCGGCTCCTCCTCGTCCTCCGCCGCGGCCTCGCGCTCCGAGACCCGCGCCGCTGCCCCCAAGGCCGCCCCGCAGGCCGCCGCGCCGAAGACCGAGGCCCCCAAGGCCGCTGCCGCCCCGAAGGCTGCCGCTGCCCCGAAGGCCGCCACGCCGAAGGCCACCAAGGCCCCTGCGGCCCCGGCCAAGAAGACCAACGGTGGTACCTACACCGTCAAGAGCGGCGACACCCTGAGCGACATCGCCGCCGCCAAGGGCCTCGACTGGAAGACCCTGTACAGCAACAACACCGGCGTCGTCGGTGGCAACCCGAACCTGATCTTCCCGGGCCAGGTCCTCTCGGTCTGACCCGTCCGCCAGGACACCCCAAAGGCCCCTCCGTCCCGATCCATCGGGACGTAGGGGCCTTTCGGCGGTTCAGGGGGACGATTGTCAGATCCGAAGGCTGACGAGTGCTGTCTCCCACTGGGCTTGGCTCGTACCGGTGAGGGTGCAGCCCTCGTGAGCGGAGGTGCGACGGAAAGCAATCGTGAGCCGATATGAGGACAATTGAAGTTCGGGCAGAAGCTGCCAACCCGGCGTCAGAGCAGGTGCGGGGCCGCTGTTGCTCCCGATCGCTGCTATCACGAGGTCTCCGGGTGCGCAGCCGGTGGGGATGCCGGCTGCGATGGTCCGGTTGCTGTGGTCGTAGGTGCCGAATCCTGCGGCTTGGCCTTTGGCTGCGGATATGCCGTGGAACTCTTCGACGGCGATGTGGTGTTTGCTGGCCTGTGGCCAGGTGATGGTGAGATGGTCGTCGGCGTGCAATGGGCTGACCTTGAATGCGGTGAAGAGCGCGGTGCGGTGGTGGAACGGGTCGGTGACGTCCGCGACCATGTCGTAGTGGTTGCCGGCCGTGTCTGTGACGGCGATCGTGCCGGCGGTGGTGCTGGTGAGCATGAGGGCTACCACGAGTGCGTCGCCTGACGTGACCGGGTGGTCGACTCGCAGGTCGGTTCCTGTGGAGGAGATGATCTGCGCGTCGGCGGCGATGCGGGCGACATGGGCGGAACGTTCGGAGGGCTTCGACGGGGTTTCGCCGGCTGGTGCCGGCCATAGTGCCGCGATGGCGGTCGCGAGGCAGGCAGTCGTTGTTGCGATCGCGGCCACGAGTGTGGCTCGGCGGGTACGCGGAGGTGCGGCGGGGCGCGAAGCGGGGTCGCCGTCCGTGTCGGCCGGCTCTTCGTCTTCTCCCATAGGTGGAGGATCGATCGCCGGCTGATCCGCGCCGGCGGCGGCTGGTCCGCCGGGACCGGGGAACGTCAGGTGGTGTGCCGTGGCCTGGGTCGGCTCGGGCGTGGGCGTTGGTGATCCGTGACCGGCAAGGCACATGAGGCTCTCGTGGTCGTCGCCGTCCAGGCCGAGTGCCTCAGCGAGCAGCCGTACAGACTCGCGGTGAGGTCTGGCGACCCTTCCGCGTTCCAGATCCCCGAGCGCCCGCACACTCAGGCCCGAGCGTTCCGCGAGCTGCTCCTGTGTCAGTCCCGCTTGGATCCGCCGGGCACGCAGCACCTCGCCGAGCTTTCCCCCGTCCACATGCCCCCCAGCGTGACCTCGTTGTGCATTCTTGGCGAGTACACCACATGACGGCCTCCGGGGAAACTGCCGATGTTTCTGCCGGTGCCATCTGCCTGGTCATCACAGCCGTGTTCCGCGAAAGATGACGCAACACGCCGGGAAGGTCCTACTACCGGCCCGCACCTACAGGCTCCGCCGCTCGGCGGACTGGGTCGGCGGGACACCGTGCTGTGTACGCAGGGTTCATCGACGAGGGGAAGGGCACTATGGGTAGGTCGCGCCTGATACGGCGTCTGGGAGGCGTTGGTGCAATGGCGGTGCTGGCAATCGGCATGGTGACCGGCATATCCGGCACGGCACATGCCGGGGGGTACGGCTGCAACGGGAACCTGGTCTACTCGCAGGACTACTACGGCGAAGGCGCCTACACCAACACCGTGGTGGCGCACGTCTACGGCTACTGGGACGGCGCCAACAACTGCGAGGTGGCGGTCAAGAAGGTGTTCGTCGGCCAATCGACCCGGACGAGCCTCCAGGTCTGGTCGAACACGGACCCGAACAGCCCCAAGGACGACACCGGCTACTTCTCCTGGTATGCGGGACCGGTCAGTGTTCACGGGATCGGATCATGTATCTGGGACGAGGTCGCCATGTGGGACGCGAGCGGGAACGAAATCGCTCAAGCCCACAGCGGCGCGCACAACTGCAGCTGATCAACGACACCTACCGGCCCGGGACGGGGCCGCCCCATTGAGGAAGGGGACTCATGAAGCTCCGTCGCTCCGTTGCCCTCTGTCGTCGTGTCGCGGGCAACGAACGATGTGGCTTGTTCGGTCGTCATGTTGGAATCGGTCTTCAGGAAGGCATTCCCATGCGTGTGCGAAAGGCGATAGCCGCCCTCTCCATCGCGAGCTTCGCGGTGATGGGTACCGTCGTGATGGCGCCGGCCGCCCAAGCCGGCGGCTACGGCTGTTCAGGCGGTCTCTCGTGGTCTGGCCCCGTGGCCAACGGCACGGTGTACGACTACTTCGACGGCACCAACAACTGCTCCGTCTTCGTCAAGTCGACCTACGCCGGAACTCTGACGTACATGGACATCCAGATCGAGAACAGCTCCGGCACGCAGGGCAACCGCGACCCTGGCTATTTCAGCTCGTACGCCGGCCCGTCGCGCGTCTATGGAGTCGGGAAGTGCGTCCGTGAATATGTCTTCGAGGAGGACCCCGACGGCCTGGTGATCACCTCGCAATACACCCCTTGGCACTCCTGTGGTTGATCCGTTCGGGCTGACGTCTCGGCGGTAGGTTCGACCTGCCGCCCACTGCGCGGAGCTACGACCTTCCACGATCTGCTGACGTAGTTGACGTGCCGATGTTCCCAAGCACGAGCCGACACGTCGTGCTCGCCAGGTGCTCACTCGGCGGCGTCCCGTCGCTGTGGAGAAGTGGGGTGGTACGGGCTATCTCTGTCGGACTGCCAGGTCGGTCATGCCGGCCGCGCCGCCAGATCGGCGGCGCGGCTGGGCAGTTGTCCGGCCCTCTTTTCGTGGCAAGATCACGTCAAGTGCCTCGGCGGGCTTGGCTGTCGGGGGAGCGACGTTCTCGAAGTCGGCGAGGTCGATGGTGAAGGTCGGGGACTGCGCCGTCGAGGCGACCTGGAGGCGGATCTTCGTACCGGCGGGCAGCGTGGACCCGAACATGGTCCGGGCCTCGTCGTAGAAGTGGTGCGGGTTGGTGTCGCCCGGGTTGTTGTTGAACGGGTAACCCCCGTAGTACCAGCCGTACTTCGACGTGAGGCCGACGCTCTTCAGCTTCGACCCGTTGGCCAGCAGGTCGATCGAGGCGTCGCGTCCCCTGCCGTCCGCCGTGTCCGGGAGGCTGTAGCGGAAGTCGACGGCGTTGGCCGGGGCGCTGAGCGTGAACTCGACGAACTGGCCCACCGCGCTCAGGGTGACGGCCTGCCGGCCGGAGGCCTCCGAGGGCAGGTGGCCGTAGAGCCGGTCGGGGCCGATGACGGTGCCGTTGGTGGCCGCGTACTCGGCCTCCTGCTCGATGAACGGCACGGTGGCCCCACGGCCGGGGACCGCGAGCGGCGAGAGCGCCGGTACGCCTGCGGCGTGTGCCGCACCGGCGTTGGCGAGGACGGCCGTCAGCAGGCCGACGGTGCCGAGGGCGGTGGCGGTGAGGACGGCGACGGTGCGGGCGACGCGGCGTTGGGGTGGTGGCTGTGGCTGCATTGCGGCTGCACATCCTTGCTGGTCGGTGAGGTGCTCCGGGTGGGGGGCCAGGGTCGAGCTCTCGCGCGCGGGTGGCGCGGATTCCGCCGAGCGAGGAGAGACTATGAGCGCTGCTGAATGAAGTCCATATGAAGGCGCAAAATATGAACGAGAGGTGCGTAAGTTTCCGACATGATCAGCGGGGCTGCGTCTGAAGGCGGACGCGCCGGCGGCGCGCCAAAGGGGTGAAGCACCGGGCGCGCCGAGGACTGCGGGTGCTCCCGGCGGGTACGCGGAGAGCATGCGACTTCCCCACAGGCCCCGCCCGTCCGGCGACGACCCCCTCAGCAACTCCTCCGCAGTTCCCGGGGAGGCGGCCGAGGAGCTCGCCGCGCTGTCCACCGAGATGGAACGCAGCCTCCCGGACGCCGCCCCGGCCGCCCGGCAGGCCTGGTACCGCGAGCACGGCCGCCGACGGGCCACCGCGCTGCTGTCCACTCTCACCCGGATGCTGGGCCGGGGCGGCCTCGTCGTCGCCAAGGGCGCGGGATACGGCGGACGGGCGCTCGCCGAGCGGCTGGTCCAGAGCGCGCCGCGGATCCCCGTCCGGAAGCTGGCCACGCTCCGGGCCCAGTACCCGGACGCCACCGGGCCCGAGGAACTCGCCGACCGGCTGATCACGGGCGCGTGCCGGGCCTCCGGTGCGCTCGGTGCCGGAGTCGGCGCGGCGGCGATGATGCCGGTCCCGCCAGCGCTGCCGGTGGAGATCGCGGCGGAGACGCTGGCGGTGGCGGCCGTGGAGATCAAACTGATCGCCGAGCTCCACGAGGTGTACGGCGTGCCGGCCGCCGGCAATGTGACCCAACGGGCCACGGCCTACGTCACGGCCTGGGCCAACCGGCGGGGGATCGACGGCTCGCTCCTGGTCCGGCCCGCCGGTCTCGCGGCGATGGCGGTCGGCTCCGAGGTGCGGCGCAAGGTGAGCAAGCGGCTGACCCGTAGTTCACTGCGTAAGCTGCCCTCCATGCTGCCGTTCCTGGTCGGGGCGGGGATCGGCGCCACCCTCAACCGGCGCGAGACCCGCAAGCTGGCGGTCCAGGTTCGAACGGATCTTCAGCACCGCACCCCGGCCGACGCCGGGTACTGGACCGCGGTTGCACCGGGCGGTGACGTATCTGAATGACGACGTCATGAGCCAGTGGACCATTCGCCGGTCGCGATGGACGCCGCCGGGCCCGTGCCGTCCGGCTCGTACGTGTCATTGCTGCAGCGGCGCCCGCCGATCGCTGATCACGTGCGAGGCGATCGCGCTGATGCCCGCAACGTGTGAGTGCAGGTCTGATCCACCGTCCGCTGGCGGACCAAGTCCCTCGTCTGCTCGTTAGGATCGAGATTTCGAAGCACACGTGGGGGGCGGAGTACATGGGGAAGCCGAGAGTTGTAAGCCGGCGTGGGTGGATGTTGCTAGGTGGGCTCGTCGTTCTGGCCGGTGGTGCCGGCGTGTACGAGGCGACTGCTGATGGTGCTGTCCCGGAGCGCAAGAAGGTGAGGACGGACGTTGAGCCACTTCAGCGCAGGTTCCTCGCGATAGGCCGGTTGTCCGACCCGCACTGGCTGGGCTACAATCCGCACGACTCGGGCCGCGAGTGGCTCCCGGACCAGGACCCGCGGATCCGCGTGGTCGGGGTCGCGCGCCTTCCTGCAGGCGCGGTCAAGTCGATCATCAGTGCGCCGGGGTACGCCTTCGAGCCCTCCGCCCCGGCCCAGCTGCCGGAGGCACTGGCGGAATTCCTGCCCAAGAACGCCGAGTGGGTGAGTAGCGCCGGCTACGACAAGCACATCACCAACTCGCACTACGAGGGCAGGTTCCATTTTGCCCCTGCGACGGACCACGTGTATTTCGACACGATCAATCCCGAGATCGTGGACGGCTCACACCCGCAGTAGGTCGGCGGAAGGGGGGCCAGCCGGCCGGGCGGCGAGATGGCGACCCGGCCGGTCGGCGGATGCACGGGGGAGCGCGGCCTTTCCAGAGAGAAGCTGACGGTTCATCAGGGCAGTAGCCCGCTCGCCGATGAGTCAGCCGACGTGGTGCTCGTGGAGGCTGTTGGTCGCCTGGATCTGCTTCCACGAGCGTGGCTCGTGCACCGGAGCGGTTGCCGCTGCCGCGAGGCCGGCTGCCGGGGCCGTGGTGGGGTTGGCCGGCTTGGCTGCGGTCAAGAGCCAGACCTGCAGCAGGTCGCCGAGCTTCTGGCCGGAGATCCGCTCGGCGAGGTCCTGGAACTGGGCGAGGGTCGCGTTGCCGTACCGGTGCTCGGTGGGCCAGGCCTTCAGGATCTCGAAGAACTTCTCGTCGCCGACCGCGTTGCGCAGCGCCTGGACGGCGAGCGCGCCCCGGTCGTAGACGGCGAGGTCGAACTGGTTGTCGGGGCCCGGATCGCCCGGCTTGACGGTCCAGAAGGCGTCGTCGGCCGGGTGGACGGCGTAGACGTAGTCGGCGAGCTCCTGTGCCGTGCCCTCGTTCTCGTGCTCGGACCAGAGCCACTGGGCGTACCGGGCGAAGCCCTCGTTGAGCCAGATGTCGCTCCAGCGCTCCAGTGAGACGCTGTCGCCGTACCACTGGTGGGCCAGCTCGTGGACGACCACCGAGGTGTTGGAACCGCCGGCGAACTGCCGGGGGCTGTAGAAGACCCGGGTCTGCGTCTCCAGGGCGTACCCGGTGCGCACGTTCGGGACGTACCCGCCGACCGCGCTGAACGGGTACGGGCCGAAGAGGGTGCTCAGCCAGTCGACGATCTCGCCCGTGCGCTGGACGCTCGCCCGCGCGGCGCCGTCGTTGTCGCCGAGGTCCTTGCTGTACGCGTTGACGACCGGCAGGCCGCCGGCCGTGGTCTCGGTCGAGACGTCGAACTTCCCGATGGCGATGGTCGCGAGGTAGGTGGCCTGCGGCTTGTTCTCGCGCCAGTTGTAGCGCGTCCAACCGAGCTTGGAGCTCTGCGAGACCAGCACGCCGTTGCTGATCGCCTGCGTGCCGTCCGGGACGAGGACCGAGACGTCGAAGGTGGCCTTGTCGGCGGGGTGGTCGTTGCTCGGGAACCACCACCAGGCCGACTCGGGCTCCCCGGCGGCCACGCCGCCGTCGGGCGTACGCAACCAGGCGGTGAAGCCGTAGCGGACGACCTTGGACGGGATGCCCGAGTAGCGTACGACCACGGTGGCCTGCGCGCCCTTGGCCAGCGGCGCGGCGGGGGTGACCTCCAGCTCCTGCTCGCCGGTGGCCGCGAAGGCGGCCTTGCGGCCGTTGACCAGCACCTCGCTGACGTCAAGGGCGAAGTCGAGGTTGAAGCGCGAGAGGTTCTGGGTGGCGGTGGCGAGGATGGTCGCCGTGCCTTCGAGCTGGTCGGTGGCCGGCTGGTACTTGAGCCGCAGGTCGTAGTGCGACACGTCGTAGCCGCCGTTGCCGTACGTCGGGTAGTACGGGTCGCCGATGCCCGGGTCGCCCGGGGTCGCCGACGCCGCTGACGCCGGGTTCGCCAGCAGCAGGAGCGCCGCGCTGACGGCGGAGACGATCATCCTCTTGCGCACGGGGGTCCTCCGGTGCGGTTGGTGGACGGAACAAACCTGACGGTAGGTCGGATCCGCGGCTCGGTAACCGGGTTCACGCGCCTCGTTATGAAATGTTCATGCTAGGAAGTGGAGGTGCGGAGTGTGATCTCCTAGGGCAGACGTACGTACGGCCAGACCGAGGGAGAGAACACCATGGCAGAACCACTGATCGCCGCCGTCGCGGGCCTGACGCCCGACATCCACCCGACGGCCTTCGTCGCACCGAACGCCGTGGTGGTCGGATCGGTCGGCGTGGGCGAGCGTACGAGCATCTGGTACGGCGCGGTGCTGCGCGGCGACTCGGGGACCGTCACGGTGGGTGCGGGCAGCAACATCCAGGACAACTGCACGCTGCACGCCGACCCCGGCTTCCCGCTGGTGGTGGGGGACAGGGTCACGGTCGGCCACAACGCCGTCCTGCACGGCTGCACGGTGGAGGACGACGTCCTGGTCGGGATGGGGTCCGTCGTCCTCAACGGTGCCCGCGTGGGCGCCGGATCGCTGATCGCGGCCGGTGCCGTCCTGCCGCAGGGTCTCCAGGTGCCGCCGGGCTCACTGGTGGCCGGGGTCCCCGGCAAGGTCCGGCGCGAGCTGACGGAGGAGGAGCGCGCGGGGATCAAGGTCAACGGCGAGGGATATCTGATGCTGGCTCAGGCACACGCGGAGGCCGTGGCGGAGGCCACGGGGAAGGCCTGACGCCCGGACGCGGTCAGCGGCCCGGTGTGACCAGCCCCATCTCGAAGGCGGTGATCACGAGTTGCACCCGGTCGCGCGCGCCCAGTTTGGTGAACAGCCGCGCCACGTGTGACTTGGCGGTGGCCACCGAGATGAAGAGGTCGTCCGCGATCTCGCTGTTCGAGAGGCCGCGTCCGACCAGGGTCAGCACTTCCCGTTCCCGCTCGGTGATGCCCTCGACCGGTCGCAGAGAGCGCTCGGGGGCAGGCACGGGCTGTCGGACGAAGTCCGCGATCAGACGGCGCGTCACCCCCGGCGCGATCAGGGCGTCGCCGGCGGCTACCACGCGGACCGCCGCGAGGATGTCGTCCAGGGCCATGTCCTTGACAGCGAAGCCGCCGGCACCGGCGCGGAGTGCGCCGTAGACGTGGTCGTCCTCGTCGAAGGTGGTCAGGACGAGGACGCGCGTCGTCCCCGGACCGGCCGTGATCAGGCGTGTGGCCTCGATCCCGTCCATGCCGGGCATCCGGATGTCCATCACCACCACATCGGGGCAGAGGTCCCTGACCAACCGGACCGCCTCCGCGCCCGTCGCGGCCTCACCGACGACGTCCAGGTCGGGGCTGTCGGCCATCAGCACGCGCAGACCGGACCGCACCAGGGGCTGGTCGTCGGCGAGCACGACACGGACGGTCATCGGACCTCCGCCTGAGCCGCGTTCAGGTCGGGCAGCGGAAGAACGGCCGCCACCCGGAAGCCGCCCTCGGGACGCGGTCCGGCGCTGAAGCGCCCGTGCAGCAGGCTGACGCGCTCCCGCATGCCGGTCACACCGAATCCCGCGCCCGTTGCGCCCGCCGTCCCGTGCCCGTCGTCGACGATCTCCACGGACAGCTCCTCCTCCCCGTAGTCGATGGCCACCCGGCAGTGCCCGGTGCCGGCGTGGCGGACCACGTTGGTCACCGCCTCCTGCACGATACGGTAGGCGGACAGCTCGATGTCGGCCGGTAGTTGACGCCGCTCCCCGCCCCACCGCACCTCGACGCCAACCCCCGCGTCCGCAGTCGCCGCCGTCAGCCGGTCGATGTCCGCGAGGCCCGGCGCGGGAGCGAGCGGTGCCTGCCCCGAGGCCGCGTCCGGGTCGGCCTGACGAAGCGCCACCAGCGTGCGCCGAAGGCCCGACAGGGTCTCCCTGCTGGTGGCCTCGATGGCCCGAAGCGCCTCGCGGGCCTCTGCGGGCTGCGTCTCGATGACCCGACTGCCCACCCCGGCCTGGATGGCGATGATGCCGATGCTGTGCGCGACCATGTCGTGCAACTCTCGGGCAATCCGCAGCCGTTCGGCGGTCACGGCCTCGGCCACCTCCTGCGAACGCAGCGCCACCGCGTGCTCGCGGCGCTCGCGGACCAGCAGGCCGACCATGCAGGAGCTGGCCATCGCCAGGAGGGCGATCACGCCGGAGCCGGTCAGCTCGTACGGACCGTGGGAGAGCGCGGCGATGCTCGTGGCCTGCACGACGAACGTCACGGCGACCGCAGGAGCCGAGACCCGCCAGGTCCGGGTGGCGACGATGAGGCCCAGGGCGACATCCACCGCCAGGAACGACAGGAACCGGCTCTGGCTGAAGTCCTTGCTCAGGAACGCCGCGCAGAGGGACCCGAGCAGCGTCAGGGCCAGGGCCGGCAGCGGCGTCCGCCGGAGCAGAGCGACGAGCAGACCCGCGGCCAGCATCGACTCGACGGCCCGGAGCGTCGCGGAGCCTCCCCCCGGCGCGCCCCCGACCAACAGCGTCAGCACGACGACGTACAGGGCACCGCCGCCCCAGGCCATGAGCCATCTTCTCGTCCTCGGCGACGTACGTTCCGGAGACGGGGTGGTCGAGGTGGCGTCCATGCCGTGACCTTAACCGGCCGTTGCCCGACGAGACATCAGCCCGCAGGTGTAAGCCCACGGGCCAGTGGTGTCCGCGCGATTGCCACCCTCGGCCCCATGCCCGTGCGGGGCCCGCCCGGCAGGGTTGGCGTTGTGATCGAAGTCAACGAACTCACCAAGAACTACGGCGGCAGGACCGCCGTCGACCACCTGTCCTTCACCGTCCGGCCCGGCCAGGTCACCGGATTCCTCGGACCCAACGGAGCCGGCAAGACCACCACGCTGCGGATGATCCTCGGCCTGGACCGGCCCACCGAAGGCACCGCCACCGTCCACGGCATCCCCTTCCACCACCACCCGCGCGGCCTGCGCCACGTCGGCGCCCTCCTCGACGCGGGCCAGGTCCACGGCGGGCGCAGCGCCACGGTGCACCTGTCCGCCCTGGCCCGCAGCAACGGCATCCCGCTGCGCCGGGTGGGGGAGGTGCTGCAGGAGGTCGGCCTGGCCGAGGCGGCCCGGCGCCGGATCGGCGGGTTCTCGCTCGGGATGAAGCAGCGGCTCGGCATCGCCGCCGCACTGCTCGGCGACCCACCGGTGCTGGTGTTCGACGAGCCGATCAACGGCATGGACCCGGAAGGAGTGCTCTGGGTACGCCGGCTGTTCCGCCGTCTGGCCGCCGAGGGCCGCACGGTCTTCCTCTCCAGCCACCTGATGGCGGAGATGGAGAACACCGCCGACCACCTCGTCGTCATCGGCCAGGGCCGGCTCATCGCCGCCGAGTCCGTACGGAGCTTCGCCGCCCGAAGCACCCGTCCCAGCGTCCTGGTGCGCACGCCGCAGGCCGCCGAGCTGACGGCGCTGCTCACGGCAGCCGGCGCGGCCGTCGAACCGGAGGGCTCGGCGGGAGCGGAGAGGCTCGCCGTGACCGGACTGCCCGCAGACCGGATCGGAGCGCTCGCCTTCGAGCACGGGATCCAGCTGCAGGAACTGACCACCCGAAGCGCCTCGCTGGAGGAGGCGTTCATGGAACTGACCGCCGACAGCGTCGAATACCTGGCAGGAGAAGCCCGATGACCACTCTCGCCTCCCGCGTTCCCGTGCCCTCGGCCGCGCCCGTCGCCGAGCCGCCGGCCCGCTTCAGCGACCTGCTCGCCTCGGAGTGGATCAAGATGCGGTCGCTGCGCTCCACCCAGTGGACGCTCATCCTCACCACGCTGTTCGTGATCGGGTCCTCCGCGGCGGCGGCGCTGGCGGACTCCGACAACCTCGCGAACACCGGCCCGGGCGCCAGGCAGCTCGCGGAGTTCCTGCCGTTCGACGCCTATCCGCCGGCCGGGTACATGACGCTGATGCTCGTTGCCGGCAGTATCGGCGCGCTTGCCGTCGTCAGCGAGTACAGCAGCGGTCTGATCTGTACCACCACGGTGGCCGTCCCCGCCCGCGGCTCGGTGGTGCTGGCCAAGGCGGCCGTCGTCACCGCACTCTGGACCGTGCTCGGCACGGTCATCGCCACCGGGTCGTTCGCCGTCTCCCAGGCCATTCTGAACGGGCGTCACGCCGGGGTCTCGTTCACCCACCCCGGTGTGCTCCGGGCCCTGGTGGCATCCGCGCTGCTGGCCCCTGTCTGCGCCCTGATCGGCCTGGGCATCGGCGTCCTGATCCGGCACAGCGCGGCCGGCATGGTCACCTGCGCCTTCACCCTTCTGATGCTGCCGCTGCTCTTCTCGTCCGGCAGGCGGTGGTCCGCCGACCTCAACCACGCGATGGTCGGCACCGCCTGGAAGCGCCTGGTCCAGAACTGGGGGCCGGCTCCCGGTGACGGCTTCCACTACGCCACGATCGCCGGGTCCTGGGTCGTGTACGCGCTGTGGCCGCTGGTCGCGATCGTCCTCGCGCTGATCGTGGTGCGGCGCCGCGACGTCTGAACCCGCCTCCGGGGGACGCGCATCGCGCGCCCCCCGGACAGCACGCGGGGCTGTGGGGTCAGCGCCGGGTCAGTGCGGTGTCAGGGCTCTGGGGAATAGTCATGGGTGTGAGGAGGGGCCAGCGAGAACCGGGGCCTCGCCGCACAGGGGACGGCCCGCAGCGTGCGCGAGGGGGGTTCGTTCCGTTGGGAGAGGTGCCCGGAGTGGTTTATCGGGGACCGGGGTTCTGGCTCCGGTCGGGTGCAAGCCCGCGCAGGTTCGAATCCTGCCTTCTCCGCCCAGGAAACAACAGGACGGTCTCGACGCGGACGGCGGACGGCGGGCCGCTGGTCGGTCACCACCGCGTGCACGCGGTGCGGGCACACCCGTTGGAGATGGCGGGCGACCTCCCGTCCGCGCTCGTCCACTACCGCGCTGCGGCGGCCCGTACCACCAGCATCCCTGAGCAGCGCTTCCTGACGGCCAGGGCGGCCCGGTTGCGTCACGCGCGCGTGAGCAGCGGTCGTTGTGGCAGGGCGGAGTCTGCAGCGGGGCTTCGTCGGGACAGGTCCTGACGGCTCCGGCGCGAGGTTCGAGAACGGCGCCCTGGTCGAACGCACGGACGGGGCCGTTCCAGCCTGATCAAACATCACCCGATCCACAACTCTTGACAACTGCTCATGTTCCTGACAGCACTGGCACTGCACCACTCCCACGAACGGCACCACACCCCGAAGGGAGCGATCAGCGCATGACCAGGCCTGAGAGCGCGGGATACGACTACGACGTCATCATCAGTGGAGCCAGCCTCGCCGGCAGCGCCGCAGCGATCTTGCTCGCTCGACGCGGTGTCCGCGTCGCGCTGCTGGAACGCCGCTCGGACCCCGAAGCGTACAAGGTGCTGTGCACCCACTCCATCACGGCCAACGCCTACCCGGTGCTGGACGAACTCGGCCTCGTCCCCGCTCTCGAGAAGGCGGGAGCCGTCCGCAACGACGCCCGCTGGTACACCCGTTGGGGATGGATCGAGCCGAGGGCAGCGCCGGCTGGCCCCGAGCTACCGTACGCGTACAACATCCGGCGCAGCACCCTCGACCCGTTGATCAGGTCCCGTGCGGCGAAGACCCCTGGCGTCGATCTGCTCCTCGGTCACCAGGTGACCGGGCTGGTCCGGGAAGCCGGGCGAACCGCTGGGGTGCGCGCGTCGACAGCACAGGGCGAGCGCGAGATCCGGGCCCGCCTGGTGGTCGGCGCCGATGGCAAGGACTCGGCCGTGGCGAAGTTCGCCGGGGTGCCTGCTCGGCTGCACGAGAACGCGCGGTTCGGCTATCTCGCGCACTTCCGCAACCTTCCGCTGCACGGCGGGATCGGTCACACCTGGTTCCTCGAACCCGACATGGCGTACGCGTTCCCGAACGACGACGGGGTGACGGTCATCGCGGTGCTCCCGGACAAGAAACGGCTGCCCGCATTCCGGGAAGACCTGGAGGGCAGCTTCTTCGAATTCGTCCGCGCCCTGCCCGAGGCACCGCCCATCGACGCCGCCGAGCGCATCACGAAGATCATCGGCACTGTCAACTACCCGCTTCACAGCCGCAAGCCGACCGCACCGGGCGTCGCGTTCATCGGCGACGCCGCCCTGACCGGCGATCCCCTGTGGGGAGTGGGGTGCGGGTGGGCCCTGCAGTCCGCGCAGTGGTTGGCAGAGGCGGTCGCCTCGGCCGCAACCGGTCGGGGCGACCTCAACAGGTCGCTCGCGCTGTACGCACGCACACACCGGCGCCGGCTGCGCGGTCACCAGTACCTGGCCGTCGACTTCGCCAAGGCCCGTCCGTTCAACCCCTTGGAGCGGCTGGTGTTTTCGGCGGCAGCGCGCGATGAGTCGGTGGCGCGGCACGTGCATCTGTTTGCATCCCGCCTGATCGGTCCGCTGCGCTTCTTGAACCCCGTGGCACTGGCCAAGGCTTCGGCCGTCAACATCAAGCATCGCGGGGCGGCTGTGCCACCCGCGGACCTGTCACACACAGGGTCATGACCGGCGCCCCTCCCACTCCGCTCGCTCTCGGCAGCTTCCACAGAAAGGAACGCTGAACCGCTCCGGGGGCCTGTGGAGGCTTGATTCCATCAGGCCATGGCACGTCCGTCGAGGATCTCGATCGCCCATCGCTTGGGCTGGACCTGGAATCCGCGCTGGTCGGGGTTCCTATCGGTTCCACGATTGCCAGAGGGCGGCGTAGGGGCCGTTGTTGGCGACCAGGTCCTCGTGCGGGCCCACCTCGGTGAGGCGGCCGTTCTCCATCACGGCGACGCGGTCGGCGTCGTGGGCGGTGTGCAGGCGGTGGGCGATCGCGATGACGGTGCGGCCCTTCAGGACGGCAGCCAGGGCGCGTTCGGTGTGGCGGGCGGCTGTCGGGTCGAGAAGCGCGGTGGCCTCGTCCAGGATCACCGTGTGCGGGTCGGCCAGTACCACCCGGGCCAGGGCGAGTTGCTGCGCCCGGGCGCCGTCCAGCCGGTGACCGCCGGCGCCCAGTTCGGTGTCCAGGCCGTTCGGCAGCTCGTGCGACCAGCCGACGGCGGCCAGGGCGGCGAGCAGTTCGGTGTCGCCGGCGTCCGGCGCGGCGATCTGCAGGTTGTCGCGCAGGGTGCCGAGGAAGACGTGGTGCTCCTGGGTGACCAGGACGACCTGGCGCCGCAGCCGGTCCGGGTCGAGGCCGGCGATCGGGACGTCGCCGACGGTCACCGTGCCGGTGCGCGGCTCGTCCATGCCGGCCAGCAGCCGGCTGAGCGTGGTCTTGCCCGAGCCGGACGGGCCGACCACGGCCAGCCGCTCGCCCGGACGGATCGTCAGGCCGACCCCGTGCAGCACGTCGTCCCGGCCGTCGTAGGCGTAGCGGACGTCGGTCACCTCGATCCGGTCGTCGACAGGCTCGGCTGAGCGGGCCGGCGGGGTCTGCGGGGCGTCGGCCAGCCCTTCGACCCGGGCGAAGGCGGCGCCGCTGCTCTGCAGCTGGTCGATCCAGACCACGATGGTGTCGAGCGGCGGCTCCAGCTGGCGGACGAAGAGCGCGGCGGCGACCGCTGAACCGAGGCTGACCATGCCGTGCGCGTGCAGCAGGCCGCCGGTCAGCAGGACCACCACCACCAGCACGGTGTAGGAGGCGCTGACGATCGGGAAGAAGACGTTGCGCAGGAACAGGGTCCGCTCGCGGGTGCGGCGGCACTCCTCGACGGCGGTCTCGCCGGTCGCGATCCGGCGCTCCTGCAGGCCGAGCGCCTCGACCGTCCGGGCGCCGGAGGCGGTGGCGGCGAGGATCTCGGCCAGCGCGGAGTTGGCGGCGCCCTCGTCGAGGTAGCCGGAGCGGGCCCGGCGCAGGTACCAGCGGGCGCCGGACCAGATCCCGGCCATCCCGACCATCCCGCAGGCGCCGAGCAGCGGCTGGACGGCGATGATCGCGCCGACGACGAACACGATCTGCACCAGGGCGACGAACACGTCCGGGGCGGCGTCCCGCAGCGCGGTGCCGACGGCGGCGACATCGGTGGTGCCGCGCGTGGTCAGGTCGCCGGTCCCCGCCCGTTCGACGGTCGCCGGGGGCAGGGCCAGGGCGCGGTCGGCGAACTGCTCGCGGACCCGCGCCGAGGTGCGTTCCCCGAACCGGTGGGCGACGTAGCGGGCCTGCCGGGACAGCAGCAGCTGGGCGAGCGCGCCGGCCACGATGGCGAGCGCCAGCAGGTCGACGGTGCGGGTGCCGGCGCCGGCCGAAACCTCGTCGATGATCCGGCCGAGCAGCCACGGGCCGGCCAGCCCGGCGAGGGCGGCCAGCGCGTTGAGGGCGAGCAGGGCGGTGAAGCCGCGGACGTCCCGGCGGATCAGCGCCAGGGTGGCCCGGCGGACCGCGGCGGGGCCGGCGACGGGGAGGCGGGCGCTCATCGGACGGTCTCCTCGGCGCGGTGGGGGGCCGGTACGGCGGTGCCCTCGGCCTCGGCGCGGCGTGGGGTCGGCAGGGCGGTGTCCTCGGCCTCGGCGCGGGAGACCAGGGCGCGGTACCCGGGGTGGTCGCGGAGCAGGTCGCGGTGGCGGCCGGTGGCGGCGACCCGGCCGTCGACCAGGTACTGGACAGTGTCGGCCTGGTCCAGCAGGAGCGGCGAGACGCCGGTGACCAGGGTGGTCCGTCCGGCGCGGGCGCGGCGCAGGCCGGCGGCCATCGCGGCCTCGGTGTGCGTGTCGACGGCGGAGGTCGGTTCGACGGCGAGCAGCACCTCGGGGTCGGCGGCCAGCGCCCGGGCCAGCCGCAGGCGCTGCCGCTGGCCGCCGGACAGGTTGCGGCCGTCCGCCTCGATCGGGGAGTCCAGGCCGTCCGGCAGTCCTCGCAGGACGTCAAGGGCGGCGGCGGCCTCCAGGGCGGCGAGCAGTGCCTGGTCGTCGGGCCGGTGGCGGCCGGAGAGGACCTCGCGCAGCGGGCCGGCGAAGAGGGCGGCCTCGTTGTCCGCGACCAGGATCCGGTCCCGGACGGCGGACAGGGCGAGGGAGTCGAGCCGGACGGTGCCCCACTCGACGGCGGTCGCGGCGAACCGGCCGAGCCGGTCGACCGCGGCGGCGGCGTCCTGCGGCCGGCCGCAGGCCAGGACGGTCAGCCGGCCGGGGAGCAGCTCGACACCGGAGTCCGGGTCGCGCAGCACGGTGGGCGAGCCGGGTGCGTCGGCGCCGTCCGGGCGGGTGCCCGGGTCCAGCGCCAGGAAACGGACCACCCGGGCGGAGGCGACCAGGCCGCGGCTGATGTCCTGCCCGCTCTCGACCAGGAACTGGACGGGGAAGACCAGCACCGCCACGTACCCGTAGACCGCGATCAGCTGACCCACCGTGATGTCGCCGGCGGCGGCGAGGCGGGCGGCCGGCCAGGTCACCGCGGCGAGAAACAGGGTGGGCAGGCCGACACCGAAGGACTGCAGCCAGCTGGTCACGGCGCCGACCCGGTAGCCGTCGGCGCGCAGCTCCTGCGAGTCGTGCCGGTAGCGCTCGGCGTAGGTCTCCTTGCCGCCCAGGCCGTTCAGCACCCGCAGCCCGCCCACCATGTCCTCGAACCGGGCGGCGAGCCGGCCCTGCCGTTCGCGGTAGCGGGTCTCCGCGCCGCGCAGCCGGCCGAGCAGCGGCCCGACCGGTACCGCCATCAGCGGGACACCGAGCAGCACGACGGCGGCGAGCAGCGGGGAGACGGACAGCAGCAGGACGGCGACCGTGCCGATCGCGATCAGCGAGCCGATGCCGGGGCCGACGAAGGTCAGGGTCCGGGCGATCTGGCCGACGTCGCCGATACCGATGGTGACCACCTCGCCGGAGGTGACCAGCCGGGGCAGCGCCGCGCCGAGCCGGACGGACTGCCGGATCACCACCCGGACGGTGCGGAAGGTGGCGTCCATCCGCAGCCTGGTCATGGTCCGGTGGCGCAGCATGCTGATCCCGGCGTTCAGCAGGCCGGCCACCAGGATGGCGGCGGTCCAGCCGACCAGCGTGCGCGGGCGCCCGGCCCGGAGCCCGTCGTCGACGGCGCGGGACAGCAGGTACGGCTGCAGAGTCAGCATGAGCATCCACACGATGCTCAGCACTGCCCCGGTGGCCACCCGCCGCTTCTGCCTGGCGGTCAGCCAGCACAGATAGCGGGCGGCGCTGCGGATGTCCGGCGTCCCCGGACCGTCGTTCAGATCGTGCACCGTCGCACCATACTTGCAGCTTCCCGGCGCGGAGCTCAGCGGGAGGCTGTCAGACACGACTCAGAGCGGGTGTCCGCCGAAGCCGCCTGTGCCGTCCAGCTGCTGCTCCCACCACGGTGTCATCAGCCGGGTGTCCATCGAGGTCCAGTCCGGTGTCCGTTCCACCTGGGCCCGGCCGAGGCGGCGGCCCAGTGAGACGAGCGCGCGGCCGACGTCTCCGCGCGCGCTCTCGTAGCCGGCCAGCAGGTCCTGCCAGGAGTCGGACTGCTGCCAGGCCGACTCGAAGGAGTGGGCGTCCTGCAGGGCCTTCGCCGCGCCGCTGGTCGCGTGCGGGCGCACCACCGTGGCGGCGTCACCGGCGAGCAGCAGGCGGCCCGTGGCGCGGCGTGGGGTCTCGAGGTCGTAGATGGGCTGGACGAAGGTCCGCTCGGCCGGGGTGAGGGCGATCACCCCGGCCCAGTACGGCGGGAGGTGCTGCTCCGCCAGGAGGCCCAGGTGCTGGGTGAGTTCGTCGGTCACGGCGCCGGGCGGGACGCTGGTCGGGTCGTCCAGCTCCAGCGCGGTGTCGGGGGGAGCGGCGAAGAGGACCCAGTTCACCACCGGACCGTCCGACCCCGGGCCCGGGATGCGGTAGAGGACGCAGTGACCGCCCGGAAACCCGACGGTGACGGCGTCCGTACCGGACCAGGCTGCCGCGGGCCGCCCCAGCGCCTCCAGTCGCTCGGCGGGGAAGCTGCCGCGCCAGCAGACGTACCCGGCGTAGTGCGGCCGTACCCCGGGGCAGACGGCGTCGCGCACCACTGAGCGGTACCCGTCCGCACCGACGACCAGGTCGTACTCCTCGCCGGCCCCGGACTCCAGCCGTACGCGGGCGCGGCCTGGCTCCGCCGTCACTCCCGCCACCGTGGCCCCCAGCCGGTACGCGACCGTGTCGGGAGTGCGTTCACGCAGCGCGCTCCAGAGGAGCCCCCAGTGGTAGGACCGGAACGGGAACGGTTGGTCCCACATCAGGCGGCCCAGGTCGCTCCCGTCCTTCACCAGCCAGCGACGCCGGGTGAGCCGATGCCAGGCGATGCCGCCGTCGAGGTGGCCGGCGGCCTCCAGCTCCGCGTACCGGTCGTTCTGGATGCACAGCCCCACACCCCGGTCCTCCAGCCCTCCGGGCGTGCGCTCCAGTACGACGACCTCGTCGGCCCCGCCCCGCGCCGCCGCCGACGCGAACGCGCAGCCCGCGATACTCCCGCCGACGACGGCGACCGTCCCCCCGCGCATGGCTCTCCCCTTCCGGTAGTCACCGCCCGTGCACGACCATACGTTGCGCTTACGGCTTCTGACTCCATGTCAGGGATTTCGACCGGAGGCCCGGATCAGGCTCCCGGGCGGAACTTCGCGCCGGCGAGCTCGCCACCGGAGACGCTCCCGACGCAGCGGAAGACGCGGACGCCCTTGGCGAAGTCGGTCGGCGAGGGCGGGATGAAGTCGGTCTCCCAGTTCTCCGGGGGGATGGCGAGTGCGCTGCCCTTCCGCGAGCGGGTGAGCACGTCGGTTGAGCAGAGGCGGAGAAGGAGTGGGTGGTCCTTCAGCTCGTGCTGGTTGTTCGTCATCCGGTCGGCGGGCAGTGGGGCGATGGCGAAGGTCTCCCAGTAGTGGGGCTTCGTGCAGTCGGTCCGGGTGACGGTGACGAGACCGCTGATGGCGACCAGGCCGCCCCAGCACTCGGCGGTGGCCGGGCAGCGGGCGCCGGCCCCGGCCACGTCGGCGGCGGGGCAGCCGTCGGTGACCGACGGCACGGTGAAGTCGACTCCGGCGGAGGAGCTTCCGCCCCGGGTTTCGGCCGGGCGGGAGGACGAGGTGGAGGGGGCGGAAGCTTTGGTGTCGTCGCTGGAGTCGTTGTCCTGGAGTGCCAGGAAGCCGGTGACGGCCAGTCCTGCCGAGGCCAGGGCGAGTAGGGGTACGCCCACGAAGGCGAACCGCCGGCGCCTGCCCCCGATGGTGGCCGGGACGGTCTCGGCCGCAGCCGTGATCTCCGGCTCGGTGGCGGACGCCTGAGGGACCGTGGGCCGGGCGTGGAGCGGCACCTCGGCGGCGGGCCGGACGGGGGAGGGGCCGGCGAGGGGGACCGTGCCCAGGTCGACGGAGTCCAGGGCGTCCCGGAGCATCGCGGCGTCCGGCATCCGATCGGCCGGATCGGCCGCCATCGCGTGCCGCAGGATCTCGCTGAGCGCCGGCGGTACTCCCGGAAGGTCGGGAACGGGCTGGGTGTGCCGCACGATCAGCTCGGCCAGGCTCAGATCGCCGTCGTCCGGATAGTGCGGCGGTCTGCCGCGGAGCAGGGCGTAGACGGACGCGGCGAGGGAGTAGACGTCCCCGGCCGGGGACGGGTCGGCCATCCGGAAGGCCTCGGGCGGAGCGTAGGCCGGGGTCAACGAGCCACGGGTGACCGAGAGTTCATGTCCGGGTCGGGGCATGGCGGCAAGGCCGAAGTCGGTCAGGGCGACGCTGTTGTACCGGTTGATCATGATGTTGCCCGGCTTGACGTCGCGGTGCAGCACCCCGGACGCGTGCGCGGCGGCCAGCGCATCGGCTATCCGGACGCCGATGGCGCGCGCCTCCGTCGCCGGGAGGCGGCCGGACGTACGCAGCCGGTCGGCGAGCGAACCGTTCGGGCACAGCTCCAGCACCATGAACGGCCGGCCGTCCGCGAGCACCCCCGCGTCGTACAGCGCCACGACGTTGGGGTGGCTGGAGAGCTGGCCGGCCGCCGTGACCTCGCGCAGGAACCGCTGCCGGTCACGGGTGTCGGACAGCACCCGGCTGTCGATCTTGAGTGCCACCTCGCGGCCGACGGCCAGCTGGTGCGCCCGGTAGACGGTGGCGAAACCGCCCTGGCCCAGGACCTCGACGACCCGGTAGCCAGGCGGTTCCGGAAGCTCGGTGCGCACCTCGGAGTTCCCCCACAGCGATCCCCCGACGATCATCCATCCACGCGACCCCCGGGGGAGCGTAGGGCGGCGGCGGTCCGACCCTATCCCAGCCCGGGGCCGTGCAACCGTCAGCTCTATTGACGCACTGTCTAATACTCTCTAGCTTCTGGGTGAGGGGACATCGGGACTGGGGAGCTGCTCATGACGACGACCGAACGCACGCCGCACACCGAACCGGGAGCCGAGGAACACGACCGGGCGCGACAGCGTACGGCCGAGCGGCTGCTGGCCTCCTCCGCGAAGCTGTCCTTCGACCCGCTCAAGGACGTCGACTGGTCGTCCGGTCCGGAGCCGGGCCGCTACTACGGACCGCCGAAGCGCCTCTCCCTCTACGGGACTTCGCTGTGGGACGGCCTGACGGAGGACCAGCGGATCGAGCTCAGCAAACACGAGGTGGCCAGCGTCGCCAGCGTGGGCATCTGGTTCGAGGAGATCCTGATGCAGATGCTGCTGCGCCACGCCTTCGACCGCGACCCCACCACCGCACACGTGCAGTACGCCCTCACCGAGATCGCCGACGAGTGCCGGCACTCGGTGATGTTCGCCAGGATGATCTCCTGGATGGGGGTGCCGGCCTACGGCCCCGGAAAGGTCGCGCACGAGCTCGGGCGGATCTTCAAGGCCGTCTCCACGCACAGTCAGACCTTCGGCGGGACGATGTACGTCGAGGAGATCCTGGACGCCTTCCAGCGGGAGATGATGAACGACGACTCCCTGCAGCCGTTGACCCGCCAGGTGTCGCGGATCCACGTGATCGAGGAGTCCCGGCACATCAGCTACGCCCGCGAGGAGTTGCAGCGCAAGCACCTCGGCCCGGTCCGCCGGTGCTGGGAGCAGCTGACCCTCGGCGTCATCATCTACTTCTCCACCACCCGCCTGATCCACCCCCGCCTCTACGCGGCCGTCGGCGTGGACCCGCGCGAGGGCCGCAAGGTCGCCCGCCGCAACCCCTATTGGCACACCACGAGGCGGGAGATGGCCGCCAAGGTCATCGGCGTGCTCGACCAGGCCGGCCTGGTCGGCAGGACCAACCGGTGGCTGCTGCGCGCGGCGGGTGTCCTCTAGGACGGCCGCAGGGGTGGCCCTCTGGAGCGAGCGGGGCCACCCCTGTGGTCACGGGCGGTCTGCCAGGTCTACCACCAGCTGGTGCAGGTGATCACACCGTCCTGGGTGTACCCGCAGGCGCGGAACATGTAGGCGGAGTTGCTGCTGGTGGCCTTGGCCGCCGAGGTCTTCGAGGAGCCGTTCCCCTTGTCGACCTGGAACGGGCCGCACTGCAGCCAGGTCCGCCCGCCGTCCTGGGTCCAGTCCATCCAGACGCTCTCGGAGGACGTGGTGGCGCCCTCGATCTTCGCGAAGCCGTGGCCGCCGGCGGACTGCAGGGTGATGGTGTCGCCGAAGTGGGAGACCGAGCGCTGCACGGTGCCCGAGGCGTTGTCGGAGATGTCGACGAACCCGTTGGCGCCGTGGGAGCAGTCCGCGGCAGACGCCTGCGCAGGGCCGGCCGGCCCGACGATCAGCAGGCCGGCGCCCAGCGCGAGGGCGGCGGTGGTCGAGGCGAGGGTACGCAGCTTGAACATGGTGATCCTCCTGGAACGGTGACGAAGGGTCACGAAGGGGGATGAGGGACGGTCAGGTGCAGGCGGGGACGCCGTCGAGCCAGGCGCCGCCCTGGAGGTAGATGTTGGTGACCCACGCCCGGTAGTCCGGCAGGTACGACCAGGCGTCGTTGGTGTAGCCCTCGGCGGTCACGCTCTGCGCGTGCTTCTGGCAGCCGACGCGGACGGTGGTCGGCCCGGGGAAGGCGTAGACGCGGGCACTCTCCATCGAGGCCTGGGTGTGCGTCCACACGCCGGTGCCCCAGGTCCGGAAGGTGGTGCCCTGCACGGGCCCGGGGTTGATCCGCACCGCGCCGAAGTAGTCGCCGCCCAGCCGCACGTCGCTGATCATGATGCGAGTGCCGGACTGGCGGGCCTCCACCATCTTCCCGCCGCCCAGGTAGAGGGCGATGTGGTGGAGGTTGTCGGACGTGCCGTAGGCGAGCAGGTCGCCCGGCAGCAGCGGAGCCAGGCCCTGGGAGGCGGTGAAGCGCTCCGCCGCGTGGACGGTGTAGTACTGGCTCGAGGCGGGTCCGTTGAGGATGTCCTGGCCGACCGCCTGGGCGTAGGCGTACCGGACCAGGCCCGAGCAGTCGAAGCCGAACCGCTCGGCGTCGTGGTCGCTGGCCGGGTCCACCCCGTCGGGGTGGCCGTAGGTCGGGCCCGGCTGCTCGCCGTGGCCGCCGCCCCAGGTGTACCAGACGCCGATCTGCTGACAGGCCGTCCGCACCGCGCTCTCGGCCGCCGCCGACGCGCCGGGGGCCGGCACGTCGCATGCGCCGTCCGCGGCTGCGAGCGTCGTCGGGGGCGAGGTGGCGTGGGCCTCGGACACCGCAGGCCCGGCGGCCAGGGCCAGGGCGGCGAAAGTTGTCGCAGCCGCCGTGAGTCGGAAGGTCATGGCAGAGCTCCACTCATCGAGGGGTGCCTCGGCCGGCTGCGGGACCACACCGCCGCACCGGTCGGGCCGATGCCTTGAGCCTTCCCAACCGGGCGGCGCGATGCCAGGAGGCAGCCGTCGCCCGTACCAACAGGAAACGGGAAACATCCCGGGAAACCCCGCCCCACCTGCGCGGACGCCCCGTCAGGAGCCGGGGCAGCCCGCGTCGTACGGCTGATCCGGGAGGAGCTGCGCCCAGCGGCTCCGGTCGGTGCTGCCCGCCAGCCGGCAGACCGCCTCGGCCCGGTTGCCGGGGTCCGCGTCCCAGAGGCGTACGGTCCCGTCGTTCCCGCTGCTGGCCAGCGTCCGCCCGTCCGGGCTGAAGGCGACGCCCCAGACCGCACTGGTGTGTCCGGTGAGGGTGGCGGTGAGCCGCTGTGCGGTGGTGTCCCAGAGGCGTACGGTGCCGTCGTTGCCGCTGCTGGCGAGGGTGTGGCCGTCGGGGTTGAAGGCGAGGCCCCGGACGGAGCCGGTGTGGCCGGTGAGGGTGGCGGTGAGCCGTTCTGCGGTGGTGTCCCAGAGGCGTACGGTGCCGTCGTTGCCGCTGCTGGCGAGGGTGTGGCCGTCGGGGTTGAAGGCGAGGCCCCGGACGGAGCCGGTGTGGCCGGTGAGGGTGGCGGTGAGCCGCTGTGCGGCGGTGTCCCACAGACGTACCGTCAGGTCGTCGCTTCCGGTGGCCAGGGTCCGTCCGTCCGGGCTGAAGGCGACGCTGTTGACGAAGTCGGCGTGACCCGTGAGGACGGTGGCGAGGCGCTGCTCCCGGACGTCCCAGATCCGCACCGTACGGTCCTCGCTCGCCGAGGCCACCCAGTGCCCGTCCGGACTGAAGGCCAGGGCGAGGACCGAGCCCTGATGGCCGGTGAGCGTGGCGACCGGCCGGCCCCGCGCGACGTCCCAGAGCCGCACCGTGTGGTCGGCGCTCCCCGAGGCGAGCAGGCTCCCGTCGGGGCTGAAGGCGACGCCGAACACCGCGCTCTCGTGCCCGGTGAGCCGGTGGCGGAGGCGGCGCTGCGCGACGTCCCACACCCCGACCGCATGGTCGGCATCGGCCGTGGCCACCAGCCGTCCGTCCGGGCTGAACGCGGCCTTCCACACCTCGGTGAACGGACGGGGGATCAGGGCGGCGATGCCGGGATCCCAGAGCACCGCGGACTGGTCGAACCCTGCGGTGGCCAGCTGCCCTCGGCTGCTCACCGCCACCCCCTGGACGTAGTCGGTGTGCCCGGCGAGGGTGGCGGTGATCCGGCTGCTCGCCACGTCCCAGAGCTTGACGGTGCCGTCGCCGCTCGCGCTGGCCAGCGTGGTCCCGTCCGGGGTGTAGGCCACGCCGTTGATGTCGTCGGTGTGGCCGGTGAGGGTGCTGGTGTTCTGGTGGGTGGTGGTGTCCCAGAGGCGCAGGGTGCGGTCGGCGCTGCCGGAGGCGATGGTCCGTCCGTCGGGGCTGAAGGCGACGCCCAGGATGTCGTCGGTGTGGCCGGTGAGGGTGGCGGTGTTCTGGTGGGTGGTGGTGTCCCAGAGGCGCAGGGTGCGGTCGGCGCTGCCGGAGGCGACGGTGCGTCCGTCGGAGCTGAAGGCGACACTCAGGATGTCGTCGGTGTGGCCCGTCATCACGGCGGTGTTCTGATGAGTCGTCGCGTCCCAGAGCCGGACGGTGCGGTCGGCGCTCGCCGACACGAGGCTCCGCCCGTCCGGGCTGAACGCCACCGCGCGGACCAGGCCGGTGTGCCCGGCGAGGGTCGCGGCGAGGCGCCGGCCGGCGACGTCCCACAGGCGGACCGTGCCGTCCGAGCCCGCCGAGGCGGCCGTCGCGCCGTCCGGGCTGAACGCCACCGACCGTACCCGGCCGCCGTGGCCGGTCAGGGTCACCAGGAGCGTGCGGTCGGCGACGTTCCAGAGCTTGACGGTGTCGTCCGAACCCGCCGTGGCGAGCAGCCCGCCGTCCGGGCTGAAAGCGACCGCGTTCACGGCGCCCGTGTGCCCGGTCAGCCGCCCGAGGAAGGGCTGGGCCTGGGTGCTCAGCAGGGCGCCGCGTGCCTCGACCGTCGGTGCGGTACGGAACGCGGCACGGGCCAGCAGCATCGCCGCCTCCGGCCGGCCCACCGCCAGAGCGGCGGAGCGGGCCGCCATCGCCCGGGACTGCGCCTCCCGACGCTGCGTCAGGGCACCGGCCCGCTGCTGGTACGCGACACCGCCGGCGGCGAGGGTGAGGACCAGGAAGACGGCCAGGGTCAGCAGGAGCCGCCGCTGCCGGCGGGCCTGCCGCTCGGCCGTACGGCGCTGTGCCTCCTCGGCGGCGCGGCTCGCGTCCAGGAACGCCGCCTCGGCCGGGCCGAGTTCACCACGCCGTCCGCCGTCCTCGACCCACTCCCGCGCGGTCGCCAGCTTGGTCCCCCGGTGGAGCAGCGCCGGGTCGTGCTGCTCGCGCTCCCACTCCGCCGCCGCCTCGGCCAACTGCTGACGGCCCAGCAGGGCGGTACGGTCGACCTGGATCCAGCGCCGCAGCCGTGGCCAGGCGCGGAGCAGCGCCTCGTGGGTGAGCTCCACCGTCTCGCGGTCCGCCGTGACCAGCCGGGCCCGGACGAACGCGTCCAGGACCGCCGCTCCGGCTTCCGGGTCGTCGGGCAACTGCTGAAGCAGGTGGCCGCGTTCGGCCCGGGAGCGGGTCTCCTCGCCGCCCTCGCGGAGGTGGACCAGCCGGATCAGCAGCCGACGGGCCGCCTGCTGCTCGGCGGGACCGAGCCGGGTGAACACGTCCTCCGCCGTCCGGGCGATCGCGCCGTGGATGCCGCCGGTGTGCAGATAGCCCTCGACGGTCATCACCCGGCCCTGCCGCTGCTGCCAGGTTGCGCGCAGGGCATGGGAGAGCAGCGGCAGCGCCCCGGCGGCGGAACCGGGCAGTTCGTCCGGCCCGCCCAGATCGCGGAGCAGCAGCTCGACCAGACCGGGCTCCAGCACCAGCCCCGCCTCCTCGGCGGGCCGGGTGATGGACGCGCGCAGTTCGGCGCCGCCCATCGGCGGAAGGGCGAGCGAACCGTGGGTGAACACCGGGGCCAGCTCCGGGTGTTCGAGACAGCGCCCGCAGAAGTCCGCCCGCACGCCGAGCAGCACCGCCGCCGGCGGCCGACGGCCCGCCAGCGGTGTGGAGAGGGCGGTGAGGGCGCGGATGTAGGACCGCCGTTCGGCCTCGTCCGCGCAGAGGGTGAAGGTCTCCTCGAACTGGTCCACCAGCAGGAGCAGCCGCACGCCGTCCTGAGCCGGGTCGGCCGGCCTGAGGGCGTCGGCCAGGGCTTCCGGGGTGTCGCGCAGCTGGTGCGCGGTGACGGCAGGGGCCGTTCCCAAGGCGGGGGCCAGGGAGTTCAGCAGGGCTGTCAGCGGCTCCGCGGTCGGCGTGCAGGCCACGACGGGCCAGTCCGCCGAACCCGCCACCGGCAGCGCGCCGCTACGCAGCGCCGGCAGCAGCCCCGCCATCAGCAGCGAGGACTTGCCCGCACCGGACGGCGCGATCAGCGCCAGTGCTCCGCTGCCGACCCGCTCCGCCAGCCGGTCGACCAGCGAGGCGGTGGTCCGCTCCCGCCCGAAGAACCACCGGGCCTCGTCGGGGCCGAAGGCCGCCAGTCCCGGGTACGGGCTCTCCGCGCGGGCCTGGTCCGCGGGAGCGGGAGGGGGCACGGTTCGGCCCTCCGCCACCGTGACCAGCCGCACCAGCGCGCCGCCCGCGTTCAAGGCCTCGTCACATCGGCGCGCGAGGTCGGGGGTGACGGGCTTGGTGCCGTTCTCGATCTTGCTCAGGTAGCCCTTGCTGTAGTGGAGCAGCCGGGCGAGGTCACTCAGTGAGAGCTGCTGTTCGGACCTCAACTCCCGCAGTCTGGAGCCGAACTCGCAGCCCGTGCCGACCGGGTCCATGCGCACCCCCACGGTCCTCGCCCGGGACGGCCCTGCCGACCTGCCCCTTGCTGTGGCGTGTCCATGCTACGTTCTGCGACTCCGCCGACCGCGGGGCTGCGCCGGGGGATGCTTCGTTCGGAGTAGCGGAGCCGTACAGAGCTCGGACACCTGAGCTACGGGCGAAATCCCGTACGCCCGGAGTGCCGGTGACGGTCCGTCGGCCGAAGCCTCGTGCTACGCCGCCGGCTTGCGAGCCAGGAGCTGGATTCCTGCCGACTCGTGCCCGTTCATGGTGCCGACCGTGATGTGCCGGGTGTCGACGGTGTCGAAACCGGCGAGCAGGGAGGAGAACCAGTCCCTCGGGTGGTGGCGGCAGACCGCGCCGTCGCTGGTCTCGAACACGCCGTAGCTGCCGTAGTGTTCGGCGAAGCGGGCGTAGCGGTCGCGATTGCGCTCGTCCTCCTGCAGCAGCAGGTCGCTGACGTAGAGCAGCCCGCCGGGCTTGAGGACACGGCCCACCTCGCCGACCAGCTGCCGTTGCGCGTCATCACCGGGGATGCAGGTGAGCACCGCGAAGAGCAGGACCACGTCGACGCTCGCGTCCGGGTCGGCCAGGGTCGGCGGCGTGTCCAGCACGGCGAAGCGCATGGCGGGGTGCAGGGCCCGGGCCCGGGCGATCATCCCCGGCGAGGTGTCGACGCCCGCGAGGCTGTCGAAGCCCTGCTGCTCGAGCGCGGCCATCGTCCTGGCGTACCCGCAGCCGTAGTCGAGGATCGCGGCGTGCCGGCTGACGTCGTCCAACCACGGCAGGTGCACCGGGTGGGTGAACGTCTTTGTCGCGGCGGCGGCGTCCCAGTAGGCGACCTGGCTGTCGAGATCGGACACGGTTGATGCCCCTCGACCCTCGGGAGCTGACCAGTCCACCGCGTCGGAGGTGAGCTGATCACTGCGCTGGGCCGGCGAGGAACGCCAGGACTCTGGGCCAGCCGTCCGCCTGGGCCGCGGCGTTGCCCGCGCGGGTGCCCCCGACGTCCTTGAGCGCTCCGGTGCTCGGGCTCAGCCACCGGGTTCCTACGGGGAGGAAGGGGAAGGTACCCACTCCGTGGCCGGCGTCCGGGTAGACCAGGGCCTGGTGTGGGTGGCTGTCGTGGTTGGCGTCGAGTTCCCCGCTGAGCTGTCGTGCCCACCCCGGCGACGGCCACACCCGGTCGTCGGCTCCGGCGATGGCGAGGACCGGGCCGCTGACGCGGTCGAGCGGGATCAAACCCGCGGCGATCGGTCGGCCGTCCTTGGTCCAGGCCGGCCCCCGGCCGGGAGACCGGGGTTCACCTGCACCGACGGACTGTAGACGACCACGCCGTGGATCAGGTCCGGATAGTCCTCGCCGAGCAGCAGGGCCGCCTCGCTGCCCCGCGAGTAGCCCAGAGCAATCACGTGTGCGGGGTCCGCTCCGGGCTGGGCGGCCAGGACGCGTGCGGCGGTGGCGAAGTACTCCAGCGGGATGTTCTGCAGAGTGGCGGGCAGCCCCGGAAGGTTGAAGTAGCCCAGCGCGAGCGCGGGGTAGCCGTGCGAGGCGAGCAGGGCAGCCGTGTACTTCACGCTGTTCCCTCCCTCGGAGCCGCCGAACAGCAGCACCGCCGGGTGCCGCGAGGCACCCGCCGGTGGAAGGAACAGTTCACCGGCCACTCCGGCCGAAGCCGGGGTGAGCGCCTTCGAACCGACCCCGCCGGCCACCCACTGGCGGGTCAGGGTTCGCGTGGTGAGCTTCCGGCCGTGCGAGGTGACGCTGATCGTCACCTCGAAGGAAGGCCGCACCTCCGGGTTGACCGGAATGAAGGCGGCCTGGTCCGGGTCGCCCGACACCGGGTTCATGGACCAGAACAGGCCCATACCGTCCTTGCCCTGGTACGAGCCCGAGACGGGTGCCGTCGAATCCAGAGCGACGACGCCGTGAGCGTCGGCGCGGAAGACGGCCTGCGCCTGCCACGCCTTGTCCTGGTGGTCCGTCGCCTCGGAAGCGACGGTGATCTCGTCGTGCGGCGCGAGCCCGGTGATCCGCAGATGCACCGCCTGGTCCGCCAGGGCACTCGGGGCGTCGACCTCGATGACGGCCTTGCCGCTGGTCCCGGCGGGTGCCCGTGCATGCGGAGCACACGATGACAGCCGCCGCCATCACGGCAGCCCAACCCCGCCCCCGAGCCACAGCACACCCCCCCCGCTCGCCGAGCCCTCAACGATCCTCAACATCCCCCAGAGGGTCAACCCTTCGGGGCCCGCGCCTGCCGGGTCGACCCAGGGCGCCTGACATCCCTGCCACCTCGAGCGCATGATCCTGACAGGTTGGGCGTTGTCGCTCGTCTGCGACGCGCAGTAGCGTCCGCTCACAGGCAGCAGCAGTCACACGGACAACAGGGGCACCAATGACCACCGTCAACGGCGGCATCTCCTTCTGGTACGCGCAGACCGGCATCCCCGTGCCGCGCGAGCCGCTGCCCGCCGACGCGACCGCCGACGTGTGCATCGTCGGCGGCGGCTACACGGGCCTGTGGACGGCGTACTACCTGAAGCAGGCCGTGCCGAACCTGCGGATCACCGTGCTGGAACAGAAGTTCTGCGGCTACGGGGCGTCAGGACGCAACGGCGGCTGGCTCTACAACGGCATCGCCGGCCGCGACCGGTACGCCGCGCTGCACGGCCACGAGGCCGCCGTCGCGCTGCAGCAGGCGATGAACCGGACCGTCGACGAGGTGGTGCGCGTCGCGGGGGAGGAGGGCATCGACGCCGACATCCACCAGGGCGGCGTGCTGGAGGTGGCGTACTCCCCGGCCCAACTCGCCCGGTTGAAGGCGTTCCACGAGGCGGAGGCCGCCTTCGGTGAGAAGGACCGGGTGCTGCTGAGCGCCCGGGAGTCGGCGGAGCGGATCCGGGTGGCCGGGACGGTCGGCGGCTCCTGGACCCCGCACGGCGCCCGGATCCACCCGGTCAAGCTGCTCCAGGGACTGGCGAGCGCCGTGGAGGCGCTCGGCGTGACGATCCACGAGTCCACCCCGGTGACCGAGATCAGACCGCAGCGCGCCGTCACGCCGTACGGGACGGTGCGTGCCACGTACGTGCTGCGCTGCACGGAGGGCTTCACGGCCTCGGTCAAGGGCCAGAAGCGGACCTGGCTGCCGATGAACTCCTCCATGATCGCGACCGAACCGCTGCCCCAGCAGATCTGGGACGGCATCGGCTGGGAGGGCCGCGAGACCCTCGGCGACATGGCCCACGCCTACATGTACGCCCAGCGCACCGCCGACGGCCGGATCGCACTCGGCGGGCGCGGCGTCCCGTACCGCTTCGGCTCGCGCACCGACAACGACGGCCGCACCCAGGCCTCGACCATCGAGGCGCTGCGCGAGATCCTGGTCCGCTTCTTCCCGGCCACCGCCGGAGTGGGCATCGAGCACGCGTGGTCGGGGGTGCTGGGCGTGCCGCGCGACTGGTGCGCGAGCGTCGAGCTGGACCGCGCCACCGGACTCGGCTGGGCCGGCGGCTACGTCGGCAGCGGGGTCGCGACCGCGAACCTGGCGGCCCGTACGCTGCGCGACCTGGTCCAGCGCGACTCGGGCCAGGGCGGCGACACCGAGCTGACCGGCCTGCCGTGGGTCGGCCACCGGGTACGCCGCTGGGAGCCCGAGCCCTTCCGCTGGATCGGCGTGCAGGGCCTCTACGCGGCCTACCGTGGCGCCGACCGCCGCGAACTCACCGGCCGCACCGCCAGCACCGACCCGGTCGCCCGCCTCGCCGACCGCATCTCCGGCCGCGGCCACTAGCCGCTTCGCCGAATCGTCATGTCCGTTTTCCGCTAGTTCCTCGCCGGATCATGCCGCACAGTGGACAGCGTGATGAACGAGGAACACCCCACGACCCTCTACCGGACCATCGACAGCCCGCTGGGCACTCTGATGCTGGTGGGCGAGGAGTCGGCGTCCGCAAAGGGCGGCGTCGCGCTCGCATCGGTATCGATGACCGGGCAGAAGAACGCCGCCGTCGTGCAGGAGGAGTGGCGCCACGAGCCCGAGGCGTTCACCGAGGTCGTCCGGCAGATCCGGGCGTACTTCGCCGGTGATCTGCAGACCTTCGACCTCGACTACACCACCCACGGCACCGAGTTCCAGGAGCGGGTCTGGCGGGCACTGGACGCCATCCCGTACGGGACCACCACCACGTACGGCGGCCTCGCCGAGCAGATCGGGGCTCCGCGGGCAGCGGTCCGGGCCCTGGGTGGCGCGATCGGTGCCAACCCGCTGCTCCTCGTCCGCCCGTGCCACCGGGTGATCGGTGCGGACGGCTCGCTCACCGGCTACGCGGGCGGTGTCGACCGCAAGGAGCACCTGCTCCGCCACGAGAGCGACACCCACCCCGCCTGAGCTGCTCCGGTCCCGCTCCTGATCTTGATCGGTGGTCGATGCGGCGGGATCGCGGGACGATGGTCGGTAGCTGCTCCTCCCGGGCGCGCGCCAGGAGAGACCGACCATGGATGAACCGGGTACCGCTGAGGGCCGAGTCGCCCCCGAGGGCAGCCCGGAGGCCACCGACGCCGAGCTGATGCGCTGGGCGTTCGACCAGGCTCCGACTGCCCTGGTGATCTACGACGCCCACGGCCGGCTGCTGCGGATCAACGAGCGGATGTTGAGCCTGGGCAGCGGGCTCTCCGAGGCCGACATCCGCGGGCGCCGCCTGACCGACTTCATCCAGGGCCCCGCGTTCACCGAATCGGAGCGGCTGATCCGCAAGGCGGCGGCCACCGGTGAGCCGGAGTACTTCGAGAGCTACTCCCGACTCCCGGCCGAGGACCGTCCGCACTCCTGGGCGATCACCTTCACCCCGCTCAAGGACTCCACCGACCGGGTGCGCGCCGTGAGCGTTGCGGTACGCGACTTCACCGAGCAGGACCTCACCAGGCACCGGCTGGCCCTGCTGAACGAGGCCGGCACCGTCATCGGCAGCACCCTGGACGTGACCCGTACGGCCCAGGAGCTCGCCGACGTCACCGTTCCGGCCTTCGCCGACTTCACCGGCGTCGACCTGCTCGAGGGCGTCTTCCACGGCGAGGAACCGTCCGCCGGCCCGGTCACCGGCGAGATCCGGCTGCGCCGCACCGCGCACCGCGCCGCCGAGGCGGGCTACTCGGAGGTGGTGGTCGGGGTCGGCGAGTCCGGGACGTACCCGGAGTTCACGCCCCCGGCCCGGTGCCTCCTCAGCGGTGAAGCCGCGCTCTACCGGAGCACGGACCCGGACGTCGTCCGCTGGCTGGACCAGGAACCGGCCCGGGCACAGTGGGCCCGCCAGAACGGGATGCACTCCCTGATCGTGGTGCCGGTCCAGGCCCGCGGCACCACGCTCGGGGTCGCCGTCCTCATCCGGCACGCGACCACGCCCGCGCCCTTCGGCGAGGACGATCTGCTCATCGCCAGGGAGATCGTCAACCGGGCCGCCATCTGCCTCGACAACGCGCGGCGCTACACCCGCGAGCGCACCACCGCCCTGACCCTCCAGCGCAGCCTGCTGCCGCAGCACGCGCCCAGGCAGCCCGCCGTCGAGGTCGCCACCCGCTACCTGCCCGCGGGCGCGCAGGCGGGCGTCGGCGGCGACTGGTTCGACGTGATCCCGCTGTCCGGCACCCGCGTCGCCCTGGTCGTCGGGGACGTCTTCGGCCACGGCCTCCACGCCAGCGCCACCATGGGGCGGCTGCGCACCGCCGTCCGCACGCTCGCCGACGTCGACCTCCCGCCCGAGGAACTGCTCGCCCACCTCGACGGCCTGGTCTCCAGCCTCAACGCCGAGTCGGACGCCGCCCCGCCCGGGGACGGCACCGGAGAGATCGGCGCGAGCTGCCTGTACGCGATCTACGACCCGGTCTCCCGCCGCTGCGCCCTCGCCCGGGCCGGCCACCTGCCGCCCGCCGTCCTCACCCCCGGCGGCACCGTCGACCTCATCGACCTGCCGGCCGGGCCCCCGCTCGGGCTCGGCGGCCTGGCCTTCGAGTCCACCGAGGTCGAACTGCCCGAAGGCAGCCTGCTCGCCCTCTACACCGACGGTCTGGTGGTGTCCCGCGACCGTGACATCGACGAGGGCGTGGCGGCCCTGCGCCGTACCCTCGAACGCCCCGCCGCCTCGCTCGGAGCGCGGTGCGACGCCGTCCTGCAGGCGCTGGTCGCCGACCATCCCGCCGACGACGTCGCGCTGCTCCTCGCCCGTACCCGGGCCCTGGGCGCCGACCAGGTGGTGACCTGGGACATCCCGGCCGACCCCGCCTACGTCGCCGAGGCCCGCAAGCAGGCCTCCCGGCAGCTCGGCGCCTGGGGACTGGACGACGCCGCCTTCGTCACCGAACTGGTGGTCAGCGAACTCGTCACCAACGCGATCCGCTACGGCAGCCCGCCGGTCCGGCTGCGCCTGATCAAGGACCGGACGCTGATCTGCGAGGTCTCCGACGCCGCCAGTACGGCCCCGCACCTGCGCCGGGCCCGGATCTTCGACGAGGGCGGGCGCGGCCTGATGCTGGTCGCCCAGTTCACCGACCGCTGGGGCACCCGGCACACGCCCACCGGGAAGACCATCTGGACCGAGCAGCACCTCCCCTGAGAGCAGACTAAGACCGGTCGGTCTAAGCTTGATCTTTAAGGCTGCTACTCGGCCCCGCCGCGTCTAGGCATGTCCGCTTTGCGCTGTTTCACCCCGACCGGGTGGCGAGGTGCTGGGGCGGATGTGCGTCCCTTAGGGCGGCCCGGGCCGGGACGGGATGCTTTCGGCGCGCGGGCTGGAGTGCCCACGGCCCGCCGGATGCGGGGATAGCCGCGCCGGACCCGGCCGGGGGTGAGCTGATCCGGTGCCAGGGGCTTCTCCCAGGGGCGCCGCAGGTCCTCGGCCAGGGGTCGGGCGAGCCGGAGTTGCGTGTAGGCGGCGAGGATCAGCCACACCCATCGATCGGCCTGTTCGGGTGTGCGAAGGCGGGGGCGGGTCAGCCCGAGCGTCTGCTTGAGGAAGCGGAAGGTGTGCTCGATGTCGAATCTTCGAAGGAAGATCCGCCAGAGGCGGTCGACGTCGTGTGCGGTGGCGTCGGGGTCGCTGTGCCACAGCCATAGCGGCTTGGGGTCGCGGTTGCCGGGCAGGTATTCGACCGCGAGGTGGAGCAATGTTCCCTCGACGATGGGGAGTTCACCCTCGTGGTCGGCCCAGGAGCCGCGTCGCTCCAGCTTCGGGTGCAGGTGTCCCCAGCAGCGGGCGGTGACCTGGCCGAAGCGGTCGTGGACGCCGGTCGACTCCTGGGCCGGTGCCGGGTGAGTCGCGGCCTGTGCCAGACGGAACTCCGCTCCGTGCCGGGGCTGACGCCCAGGCCATGAGCCGTGGCGCTTGCCGGCCGGGGCGTGCATCACCCGGTCGGCGCGGATGCGTCCCAGCAGCCGCACCGGCTCCTCGCGCAGCATCCAGGTCAGGCGCACGATGTCGTAGCCCGAGTCCAGGACGAACAAGACCGGCGGATCGCCCGGGCGCCACTGCCCGGCCTGCTCCAGGCGGGCGATGAGGTCGCGGATCTGGGTGGCGGTGACCTCGGTGGGATCGTCCCCGGGCCCCAGCCGCACCGCGTCCAGCGGCCCGGTCCACGAGGAGCGTCCACCACCCAGGGCCGCCGCGACCTGGTAGGGCCAGCCCGGAACGGTCTGGCGCCTGCCGTCACACCGGCACGGTCGGTGGCAGTGCAACCGCTCCGGTGAACACTCAGCGTCCGGACGCGGCCACGGGGTGACGTCCAGGGCGATGGACAGCTGCCCGTCCGCCCCGCGCGGCAGTCGCAGTCCGGCCAGCGCGATCCGCAGGCGGGACACGTCGATGTGCCCCTGGGCCAGTGCGTCGTACATCGCTCCGTGCCCACGCCGGTGCACCCCCGCCAGCGAGAGTTCCGGCAGGGACGTCACCGGCCCGGTGGCGCACAGAACCGCATCCACGAGCTCGAACAGGGCATCCGCCCGCAACGTCAAACACTCGTACAGCTCACGGCGAAACCGGGACAACCCGGCCAGGGCCTCGACGCGCGCGGCGCCGTCTTGCAGACTGTCCATCACGGCCTTTGGGTTGATCGACTGTCGACTTCAGCGAGAAGACACGATCACCCAAGGGCCGCCCAGCTGTCAGGCGAACGACGAACCCCACCAAGACATGATCTTGGTGGGGTTTAAAGCCAAGCTAAGGCAGGGGAGTCAGCCGCCGAGGATGGCGGTCCGGTGGAGCCAGGTGGTGTCCTGTACCTGGGCGAGCATGAACTCGGCCACGTCCGCCCGGCTGATCCTCGGCATGCCGTGGGACTTCAGCCGGGAGTGCACGCCGTAGCTGCCGGTGCGCGGGCCGTTGGTGAGGCTGACGGCGTAGACGAGCGTCCACTCCAGCCCGCTCGCGCGCAGCGCCGCGTCCGCCGTGGCCTTGTCGGCGAACAGGCTCCTCATCGCGACCCGGTAGGCCAGCCACATCACCAGCCCGGCGTCGTCGGCAGTGTTGCCCACGCCGTAGGCGGACAGGACGATGACCCGGGACACGCCGACCGCCTTCAGAGCGGGGACCAGCGCGGCCGTGGAGCGACTGGCGATGTCGGAGTGGATCGACTTGCCGGAGCCGAGTGTCACCAGCACAGCGTCGGCGCCGCGCGCGGCGGCGGTGATGTCGTCGACGCGGGTGGCATCGCCCTGGACGACGGTGAGCCGCGGGTCGGCCGCAGGCATCCTGGCCGGATTCCGGACCAGCGCGGTCACCTCGTGTCCGGCGGCCAGCGCCTGGCCGACGAGCAGGCGGCCGGTCGGGCCGGTCGCGCCGAGGACGAGCAGTCGCATGGGAGCTCTCCGGGGATGCCGTGATCAGGGTAACGTCGTCGCATTCCTCGTAGACAGTACGCCCGGGCGACCACGCCTGCGCGCGCCGTCCGGGCCCTACTGCGCGCCGATGCGGACCAGGGCGAGCGTGATGTTGTCGGGGCCTCCGGCCTCGATCGCCGCCTTCCAGAGCTCGAAGGCGGCTCGGCCGTCCGTGTGCTCGGACAGGACGTCCTCCAGAGCCTCGTCCGGTACCGGGTCGGTGAGCCCGTCGCTGCAGACGAGGTAGCGGGCTCCCGTGGCCGGGGCAGAGCCCGTGACGTGAGCCTCGATGGTGGTGGGGTGCACCGAGCCGCCGAGCGTCTGCGTGACGATGGACGTGGTGCGGTGCCCCGGAGCGGGCGGTGGGCTGTCGTCGACGCTCAGCCGGCGAAGACCGTCCCCGGAGGCGTCGTAGACGCGGCTGTCACCCACGTTGAAGACGAGCACCGTCTCCGGCATCAGGACGACGCCCGCCACCGTGGTGCCCATGGCGGTCAGCTCGGGATCACCTGCGGCGACCGCGTACACCGCCCGGTTGCAGGCGTCCAGGGCGTCCCGGACGGCCGCCTCACTGTCCAGCCCGGGCCCGACCAGCGCGAGCCGGCGGGCGACCAGCGCGCTCGCGATCTCGCCACCGGGGTGCCCGCCGAGCCCGTCGGCCACCGCCACCACACAGGGCGTGCCGAACGGGAACAGCAGCGTCTGGGGATTCTCGGTCACCGTGCCGCACAGCGTCCACGGCCCGACGACCAGGCTGTCCTCATTGTGCTCGCGCACCAAGCCCTCGTGGCTCAACGCGCTCACGGAGATGTAGGGCATCGTGCCCACGTCCTCCCGGAGCCGGACGGATCCCTGCCTCCATTGTGGCCCGCGTACTTCCCCCTCGGCCCGAGCGGAGGACTGCACGCCCAAGTCGTCCGGCAGAAAGGACATTTCGGCCTGAGCGCAGCCCGTCGGCCGGTCGGCCGACGGGCTGCCGCAGGTCACAGTCCGCCGTTGACGAGCGCGCTCGTGACCGCTCCGGAGGGGACGTTCCACTTGGCGAGGATCTTGTCGTACTCGCCGTTGCGGATCAGCTGGTCCAGCGCCTTGGAGAGGACGTAGCGAAGGGCCGTGCTCTCCTTGTTCAGCGTGAGCGCGTACGGCCCGGTCTGGAACTGGCCGCCGGTCACCTGGAACCGGTCACCCCGGCGCGCGGGCGAGGTGTTGTACTCGGCCACCGGGTAGTCGTTCAGGTCGGCGACCGCGACACCGAGGGCGACCTCGGCCAGGGCCTGGTCGTCGGTGTCGAGCCGGTGGATCTGCAGCGGCTTGGACACCTTCCCGCAGGCGGCGATCTGCCGGGTGGCGATCTCGTCCTGGATGGTGCCCCGCTGCAGGGCGATGGTGTGCCCGCAGAGGCTGTCCAGCGAGGAGATGCCCACGGGGTTGCCGTTCCGCACCAGGATCGACGTACCGGTGATGAAGTAGTCGATGAAGTCGACCCCGGGGTTGACCTGCCTGCCGTTGAGGTCGGTGCCTTCCTGGCGCTGGCGGGTGTCGATGATCGCCGACATCGCCAGGTCGACCTGCTTCGCCTGGACGGCCGGGATCAGCTTCTCGAAGGGCATGTCGACGAACTCGATACGCAGGCCGAGGTAGGCCCCGAGCGCGGCGGCGAGGTTGGGGTCGAGACCGTCCGGTACGCCTTCGGTGCCCTTGAAGTCGACGGGCGCGTAGTTGAGATCCGAGCCGATCTTGAGGACTCCGGCGTTGCGGATCGGCTGCGGGAGCTTGCCCCGCAGGTCGGCGGCGGTGCGGGCCGCCGCCGAGGTGCCGCTGCCGCAGCCCGTCAGCAGCAGAGCACCCGCGCTGAGGGCCACGAGGGTGCGTGTGGACATGAGGGTGACGTGCATGGTGCTTCTTCCTGAGGGAGGGAAGGAGAAGAGGGAGCCCGCCACCGGGGCTTGCTGGGGTGCGCAGGGCCTGCGGACCTCGTCCTGTTGCCCTGGAGGCCGTCGCGGGATGGGCGTGCGGCCGAACGGCTGAGGTCCGCCACCGGGGGGCGGAAAGGGAATCCTCCCATCCCCCTCTCCCCGGCCGTGGGCCGGGTCGGGGGAAGAGCCGCTGGTCAGCCCGTACGGCGCTTCTTGCGCAGCCCCGCCACCACGGCGACACCGGCGACGACGAGCAGCAGGGTGACGGCTTTGCCGGGCTTGGTGCTCTCCGGGCTCTTCGCCGCACTGCCGCCGGCACCCGCCTCGGGAGCTCTGCTACTCGTGGGTACGGGAGTTGCGGTCTCCTGCGCGTTGTCGGGGAGCTGCTCGCCGCGCAGCGGCACCCGCCACACGCTGCTGCTCTTCCCCTCGCTCCCGAACAGCAGCGAGCGCCCGTCCGAGGAGAACGTCACCGACTCGCCCTGCCGCTGGAGCGGCGGGTTCGACGGGCCGAGCAGCTGGGGGAGTCCGTCCTTCCAGCGGTAGACGTTGGCCCAGAAGTAGCCGCGCAGGACCAAGCGACTGCCGTCGGGCGAGAACGCCCCGTCGGTGACCCAGGGAACCTCGGCGATCTTGCGGAAGGTGTTGGTGCCGGACTCCGACAGCGTCTCGGGGCCTTGGTAGAGGCCGCCGCCCTTCTCGCGCTTGCTGGCGATGTAGACCCGGCCGGTCACCGGATGGACCATCACGGCCTCCGCGTTGCGCGGCCCGTCCTCGTAGCGGACCCGGTACCGCACGGCGTCCACGGTCTGGTCGCGCAGCTGCTCCGGCTCGTCGAACCGGTAGATCCAGACCTCCGGCCACGCCCCGTCGAAGTTGTCGCCGATGTCCGCGAGGTAGAGCTGCCTGTCCGGACCGAGCGCTATCGCCTCGACATCACGCGGCTTGACCCCCCGCAGGGTGACGGTCGCGACCGTACGGCCCTGCGAGTCCACCGCGTAGACGTACGGGCCGTCGTCGCTGTCGTTGTGCGTCCAGTACACCCCGGGGTGCGCGCTGCTCGCGGCCAGGCCGCTGGACTCGGTGATCCGCGGGTCGCTCATGGTGAACTCCACGCGCGAGCCGTCGGCCGCGGCAGCCGGAAGCGCGGTCGGACCGAGGACGAGCAGGAGGGCCACCAGGAGGCGCGAGCACAGACGCATGCACCCAGCCTGCCATCACCCCCCGGACCCTCGCCCACCGCATGGCGCTGTCGGGTCGCGGTGGGGCGGGTGCCGTCTGATAGTCGGTCATGAGTCTGCCGAAGAGGCAGGTCAGGGTCCCCTTTGTCGGTTGGAGGAAGTGTGCGAGGTCTTCTCAGGGTTGCTGTGGTCGCCATGACGGCCGGGGTGGGCAGCCTGGTGGCGGTTCCCGTGGCGTCGGCGGTGACGGTGGTGGACATCGGCTCGGCGGTCATCGACGCCAAGTTCCCGGGCCGGGTACGGGTGGACGTCAGCTACACCTGCGACGTGATGGACGGTGCCCGCTCGATGAACGTCTCGGTCGAGCAGACCGACCCGGGGGACACGTCGTCCGTCGCGTTCGGCTCCTCGCGGGTGGCGCCGACGGCCATCGTGTGCGACGGGACGGCGAAGATCCAGACGGTCGTCGTCCAGTCGAAGACGGTGAACTGGATCCCGGACGCCGATGCCGTGGTGGTGACGGCCCTGTCGGACATCGGTTCCGTGCCCCCGGCCAACGCCGACGCGAAGAAGCTCCTGCTCAAGGTCGCCGCGGCGCCCGCGACCTGACGGGTCCGCTGCCGGAGGATGCGAGGTCCGGGCCCGTCTCCGGGCCCGGCACGCGTATCAGGCGGCCCAGCCGCGCAGGACGGCGGCGACCGAGGCGGCGGTGGATCCGCGGCGGGTCAGCTCGGTCGCCAGCGCGGTGACGCGGTCCGCGTCGAGCTTGACCGGGACGCCGGAGGCGAGGAGGTAACCGTGCGCCACGGCGACCGCGACCTGGAGGTTCGAGCGCTCCAGCCAGCGGAGCCGGCCGAGCGTGTGGGCGAGGGCCGCCGCCCGGTCGTACGCCTCGCCGTAGACGTCCTCGCCGGCCAGGACGGCGCGGTGGCGCTCGACGGCGGCGATGGGCACGCCGTAGTCCTCGGGTGACGGGTCGTCGTGGCCCGCCCGCAGGGCGACGTCGAGGATCCAGGAGAGGTCGACGTGCAGGATCACGCGGCGTCCTCGATCGAGTCGATCAGACCGCCGTACGTGTCCAGCACCTCCTGCGCCCCTGTCAGGAAGACCTTGCGCACCTGGTCGTTGTCGGCCCGGATGAGCTGCGCGACGTACTCGTTGACGGGCATGTGCCGCGTCTCGGCCGCGTGCCTGGCCATCTCGGCGATGGCCTCGTCCATCCGCAGGTTCACCTGAGTCTTCGCCATATCCCGAAGCTAGCAGGTGATAGCTGCCCGGGTGAAGAGCTGCCGGGCAGGTCCGCCGGGAGGTGAGGCGGCGGGCGCGCCCCTCGGGTAGCCGATCCTGATCGGTTGCCCCGCGCCCCTCACGGCCGGCAGCCCTGCAGCTCCCCGGTGTCGCCCGCGGGGCGTCCGCAGATCCGTTCGATCCGGACGCTGCCGTCGGCCGCCCTGCCCACCCGGATGATGTTGATGCCGTGCCCGGGCTGGGTGTCGGTCGCCAGCGGCCGGGTGTCCCGGAAGTCGATCGTTCCGGTGGCCCGGTTCTTCATGTCGACCGCCCGCAGACCGGCCATCACTGCAGCGAGCCCGCCGTCCTGCGAGGCCCCGGCCTTGGCCGCGCCCGCGTGCAGCGCGGCGGTCGCGTCGTAGGCCAGGGCGACCGCACCGTCCGAGAAGACGTCGTCCTCGTACGGGTTCCCGCCGGCCGGCTGGGGGCTGATCCGCAGCTCCGCGGCGGCCGCGTCCGCCAGGTCCGAGGAACGGGCGGTGACCGCGGGGTCCGTCAACGCCGTGTAGTACAGCGTCGCCTGAGGAGCTATCCAGGTGGCGCCGGTGCGGAACTGGGCCTTCGTCAGGTCGTCACCGGTCAGCACCGTCAGCGGGTGGTTGCAGCCCGCGTCGGCGGCCAGACGCCGCATCAGCTGGTTCACGTCGTCCGCGCGGCCGGCCAGGTAGACCACGGCGAGCCGGTGCCCGGACTGGCAGCTCGCCCGCAGCGCCTCCTCGTAGTCGGGATCGCCGTTGCTGGTCAGGCCGTACTCGAGCGGCCTGCCCCCGGCCAGCTGGAAGCCCGCGTCGAGGAGCATCTGGGTACCGTACTTCGCCTGCTCCACGCTGTACTGGTCGTCGCGACTGGGCCGCCGGGTGAGCACGGCGGCCCAGCGGTCGGAGGCGGGCAGCCCGAGTCCGTCGACGATCCTGCGGAGCGCGGCGGCCTCCTCCTGGTCGGTCGCGGCCAGCCCGAAGTAGTTGACGTGCCGTTTGGCCAGGTCCGTGCCGGAGTTGGTGGTGTCGACGACGGCCAGCCCGGCGCGCTGGAGCAGGCCGATCGCCGTGTCGCTGTCGGTGGTGTCGCGGCCGAGGCCGACCACCCCGGCGATCGAGTGGTCCCGGCTCGCCACACCGACGATCCGCTCGACCATCTCGGTCTGGAAGTACATGTCCTGGCCGCCGTTGGCCACCAGGACCTTGATCTTCAACGGGTCGCCCGCGTTGTTGCGCAGCTGGGCGAGGTGCACCCCGGCGAGCTCCTTGAGGCTGTTGAGCGCCCGTGTCTCCTGCCCGGCGGCGGTGGTGAGCGCCCCCGCGTAGACGACGGTGATGTACTGGACGTCGGGCAGCGCCGAGACGCGGTCGTTCTCCCGGGCGATGGCCTCCTCCAGCGTGCCGAGCGTGATGCCCGCCCCGGCCCGGTGCCCGTCCGTGTCCTGTCCGGGCAGCGTCCCGCTCAGGTGGACGTCGTGGTCCGTACTGAAGGAGACACCGCCGGTCGCCACGCCGACACACTCCCGGGTGCCACCCGGGTCCTGCCGCCGGACCGCGTCGTGGTTCGAGCCCAACAGCCGCCCCTCGCAGTACTGATGGGAGAGCTGCTGGGTGCGCAGCAGCCCGGCGGCGGCCGCGAGGACCAGCACGAGCAGGACCGTCCAGCGAGACCACAGGAACCACAGCGTGCGCCGCACGGGAACGGCGACGAGACCGGTGGTGTTCCCGGCACTCAACTGCAGCCTGCTGAGCCGCACCGGGAGCGTCCAGGCCAGCGCGCGGCCACGACTCGGCGCCTGCCGCACCCGCAGATTGCTCACCCAGGTCTCGTACGGGCTGTTGCGGCGCGGCCCGCCCGAGTGGACGGGCGCCGGCCCCGGACTCTCCGCCTCCAGCCAGGCCGCGACGTCGGCCTGGGCGACGCCGGCCAGCACCAGCAGCGGGTCCTGCTCGCTGCGGCGGCTGCGGACGTCACTGATGGCGCTGAGCACCTTGAGGCCGCCGTTGTCCGCGCCCGCCCTGGGCATGAAGACGACGGGCGGGACCCTGCGCTTTCGGCCCCGCAGGTCCGGCGCCCAGGCGCGGTGCGCGGACCGCAGGTCCTCCAGCAGGGCAAGCGTGCGCAGTTGGAGGTGGAACTGCTGGGCCCGGTCCTTCTCATCCGCCGGTGTGGTGTCCAGCCGAGCCTTGATGATCTCGCCGGCCACCTCCCGGGCGCGCGCCTGGGTGACGTCCCAGGACATCCGGGGCCGCCAGATGGACCAGGCGGCGGCCTGGCGGCCGGAGGCGGCGAGGAAGGTGGTGGTGGCGAACCAGCGGCTGGCCTGCCCCAGCCAGGACAGCGGCGCGGTGTTGCGGCGGACCCAGCCGGTCACCGTCAGCAGCAGGAACGAGGCCATCACCACGCCGAGCACGACCTCCCAGTGCGCCTGGGTCAGCAGCGTGGTCAGGCCGGCCAGCACGAACGCGCCGATCAGCGTGGTCGAGTTGAGCAGCGGCGACAGCGTCTGCTGGAGCTCGCCGCGGGTGGCACGCGGCTCCGACCGCCAGTGCAGGTCCCGCAGGCGGGCCAGGGCGGCTTCCACCAGGTCGTCCAGCGGCTGAGCGGCTGCGTCTCCCGCAGTCCCCACCACGTGCTGGGCGGCGGCCTCGACGGCCGCCACCAGACGTGAGCGGGGGAAGGCGTAGCTGCGGTACCAGGAAGGTCCCCGCCTGGCCCACGGGCCGCGGGCGAGCCCGTCGAGGATGCCGATGGCGTTGTGGTGCGGGTCGCCCCCCTCGGGGGCTGCGACCACGCGATGGGGTAAGTTGCCGCTCTCCTGGGCCTCCTGAACGGCGTTCACCACGTCCTCGACCTCCCGGTCGAGCCCGGCGTCGGCCTCCTCGGCGTACAGCACGACGACCGGCATCGGCAGCCGGGCGCCGCTGAACTGGTCGATCAGGTCCTTGAAGAGCGTGTCGACCTCGTACTTGGCGGTCGTCGGCATACCGCCGAGCCGTGAATCCCCGCGCACCGACCCCTGCACCACACCAGCCCCCCGGAGCAGTCCCCCCGCGCACCGGTGGCCTCACCGGCACCGGTCTGACCATGCGTCAGGCCGCGAGTGTAATCCCCGAGCCACGCCGGTGAACACGGTTCGGCCACAGGTGTGCCCTCGCGTCCGCTGCGGTCGCCGGCGGGGCTTTCGTGGTGCGCCACGCCTGCCGGTCCGGAGCCGGGTCAGTGGGGTGTCAGCGTCCGGTCAGGGTGGAGGTGAATAGTCATGGGTGTGCAGGGGGCCGCGAGAACCAGGCCTCACAGCACAGGAGTTGGCTCGCGGTGTGCTGGGCCGGCTCTGCTGGGAGAGGTGCCCGGAGTGGTTTATCGGGGACCAGGGCTCCGGCCCTGGTCGGGTGCAAGCCCGCGCAGGTTCGAATCCTGCCTTCTCCGCCGTTGCTGCCCACCGAATCGGCCATGGCGCCGCCGGCTGACATCGCAGCGTCGAACACCTGCTCCGGCGGCGCACCGTCAAGGCGACGATCTGAAATCGGGCCACGACCACCCTACGCGGCTGAACGGCCCTTACCCGGCCCGGCCTTGCGGCGGCCCCGTCACCTGCCCGTAGCTCCTTGACCCGAACGGGACGTGCAACTGACCCGCAGGGTGGAGAACTTCTCGTTCCTCGGCTGCATCCGTAGGCCTATGGGAGACCCCCAGGGTGGACGGTGCCGCGGTACGCTGCGCGCCGCCGTTTCGCGAGGAGGTTGTCCGTCCACAGCGGACGATGAAGGGAAAAGGGGAGTACCCACGCCTTTCCACTCTCAACATATAGCGCACCGGGGGGCTTGCGGCAAGACCCGGGTCGTGCCGCAGAATCACCGACCTGAGCAAGAACCTACGGAAACGAGAGTCACGAAATGCGTGTGCTGTTGTCGGGGTATGACTCGCGCGGGGGCATCGAACCGCTGGTGGGACTTGCGGTGCGGTTGCTGGAACTCGGCGCGGAGGTGCGGGTGTGCGCGCCGCCGGACGAGGAGTTCGCGAAGCGGCTGGCCGGGGTCGGCGTGGAGATGGTGCCGACCGGCCAGTCGGTGCGCGAGTTGGTGACCGGGAAGACGCCGCCGTCGGCGGCAGGCGTGCCCCGGCGCGCGGCCGAGTTGGTCGCCGCGTTCTATGACAACGTCACCGAGGCAGCCGAGGGGTGTGATGTGCTGGTGGCGACCGGCCTCGTGCCGGCCGTGGCCGGCGTGAAGTCGGTCGCCGAGAAGCTGGGCATCCGCTACGTGTACGCGAGTTACCAGCCGGTCAGCCTGCCGTCGCCGCACCACCCGCCGATCCCGCGGCCGGGCCGGCCGCTCCCTTCGGATGTGACCGACAATCGGGTGCTGTGGGACCGGGACGCCCAGGACGCGCAGGCGGTGTTCGGCGAGGCGATCAACACCCACCGGGCGTCGATCGGCCTGCCGCCGGTGGACAACGTCCGCGACCACGTCTTCACCGACCACCCGTGGCTGGCCGCGGACCCGGTCCTGGCCCCGTGGCAGCAGCCGGCGGGCCTCGACGTGGTGCAGACCGGCGCGTGGGTCCTGCCGGACGAACGCCCGCTCCCCGCCGAGCTGGTGGCGTTCCTGGACGCCGGCACACCACCGGTGTACGTGGGCTTCGGCAGCATCCCCATGCGCGATCCGGAGGACGTCGCCCGGGTGGCCATCGAGGCGATCCGCGCGCAGGGCCGCCGCGTTCTCGTCTCCCGGGGCTGGGCCGAGCTGGCCCTGATCGACGACCAGGACGACTGCTTCGTCGTCGGCGAGGTCAACCATCAGGCACTGTTCCGCCGGGCGGCGGCCGTCGTGCACCACGGCGGGGCGGGCACCACGACGACGGCCACCTGGGCCGGCGCGCCTCAGGTGGTGGTACCCCAGGGGGCGGACCAGCCGTATTTCGCCGGCCGGGTGGCCGACTTGGGCATCGGCGCGGCACACGACGGTCCGACCCCGACCGTCGAGTCCCTGTCGGCCGCGCTCAGGACGGCCCTGACCCCCGAGACCCGCGCACGAGCGAGGGCCGTGGCCGACACGTTCCGCACCGACGGGGCGACGGTGGCCGCGAAACTGCTGCTCGACGCCGTCAGCTGAGAAAGGCCGTCAGTGTCCGCGTGAACTGAGCTCTACGCACAGGTGAACGGGGTGAAGGGGGGTTTCCAAGGCTGTGCGTCACCGGCGGCGCCGGTGGTGGGGGTGTAGTGCAGTGGTTCGTAGTGGAGGCGGGCGGCCGTCTGGTTGAGGGTGCCGGTCCAGAGGTCGATGCCTTGCCAGGGTTGCCCGTCGAGGTGGGAGATGGTGCGGGGTTGTCCGCCGCAGCTGGTGGCGGAGAGGTCGCGTCGGCCGGTGGGCGGGGGGTTGATGCCGAGGTTGGTGGGGGCGGTCCAGGGGCCGAGGAGGCCGGGCGCGGTGGCGTAACCGGTGCCCGTGCCGGTGCAGTAGCCGCAGTTGGGGTCGCTGTAGGTGGTGATCCAGGTGTCGGTGGCGGCGTCCTGGTAGATGCCGGGGGATTCGACGTGGGTGAGGTTGGCGAGGTTGGTGGTGCCGGTGTTGGTGCCGTCGGAGCCCCAGGCGGTGAGGCGTTCGATCGCGAGGGACATGGTGGGGCCTGCGAGGGTGCAGAGGACGGCGGCTCCTGTCTGGTCGTTGGCGAGCGTGAAGTCGCCGTCGGCTCCGGCGCATTGGTGGAGGGTGGGGCGGTGAGTTGAGCCGTAGGGCGGGCCGGCGGTTGTTCCGCAGGGTCCGGTGGGGCTGTTGCAGCCCATGACGTAATAGGCGGATGTGGCGCCGTCGGCAATGGCCTTGGGGGCGTTGAACCAGAGGATGTAGGCGCCGTCGTCGGCGCCCCAGCCGGTGCGTTGGATCATGCGGGGGTTGAAGCAGCCCTGTCCGGTGGATCCGCACAGCCATCGGTAGTCGTGCCCGGTGTAGGGGTCGATGTCGGTCGGGCTGAACAGCGGGGTGGGAGGGGAGTACGGGCCTTCTCTGCTGTCGGCGCGGGCGGCGCCGAAGCCGCACCAGGGTGTGCCGGAGCGTGACCAGGTGAAGCCGCAGCCGTATGCGGTGCCGTAGAGGTAATAGGCGGAGCCGAATTGGGCGATCATGCCGTCGTGGAGGTCGGCGGTGATGGTGAAGGCGTCCGGGGTGTCGGGGGCGGCTGTGGCGGGGGGTGCAGCGGTTCCGAGGAGGGCGGCCAGGGCGGCGAGTACGACGAGGAGGTGGTGGGCGAGCGTCGTGGTGCGTCCTGACCTGCGCCGGGCCGGATGCGTGGTGCGGGATCCGGTGGGTGGCAGGTGCGGCCGGGCGCCGGGGGCCGCGGCCTCGGAAGGCACCGGGCGGACCTGGGGGGCTCGGGCCTGGTGGGCCGGCGTGGAGGTGCTGCCGGTGGCGGGCATGCGGTGGGGCATCGCTGCCTCCCTGGGAACGCGGGTGGGGACACCGTGATCCGATCAGGGAGTGGGCTCTGTCAGCCGTGATTGAGCCGCTGGAGGGCGCGCCTGAGGCTGGTGTACTCGCCGGGGTCAGGCCTCCTCACGTGCGCGGGCTTCCGGCCGGACATGATCGCGCTCAGAAAGGCGGCGAGGCCGCCGTCGAAGTGAAACCAGTGGTGGTCACGAGCCTGGCTCACCACGATGGTCCACTCGTTCGGGTGGGTGTCCGGGCTGCGGAGCCAGAAGACGTCGTGGCCGTTGTCGGTGCCGCACACCGCGATCAGCATGTCCACCGGTCCTGACAGCGCGCGGGCACGTTCCGTCGACCGGAGATTGATCGGCGAGCGTTCGATTTCTGGCGGGTGGGCGGACTCGGTCACCTCAGACGTGACCGAAGTGCAGCCGTTCACCCCCACGACAAGCATCCGCCTGCCGGCCTCGCCGAACTTGTCCTGGAGGGCGACGGTCAGGTCACATGACGACCGGTCATATAAGGCCGGTGCTCTGGCCTGTGCTCCGATCAGCACGAACGCCACCATCACTCATCAGGGCCGCCACTTCTGATGTCGGCAGCTGCACCGGATCCAACGTCTACCTCACCGGACGCACCAGCACCCCCGGCGGCCGGGTCGAGACCCACTTCAAGTACCCGGGCGGCGGCACCGGCTGCCTCACCTTCATCACCACCGCGATCCTGCTGCTCCTCCTCAGCGCCTCGTGCCACCGCTGACCACCCACATCCGACCCACCGTGCCCAAGGCGGCTTCGGGGCGCCAAAGAGCACCGGCAGGAACACCACGACAAGGAGCAAGGCGTGACAGAGCACTACTGGAAGACAGACCCTGCGGCACCGGCACCCCCCAGCCGGCCGCAGACCCCAGGGGCGGGGCCGCTGCAGCAGGCACTGACTCCGCAGCCCTCGCGTTCACAAGGTCCGAGTACGCGCCGGCTCGCTCGAGCACTGCGTCACTGGCGGCTGCTCCTGGCTGCGGTCGTTCCCTGCCTCGTACTGGCCGGCGTCGGGTGGTGGGCCTGGCCGCAGCAGCCGACAGGCCTTCCGCCGCACATCGCCGCGGGTACGGTCGACGCGGACCTCCTCAGCCCTGACAGCGTCAGCCGACTGGCCGGGACGACGCTGGTCGCCGGCTCCCGGTCGAACCGGCCCCACGCCCCGCTGACGGTGTCGCCGTCGGACTGCGCCGTGGCGGTGGGGCCGACGACCCAGTCGGTCTACGGGCAGGCGTGGACCGCGTTCCTGTCGGCGACCTACCAGGACGCCGGGGACACGGGCGCCTACACCGTGAACCAGGTCATCGGCGTGTTCCCGGACGGCGAGAAGGCCGGTACGGCCTTCCAGACCCTCACCGCCGGTCTCACCAAGTGCCCGTCCTCGACACGCACCGACCAGGCAGGTCGCACCTCGAAGTGGGCCTACACGGCACAGCCTCCCACCCCGGTCGCCGTGGCGTGGACGGCGTCACAGGGCGGCAGCGCGAAGTGGGCCTGCTACCACCAGGCACGTGTGAAGGGCACGAGTCTCGTACAGGTCGCCGTCTGCCAGGCGGGCGACGGCCAGCCGACCACCGCGAAGCTCGCCGACGCGCTCACCGGGAAGGTGAGCGGATGACCGCGCACCCGCACAAGCCGGCCGCTCGCTTCCGGCGAACCGTGCGGCGTTTCGTCCTCCTGGTGCTGGTGGCGGTCCTGGTACCGATCGTCGGCGCGGGGGCGCGGGCGAGCGCGACCACCGGTGCCATGGCTGTCCTGGCACAGTCGGGCACCGTCGCCCCCCTGGTTCCGTTCGGGGGCATCGAGGCCGCCTCAGCGGCCCTCGCTCAGGAGGTCGAGGACTTCAACCGACAGGAAGCCGAGATAGCGCAACAGGCGAAGGACGTGGTCGCCGAGGCGGAGGAGATCACCAAGAATGCCGCCGCCTTGCGCAATGACACCGCGGCGTTCAACACCAAGACCGCTGCCGTGGACCAGAAGACCGGCAGCTTCAACACGCGCGCGGCGGCCCTGTCCGCCAGGATCGACGCCCACAACAGCAAGCCGAACACCTTCCAACTGCCCGCGCAGGCCGCTGCGGCCAACGCCTACGAGGCCGAGGCGAGCGAACTGAGGGCCGAGCAGGCCCAGCTCCAGGCAGAGAAGAGCAGCCTCCAGAACGAGCAGTCCCAACTCGACGCAGAGCGGTCCAAGCTCAGCTCCAGGCAGTCCCAGCTCACCGCCGCCTCCAAGGCACAGGACGCGAAGGCCGGCGCGCTCCGGAGCAAGGAGCAGCAGCTGGAGTCCCGGGGCCAGCAGCTGCTCCAGCAGATAGCCCAGGCCATCCAGAGCCTCGCCGACAATCCGCCGGACCCGGCGGCGACGATGAACCAGGGCGGTGACGCGGCCGGCCCGCCGCAGCAGACCGACCAGTCCGCGAGCCAGGGTGCCGACACTGCCGACAGCCCGTCCAGGCAGCCGCAGGCCTCCGCCCTGAAGGCGTACGCGAAGCAGACCGGCAGCACGGTCGACATGAGGCCGGGCACGGCGTATCTGACGCCTGAAGCCGTCCGGCAGCTCCCCGCCGCACAGGCGGCGCAGCTCGGCAGCCCTTCCACCACCTACGACGGCCTGGTCCGCAAGCCCAACGGGCACTACACGGCACTGCAGGTGCAGGCGCCGGAGGCCACTGCAGCCCCGGGACCGGAGGTCTTCAAGACCGCCCTGTCGCGCCGCGGTCAGGTCGTCGCGTACAAGCCCGGCGTGAAGCTCATCATCGATGAATTCAAGCCTGTCCCGGCGGCGCCGAACTCCTCGGATCCCGGCCCCGGGACCCCGCCGCCCCCTCCTGCAGGCAAAGCCGCCTGCCTGGCCAACAAGCCGTCCCCGAGGAGGGACAGCGGCGGCGGATGGATCGTCAACACCAGCCAGAACGTGGCCCGCCGCAACAAGATCGCGGACCCGACGGGCCCCTCCGGCGCCCGGGCCGCTACGGCGGAGGCCTGTCTGACGAAGAACCTGGGCAAGGGGACCGATGCCCGCGGCGACATCACCGGCTGGCGGGACGCGCAGACGCAGGCTCCCAACGGTGGCCTCGCACGCTGCCACCTGATCGCCAACCTTTTCGGAGGATGGGGCGGGACCCAGGACTGGGCGAACCTCGTTCCGTGCTGGCAACTGGGGATGAACACCAAGGACGTCAGCATGAGGCAGTACGAAATCATGGTCAAGAAGGCGGTGGACGCACTGCCCGAGGGGGAGGCTGCTGCCGTGTACTACGTGGTGACGCCCGTCTACCGGGACGCCAGCAGCACGATCCCGCTGGGTGTCAACATGAGCGCCACGGTTCAGCTGCCCAATGGTGCGTCATGGCCCGTCTTCTACACGACAAGTCTCCTGAACGTCCCCTACAACAACGGACCCAATCTCGGGAACTGAGACCGGTGCCGCATGGAGGTCGGCATGACCCGCACAACCCCACCGAGGCCGGCCGACATCGCGGTGGTCCTCCCGCGGCTGGCCCCGCTGGCCCGGACGGCGACCCGGCTGCACCCGCGCCCGGGATCGCCGTCCCCACAGGAAAGTTCGGTCGGCGGGCCGCTGCTGTGGCCCTCCGCCGAACCCTGGCCGCACTGCGAGGGCACGCACCGGGCGCCGGCCCTGCTGCCGGCGACCTCCCCGGCGGATGTCAGGCTGCTGCGGGAGATCCGGGCGGCTGCCCGGAACCGACCGCAGGGCTCTCGCTCCTACAGTCCGCAGGAACATGCTGTGGTGGATCGGATCAACGCCGGCCGCCCCTGCCCTGAGGGGCCCGTCGCACTGCTGGCCGTGGCCCAGCTGTACGTCCACGAGGTGCCCGACCTGCGCCCGCCCGAAGGTGCGGACCTGCTCCAGGTGCTGTGGTGCGCCTTCGATCACCCGGGGGAGAACATGCCCAGGACCGAGCTGTTCTGGCGGTCCGCCGCCGCGGTCGGCGATGTCCTCACCGCACCTCCGCAGCCGCCCGCGATCCAGTACGACGACTACCTGCCGGAGCCGTGCCTGGTCTTCCCAGAGCAGATCACCGAGTACCCCCGGGCTGTGGAGCTGGACCCGGACCTGCGCGCACAGGTCCAGGCGTGGAGCGCCCGGCAGAAGACCGGCGCGAAGCCGGGCAGCGCCGATTATGGGGCGGAGGACACGTACTACGACCGCGAGTTGTCCGTCGCTCCTGGTTGGAAGGCCGGCGGCTGGGCGCCCTGGAGCTTCACCGATCCCGCACCCCAGGACTGCCGCGTCTGCGGCAGCCGGATGGAGCCGATGCTGACGATTGCCACGAAAGAGCGGCACGTGGACATGCACAGCTGGACCCCGTACGAGGATCAGGCCGCCGTTTCCATGGACACCGACTACCCCGACCCGGCGAGACCGACCATGATCACCATCGGCGACGGCTACAACCAGCAGATCTACGCCTGCCCGGGGGCGCCGAACCACCCGCACACCGCACTGATGCAGTAGTCGGCCGGAGGTCCCGTGCAGGTCAGAACGCCGGACCGGAGGGCCCCGCCACGGATGGCCGGGCCTTGGCCCGGTCCGGCGATCAGCCGTAGATTTTTCCAGGGCACCAGCCAGCCCCGCGGCGCTGGTAAAGACCGTACTGGGCCCGCACCGTGAGCCGCACCTCCACCCGCGACATGTCCTTCAGCAAACGGGGCGGCCAGCGCTCCCACTCCGGTGCCGACGGCCCCACCTACGATCAGCTCTACGAGGAGGCCTGCCGCCGCAACATCCGCGGCCGCTCGTCGATGAACAAGGCGGAACTCAAGCACAAGCTCGAGTGCTGACACCGACGAGCCAAACCCCCGGCCTCACTCGAAGGGCCGAGCGGCTCGGCGCCCGGACGCACGTGGTCAGAGGGGCTGGAGCCGGGTGCGCAGGAGGCAGAATTTGTTGCCTTCCGGGTCGGCCAGGACGTGCCAGCTCTCGGTGCCGGTCTGGCCGACGTCGACGGGCCTGGCGCCGAGAGCGAGCAGCCGCTCCAACTCGGCGTCCTGGTCGCGGTCGGTGGCGTTGACGTCGATGTGCAGTGGGAGCTTCCCGGTCCGCGGGTCGCTGCTGGGGCTGAGGACGAGGGTGGGCTGCGGGCCGCCGAAGCCGGCGTCGGGCAGCCCGATCGCGATGCTTCCGTCGTCCTCCCGGCCGAGTTCGACGTAGCCGAGGACCTTGCTCCAGAAAGCGGCGAGCCGCTCGGGGTCGGCGCAGTCGAGGATCAGCTCACTGATGCGGCATGCCATGGCCGTCAGTGTACGTAGACAAGACGACGGGGCCATAGCCCAAGAGCTGAGGCCTCATCACGGAAAAAAGCCGTTGCAGTACTAAGCCTGGGTTTGCCGGTCGCCGGGGAGATCGCCGCGGTGATCGAGCATGCCGGCGGCGAGCCGGTCGACCTGGTTGGCTTCTCGCTCGGCTCGGTCGTAGCCGCCGGGGTCGCGGCGACGCGCCCCGAGCTGGTGCGCAGCCTGGTCCTGGTCGCGCCGTGGCCGCACCGGGACGAGTACATGCGCAACCTGTTCACCGTCTGGCGCCGTCTGGGGGACTTCGGCAACGCCGAGGCCTTCGGTCGGTTCGCTGCGGTCACCGGCTTCAGCGGGCCTTTCCTGGATGCTCTCGGTACAGGGGGCGTCGACCAGCTGGCCGCCAACATGAGCCTGACCCAGGGCATCCTGCGCCACCTGGAGCCGGACCTGCGGGTGGACATCCGCGAGTTGGCCCCGCAGATCCGGGCCCGGATGGTTGGTCGTCGGCGGTACTCAGGAGACCTGTCGTGCGTTCAGGTTCTCCGGCCGCGGACCGGGTCACTGCGCGGTGTCAGGGGAGGCGTTGAGTGAGGCGTCGAGGAGGTCGAAGGCGTGGGCCGCCTCAGGGGCGAGGGTGGCGGCGATCCGGTCGTTGGGGTGCCCTGCGAGTGTGAGTTCCTGGATGCGCCGGAACAGTAGGCGGTGGGCGGCGGCGAGGAGAGCCGCAGCGGCTCGGGGGGCGATGGCGGGGGTCGCGGCGGGGGAGGCGGCGGCCAGTGCGGCGGCGAGGGCTTCTTCCCGTTGGTCGTGGAGGTCGCGCAGGCGGGCGGTGAGGGTGGGACTGTCGGCGATCATGCGGGCGAAGTCGGGGCCGGCGAAGCCCGCGACGGGGTCGCGTTCGTCGAGCGCAGCGTTGAACTCGCGCCGCAGCGCGGCGACCGCCGACTCGCCGTCGGCCCGGTCGGTGACGGCGCGGGCGAGGCTCGCGGTGAACTCCTCGTGGTGGTCGAGGGCCAGGTCCTCTTTGCGTGGGAAGTAGTTGGTGACCGTCTTCTTGGCCACCCGGGCCGCGGTGGCGATCTCGGCGATGGTGGTCTCTTCGAAGCCGTGCTCGAGGAAGAGCCGGGTGGCGTGGTCGGAGATCAGCTGCCTGGTCTCCTGCTTCTTGGACTCGCGGAGTCCCGGTGTCTCGATACTCATGGGGCAATCTTACATCCGTCGCAAAATTATCCTTGACCTATTCGGTTCGCCGCCCCTAACATTACGTTCGTCGTAAAGTTCGCCTGAGGGAAAGGGATCGTGCATGCGAAAGCTCGACACCGCCGAGCTCGCCGCCGCGCAAGGCACCGGCCCGACCCTCGCCGCCCACCGCCTGCTCCGCGACCTGCCCCGCACGGGCCGCCGCAGGGCAGTCATCCGTACCCGGTGGCACGCGCCGCGCCGCAACTGCTGACAGTCGACCAGCCCGCTTCACACCCGTCGCACGACCACACACCTGCCGAGGGGCCGCCGTGAACGTCTCTGTCTCCACCCTTTCCCTGACCGTCGCCGACGTGGACGCCTCCCGCGACTTCCTCACCACCCACCTCGGTTACCGGGTGGCCATGGCCGACGACGGCTTCGCCTCCCTGACCCGTGACGACGCCGCCGTGGACATCGTGCTGCTCCGCCGGGGCATCGAGGTTCTCCCTGCCGAGCAGCGCGACCAGCAAGCGGCCGGCCTGATCCTGGCGCTGACGGTCACCGGCATCGAGGCGGAAGAAGTACGTCTGCGAGGCGAAGGCGCCCCCATCACCATGCCGCTGCGCGAAGAGCCTTGGGGCGAGCGACTGTTCCAGATGACCGACCCGAACGGAGTCGTCATCCAGCTGGTCGAATGGGCCACACTCAGCCGCCCCGCGGAAGACGAGGAGCCCGCCGTGCACGTGATCACCCCATCGGCGGAGAACGTCACCGTCTCCCCGAACGCGACCATGACCGGCCTTGCCGCCCCCAGCCGGGGAAGCGCCGAACTCAGCACCTGGACGGTCGAGATGGAGGCCGGTGCCACCGGCCCCGAACACACCATCAGTCGCGAACAGGTCTGGACGGTCACCGCGGGCACCCTGGAGATCACCTGCGAGGGCCGTACCGAGAAGATCTCGGCCGGCCAGACCGTGGTCCTCCCGCCGGATGTGGTCCGCCAGGTTCATGCCCCCCAGGCGGCCGAGGCGTACGTCGCCATGCGCTCCGACGGCCTCGCCTCGGTGCCGGGCACCGAGGGCACCCGCGTCCTGCCCTGGGCCCGGTAACGGCAGGCACCCGACGGTGCGCCGCACGACCCCGGTTCATGAGACACGTCAACGACTCGCTGGGCTACCTGCCGACACACACGCCTTCGAGTACCGGCTCAACCTGTAGGCGCCCGGCCGCCCCTACCGGGGGCCTCCTCCGTCCGGTACGCGCCAACACCGACCCCACCTCCGTGCCGTCCGACTGTCCAACGAGAAGAGCACCCACATGCGCAAGCTGACCTACTACATCGCCGCCACCCTTGACGGCTACATCGCCGGTCCCGACGGCCAGTTCGACTTCTTCCCCTTCGAGGGCGAGGACGCCGCGGCGATCCTGGCCGACTTCCCCGAGACCATGCCCACGCCCGCACGCGGACCCCTGGGCGTGGCCGACCGGGCCGCCGAGCGTTTCGATACCGTGATCATGGGGCGCGGGACCTACGAGCCGGGCCTGCGGGTGGGACTCACCAGCCCGTACGCCCACTTGAAGCAGTACGTCGTGTCCCGCACACTGACCAGCCCCGATCCGGAGGTGACGGTCGCCGCCGACGACCCCGCCGCGCTGGTGCGCCAGCTCAAGAAGCAGGACGGCATGGGGATATGGCTGGCCGGAGGCGGCAAACTGGCCGCCGCCCTCAGCGAGGAGATCGACGAACTGATCATCAAGCGGCACCCGATGGTCATCGGCTCCGGCATCCCCCTGTTCGACGGCCCCTTCACCCCGGCGACATTCGCCCCGACGGTCACGCGATCCTTCGACTCCGGCCTCACCATCACCACTTACACCCGATAGGGGTGCAGGACCGCGAACGCCGTCGGTCATAGCCCCCGGCACCCGGCATCACACGGCGCGGCAGACAGGGCCGGGGCCGAACCGGAGCGCTGTGCGTGTCCCACGACGGGTACGTGAGCGCGGATCTCCCCGCGACGACTGCACCGCGGCCCGTACGTTCTCAACGGCCGTCCGGGCCATCGGTGAGCCGACCCGGGCGGGTCAAGCGCCCGGGTCGGACAGGCCCACCGCCTCAGGCGGCGAAGCCGCCGTCCACCGCGATGGCGGCGCCGGTGATGTACCGGCCGTCCGCTCCCACGAGGTGCGCCACCGTCGCCGCGATGTCGGAGGGTTGCCCGAAGGCGCCGAGCGCCGTCAGCTCCGCCTGCGCGGAGCCGGCGGGGCCGTCGGCGGGGTTCATCTCGGTGTCGGTCGGGCCCGGGTTGACCAGGTTGGCGGTGATGCCCCGCGGGCCCAGTTCACGGGCGAGCGCCTTGGTCAGGCCGAACAGCGCCGCCTTGCTGGTCGCGTAGAGGCTGCCGCCCGGGAACGCCACCCGCTCGGCCATACAGCTGCCGATGGTGACGATCCGTCCGCCACGGCCCATGTGCCCGGCGGCCGCCTGCGCCGCCAGGAACGATCCCCGCACGTTGACGCCCAGGACCAGGTCGACGTCCGCCAGCGACAGCGCGCCGATCGGCCCCAGCACTCCGGCACCCGCGTTGTTGACCAGGATGTCGAGCCTGCCGAAATGGGCAACCACTCCGTCAACGGCGGCCCGCACCTGCGCCGGATCGCCGCCGTCGGCCCGGACGGCCCAGGCACGGCGGCCCATTGCCTCGATCTTCCCCGCTACGGCCTCCGCGCGCTCCGCGTCCTGTCGGTAGGTGAGGGCGACATCGGCACCGTCCTCGGCCAGCCGCAGGGCCACAGCCTCGCCGATGCCCCGGCTGCCACCCGTCACCAGCGCCACCCTGCCGTCGAGCTTCTCCGTCATGCTGCTCCAACTCCTCTTCAGATCCTGGGACATGACACGATCATCGACCGGCACGAACGAGGAGTCCGGCGGGTTTGCGACCTCGCGTTCCGGCGGCCACGCGGTTTGCGGCAGCGACCCGGTGGCGCCTGACGCACACCCATGGGCGTTGGACGGGAACCGGATCAGGACGGCTTCCGGGGCACTGCAGCTACGTGACGGCAGCACGGCTGCCCGAACGGCTTCGGGCCGCGAGGGCGAGGACGATCGCGATCTCGGCACCGAAGATCGCGGAGATCCGGCCGTGTGCGCCCTTCGGCGTGCTGGCGGCGACCACGGCGGCGATCCCGGCGTAGGCGAAGAGCGCAGCGGGCATCCGTACGCCCAGGGGCGGGGGCCGCCCTGGTCGGGTGGTGGGTGGGTGGGTGTGTCTGTGGTGGCGGCGCGATCTGGATGAGTAGGTTGGTGGTTGCCGGGTCCCTGGCAGGCGCGGTGCGCGGGGGGTCCGGCTTCGTTTGTGGCGGGTCCGGTCGTTGCGCGCCTGAGGTGAGTGTCGTGAACGGGTCCGGTCTTTCCCCCGGCCTTTGCTGATCGCCTGAGGCGTTGTCAGTGGTCGATGAGATGGTCATCCAGGCGGCGCGAGCAATGTGCCGCACCACCGTGGGCGAAGAAGAGGAGCGTGTCCCGTGCGCATCGTTATCAGTGAGTTCATGAGTTTGGACGGGGTTGTGCAGGCGCCGGGCGGACCTGAGGAGGACACCGATGGTGGCTTCGCCCATGGCGGTTGGTCGCATCCGTTCTTCGATCCGGAGGTGGTGGGCGGTGCCTTCGACGATGCGATGACCGGGGCCGGGGCGCTGCTGTTCGGGCGTCGGACGTGGCAGACGATGGCCGCGGCGTGGCCCGAGCGGGCCGGCGATCCTTTCGCCGACCGGATGAACGCCATCCCTAAGTACGTCGTGTCGCAGACGCTGGATGACGACGAGCTGACCTGGGAAAACACCACGCGCATCCCCGGTGACGAGGCCGTCGCCCGAATCCGGGAGCTGCACGGGAGCGACGGTGGCGACCTGTTGGTCATGGGGAGCCCCACGCTCGCACGCGCCCTCCTGAGCGAGGGTCTGGTCGACGAGCTCCGGCTCGTGATCATGCCGGTGCTCCTCGGCGGCGGTAAGACGATCTTCCCCGACGACGGTGCGCTGCGCACGCTCGAACTGGTCTCCACGGTCACCAGCGGCACGGGCGTGAACGTGTGCGTCTACCGGCCGGTCGCCAAGGGGTAGGCCGGGGCGCGGTGGCCGTACGCCAGGGTCCGACCGCGGCGGCGGTACGCCGGGCGCCAAACCCTGACCTGGTGTGACGCCGGCGTACCAATGCTGCCCTCAACGAGCCCGGCACCACCACGTTCCGGGCGGCGACCACCACGGCTACACCGACTACCCCAACCATCAACGACCCAAGCCCCCACCGCGCGCGTGCGGAGCGCCACGCCGCCGAGAGCAGGGTTCGCACCGCGATGCGTCGAGCCGCGGCTTCGCCGGCCTCGCGCTCGAGATCACAATCCACCTCCACCGCGACGGGGAGTGGAGGCCGAGCCGGTGTGTTCGGGCGGGGCGGATGCCTTGGCGTCGGGGTGTCAGACGAGGCGCTTGAGGTAGCCGTTGGTGACCAGCCAGCCGACATTGATTCGTTCTGGAGCGCCGGGGACCAGAGTGGCGTCGAGTTGGAACTGCCATCCATGGCCGGGTTGGTTGAACCAGGGAGCGATCGGGCCGGCGTGGACGGTGAAGGGCTTGACGACCTGGTAGTCGTGGTAGTTGCAGCCGGCGGGGGCAGAGGTGCTGTCCAGGCTCTGCGGCGGGATGGAGCGGTTGGCGTAGGGCAGGCCCTCGGGTGCCAGGAAAGAGCCGTACTCGCTGCCGTAGCGGTCGATGTCCTGGCCGGGTAGCAGCGTCTGGTTCAGCTTGACGGGCTGCCCGTCGGGGCCGGTCAGATAGCCGTCGGCCGGGGGATAGCGCCAGGAGCCGGCCTGGCTGTCGTAGTACTGGGAGAGGAAGGTCTGCTCGTCCTGGCCGCCCGTGCGGTTGTAGCCGATCAGCTCCAGCCCCACGCGGCCCAGGATCGGGAGCCGCTCCGGGCCGAGCCGTGGGTCACCATGGTGGTCCTCGGCGGAGCACTGGTCCAGCGCCGCGGGAACGGCGGCGTGCGCGGGCGTGGCGCCGACCAACAGTCCGGCCCCGGCTACCAACGCGAGAAACATCCGACCGACCTTCACACATCCTCCAGGCAGGGTGAGCTGACCTACTGTCAGAACGATAGATCCTGATCTCCCTGAAGCGGCTGATTTCGCCCGAGAACGGGGCATGCGGCGAGGGAACCGGCGCGATACTCGGCCACAATCGGCGATACGTCCAGCCGGGGCGCCCGGCCGCCGGGCGGCACGGTTCAGGCGTGGGGGGAGGGGCTGCGTTCGGGTTCGGGCCCAGCGGCGCCTCTGTCGGATTCGCGGCGGCGTCGCCGGCTTGTTCGGCAGCTGGCATCCAATGGAGTGTCGAAGGCAGCCGGGCGGTCAGTGCCACGTCAGTGCGATGTCAGGGCGGTGAGGAATAGTCATGGGTGTGCAGAGGAGCCAGGCAGGAGGGGTCCAACGCACGAGGATCAGTTCCGTAGTGCGCGGACTGGTCTGCTTGGAGAGGTGCCCGGAGTGGTTTATCGGGGACCGGGACTTCGGTCCCGATCGGGTGAATGCCCGCGCAGGTTCGAATCCTGCCTTCTCCGCTCGGTAGCATCAGCATTGGGCCCGAGCCGTGTTCTGCCGGTGTCGAGGGCTCGGTGACACTTCATCAAAATGCCTTCCCCGCTGACTGATCGTTTAGGGCCGGCGTCTGGCCACGTCTGCACGCCGCCCTGCTGAGCGAGTTGCGCGGCGCCGACCTTCTGGACCTGAACGACTGTGCTGTGGACGGGTCGCACGTCCGGGCGCACAAAAGGGGCGAGCATGGCGGTGAGCTTGCTCCGCTTTGACGGACACCATTGTTGTGGTGGTCAGGCCGCGAGAACGGTCTCGTACTCGGCGGGACTGCGGTAGCCGAGGCTGCTGTGCAGCCTGCGTATGTTGTACCAGCTCTCGATCCACTCGAAGATCGCGGTGCGGGCCACCGCCCGGCTCGGCCACGGCCGGTCGCCGAGCAACTCCCGCTTCAGCGTGGCGAAGAACGACTCGGCGAGCGCATTGTCCCAGCACTGACCGGTGCGGCCGACCGACAATCTGACATCGAAATCCCTTGCCAGGATGGAGAATTCGCGACTCGTATATTGACAGCCGCGATCCGAATGGAACACCACCGGACCGGATGGGCGGCGGGTCCGGCAGGCAGCCCGAAGCGCATCGGCGACCAGTTCGGTCCGCAGGTGGTCTGCGGTGGCCCAACCGACGACGCGGCGCGAGGCGATGTCGATGACGGTGGCCAGGTAGAGCCAGCCCTCCTGGGTCGGTATGTAGGTGATGTCGCCGCACCAACGCGTGTCGACCGCCGCCGGGTCGGGCTGGAAGTCTCGCAGGACCAGGTCCGGACGAGTGCCGGCATGCGGATCGGGGATCGTGGTGCGCTGTCGTCGCCGGCGGTGGCGGCCCTGCAGGCCGGATCGGCGCATCAACCGGGCGATCCGGCGGCGGCCGCACCGCTCGCCCTCGCGCTGGAGCACGGCATGGACGCGCGGGGATCCGTAGCTGCCTCGCGAGGTCTGGTGGACCTCGGTGATCTTCTCGGTCAGCTCCGCGTCGCGCACCGCGCGGGGACCGGGCATGGCGGTGCGGCGGGCGTAGAAGGCGGCACGGGAGACCTTCAGCAGCTCACACGCCCGTTTGACGTTGTGGCCGCTCTGCTTCTCCGCCTCGATGAACGGGTGCACCGTCACCGGGTCTCCTTGATGCTCCTATGTCAAGCAGCCAACTCGACTGACCCTTCGGCAGGTTGGTCGTGTCGACTTCGTGCGGTCTCGTCGGCGAGCAGGGCCCGGAAGACCCTGTCCGAGATACGGCGTTTGAGCAGGCGGAGAGCCTCTTTGACGGTCTTCCCGGCCGCAATCTGCTTGGCGTAGTAGGCGGCTCCCTCGCCGCTGCCGCGAACCTGTGTGACCGCGACCATGTGGAGGGCGTTGTTGATCGTCCGGTTGCCGCCGCGGTTGAGCCGAACTCTGACCTTGTTCGAGGACCAGACCGGGATCGGTGCGGTGCCGTTGAAGTGCGCGAACGCGTCCTTCGACTTGAACCGGGCGGCACCTGCGGTCTCGCCGAGGATCGCGGCGGCGCCGATCACCCCACAGCCTGGCACCTCCAGCAGAGCGGGCGCGAGCTCGCGCACCAGACGTCGCAGCCGGCTTTCCAGGGCATTGATCCGCAAGGTGAGCCGTCGACACTCGGCGATCATGTCGAGGGCGATCTCGACGACAACTCCCGGACGTCCAGTGAGAGTTGCCTCTAGCGTGTCGAAGACGCACAAGCGGCGAAGGCCTCGTGAGGGGACGGGCAGTTCGGGGTCGATCTCGTGGAGGAACCAGCGGAGCTTGTTGGCTGCGGCTGTCCGCTGGCGAACCAGGAGGCGGCGGTGGTCGACGATCAGCTTCGTGTCGCGGGACGGGCCGTCCAGGCAGGCCTTCGGTAGGTCGGGTTCGCGCAGGGCGACCCGGGCCACCGCCTCGGCGTCGATCGGGTCGGATTTGCCGCGCTCGCGGGCGGAGCGGCGGGCGCCGGCCATCAGCCTCGTGTGCACGCGGACGACGGAGTGGCGGGCGTTCAGCAGGTCGACCTCGAAGCGTCGGGTCAGATGTCGGCAGTCCTCCACGGCGACCAGGACCTGGCCGAACTTCCCTATCCACTCGCATGCTTGTTGGTGGCCTGTGGGTGTCGCGGCGATCGTGAGCTGGTCCAGTCGCCGTCCGAGCGGGTCGACAGCGACCAGGGTGTGGGTCTTCTTGTGCGCGTCGACGCCGACCACGATCATGAAGGTGCCTCCAGCAGGGAGCGCGGGGATCCGGTGCCGGGTCCGCCGCGGGGGCACGCCTCAATCGGGCCGAGAGCACGCTCCTATCAAGCCACTCCACGGGGACGCCAGGGCCGGCGGGGCGGCACATCAAGGACAAGCCACCGTGAACGGGGCAGCGAAAAAGAGAGCCAACCCCGCCGGTCCTGCCACTCTGCCACCACCCGGGCGCCGGTGTCCCCTACTTTGGCATTGACGCGAAGAAAGCTGTCGCCCGGCGGAGGATGTCCACGTCCTCGCGCAGGCGGCGGTTCTCCCGCCGCAGCCTGGCCAGTTCCTCGCGCTCGTTGCTGGTCAAGCCGTCGCGTTCGCCTGCGTCGACCTCGGCCTGCTTGATCCAGTCACGTACTGCGGTCTCGGTCAGGTCGAAGTCCTTGGCCACCTGGCCGACCGAGCGGTCTCCGCGTCGGCACAGCTCGACGATCTCGGCCTTGAACTCCGGTGTGAACGAGCGGCGAGGGCGCGGCTTCTTCTTCCCCATGCTCTCCATGATGGACATCATCCTTCCGGGGTCGAAGCCCCTGATCAGGAGTGTCCGTCAAAGCGGATCAAGCCCAGCGGTAACTCACCCGTCGACCGCGCCCGCCCCAGCTCCAGGCAGCACATGCGGCCAGGCCGGCAGAGGCAGAGGCAGAGGCAGAGGCAGAGGCAGAGGTGAACCGGCCTACGGCTCGGCGAGCACGGCCAGGGCGTCGACCTCGACCCGGAACCTGGGTGCCAGCACGCTGCCCTGGACCAGTGAGCTGGCCTGGCCGGAGATCGCGATCAGCGGCCAGGACGCGACGACGACGTGGCTGTAGCCGTTGGCCGGAGGCATGCCCTCGGGGGGACGAGGTGGCGCATCGTCACGTCCTACTCCTCCGGCTCCCAGGCGCGGAGCAGGTCGAGCAGACCTGCGTCTCCGTCGATCTTCAGGGAGTCCGCCGGGATACGGTCGTACATGAAGAGGACCAGCTCACTGGCCGTGCCGCGGACGGAGGCGCCGGCCGCTTCCGGGCCCTCGTCGGCAGCGGTGGCGGGCGTGGGGAGACGGGTGGAGCGTGCGCCGTCGCCGTCGACCGTGAGGCGCCAGGAGTGGCCCTCGGTGGCGTGGAAGTCGAAGGCAGTGGGCTCGTGCGGCCAGGCGCTCGGCGTTGCGCAGCAGGTGGACAGGAACTCGTCGACACCGTCGAGTGCCACCTCGTCCGGCAGCGGCTGCGGGGCGCCCACGGTGACCTGGGCGTCGTAGGTGTGCACTGCGGTCTCCTGGACCCGGTGCCGGGCGACCCCACCGGAGTTCTGCGGTGACTGCGACGCGGGCCACCACGTCCAGCAACCGCTCTCCGGCCCTGCCTCGCGCAGGGCGCTCAGCAGCAGCTGCGTTGACGCGGCCAGCCAGGCCAGCAGGGCCTCACGCCCCCGCGGCACTTCCAGGGCGGCGCGCGCAGCGGTGGCCTCGGCCAGGGGAGCGTCGGCAGGCCCGGCACTGACGATGGCGGCCCAGAAACGGTCTCCCCCACCCAGGTGCTCCACCAGATCGAACAGCGTCCAGTCGGGGCAGGTCGGCACCTGCACGTCGAGGCTGGGCGCGGAGGCGACCGCGGCACGGAAAGCGGTCGACCGTTCGTCGATCAGGCGAAGCAGAACGGGGAACTCCGGAGTCTCTTGCACGCCTGACTGTCTATCACCGTGTTCCGGCATCCGGACAGCGATTTTCACAGCCGACACGGGGAGCGCGAGGCACGGGCCGCGTGCCTCGGACGACGCGGTGTCCTCATTCTCTGAAACGATCAGTAAACGGGGCTGGCGAGGTGGCTGTGTCGGTCGGCCGACGCCGTTACTCAGGTTGAATGAACCGTTCCGGGTTCGGTAGAGACCTCAGATGTTGGTTGTGACCTGGGGTTTCGTGGTGCTGAGGTAGTGGTTGGCTTCGTATTCGGCGGGCGGGATGTGCCCTATCTCACCGTGGAGCCGGGTGTGGTTGTACCAGTCGGTCCATTCGGCGGTGGCCAGCTCGACCTGGGCGAGGGATCGCCAGGGTCGCTGCGGTTTGATCACCTCGGTTTTGAACAGGCCGATCGTGGACTCCATCAGCGCGTTGTCGTACGCGTCGCCGACCGATCCGATCGATGCGGCGATGCCGGCCTTCTCCAAGTGCTCGGCCAGCGTGAAGGACGTATATTGCGAACCCGCGTCCGAGTGATGAACCAACTCGCCTGGCAGGGGCGGGTGTTGGTCTCGGTCGCGTTGCCACAGTCCCATGTCCAGGGCGTCCAGGACGAGCCGGGTCTGCTTCGTGGTCGAGGCGGACCAGCCGACGATGCGGCGGGAGAAGGTGTCCACGACGAAGGCGACGTAGACGACGCCGCAGAACGTGGCGACGTGGGTGAAGTCGGCGACCCAGCAGCGGTTCGGTGCGGACGCAACGAAGTCGCGGTCGACCAGGTCCGGCGCCCTGGGCTCGGAGGGATCCGGGATCGTGGTGATCACCTTCTTTCCTCGGACGGCGCCGGTGATGCCGAGCTCGCGCATCAGCCGTTCGACGGTGCAGCGGGCCACGGCATGGCCCTGGCGGTTCAGGTGCCGCCAGATCTTCCTCGCGCCGTAGACGCGGTAGTTGGCGTCGTATGCCTCCTGGATCAGGGTCTTCAGCTCGGTGTCGCGAACGGTGCGGGTCGAGGGTGCCTGCCGGCGCTTGTGGTGGGCGTAGTAGGTGGACGGGGCGATCTTGCAGTCGTGCTCGGTGAGGACACGGCAGATCGGCTCGACTCCGCCGAAGCGGTCCCGGTGCTCGTCGATGAACGCTACGAGCGTGTGTGTGGCCGGTCGAGCTCGGCCGCGAAGAAACTCGCCGCCGCCTTCAGGATCTCGTTCGCCCGCTTCAGTTCGGCGATCTCCTTCTTCATCGCCTTGACCTGCGCGGACTCCTCCGTCGTCGTCCCCGGCCGGGTGCCGGCATCGATCTCGTCCTGGCGGACCCACTTGCGCAGCGTCTCGGTCGTGCCGATGCCGAGCTTCGCGGCGACCGCCTTCATCGCGGCCCACTCGGTGTCGTAGTCGGGCCGCACCTCGGCGACCATCCGCACTGCACGACGGCGCAGCTCAAGCGGGTACTGGGAAGGACGTGCCATGACTCGATCCTCTCAAATGATCGAGTCCCTACCGAACCCGGAACGGTTCAGAACTCGCGTTGTCGGCGGACGAGGGATGGCTGCGCCATGCTCGTCTGCGTGATCGATGTCCCGAATGATGGCTGGTCGTTCACAACGGCGCGCGAGCCGGCCCGATTCGGTCGCTGTGTGGCATGTCGGCGCGACACATCACCCGCTCTCTGCACCTGTTCGTGCCCACGCTCTGCAGTCGTGTCGGCGGCCTGGGCAACGGACTGCCGTGTACTGGTGACGTCGGGCCCATGAACGCCCCGCGAGGGCCGTGCGCGTCCCCCGCAGCCGGGCACCGGGCCCGGTCGCTCGATCAGGGTCGGGTCGGCCCCTTCGGCCGGTGCCGGTGGGGAATCGTCTCCCGGGCGACCAGCCACCGCGATCGCATCTGGCCGACCAAGTCGTCCCATTGGCGGCGGATCTCGTCGTCCGGCGGGCGCTCACCCCGAGCGATGCGGTTCAGCTCGTCGCGCACCTCCCGTCCGGCTGCCGCCGACCCGACGATGACGACCATCGCGCAGAAGAGTGCGGTGAGGGTCGCGAAGACCGCGCCCACCACGCCGTAGCGGGTGGCGTAGGAGCTGAAGAGGTGGGGCAGCAGAACGGTCAGGCCGATCGAGTACACCGTCATCAGGACGGCCGCGATGACACCGAACGGCACGAGGTCCCGCCAGGCGATCCGCTTCGCGGAGAGGATCCAGCCGCCCCAGACGAGGAACGCTCCGGTGAGCGGCGCCGTGAGCAGGGACGCCGCCAGCTCGAGGCGGCCCCGGCCGACGACGGCATGGATCAGGATCGTGACCGCCAGGTACGCCACGAGGACGAGAGCCCACCGCAGGCCGTTCGGCGTGTTCCGCACGCTGAGCGGCTTGAGCTCCCAGGTCTGCTCGAACAGTCGCTGCACTGCCCTGGTGAAGCTCAGCATCGAGATCACCAGGAACAGCACGCCGAAGACTCCCAGGCCCGCCTCGGAGGGCTGGGAGAGGACCAGCATGACCGACTCCGCCCCGCCCCCGGTGAGGTCGTAGCGGTCGATGATGTGGTCCGCGACGTCCTTGGCCCCGATGGACGACAGCACGAGGCCGCACAGAATGGCCGCCGGGATCATCGCCGTCAGCGCGCTTGAGGACAGCGCCATCGAGCGGTCGAAACCCACGATGCGCTGGAAGCGGTTGGCGACGCGCAGTGCGAAAGCCGGGCGCAGCCAGAACGTCAGCGTTCTGAGGTAGCGCTCACGGTTGATCCGTGCCGTCCTGCCCTCCCTCGGTCCCGAGCCGCAATGACAACGCGAGCGTAGCCCGGCGGGCACGCACGGACCGGCTCCGACATGGGGTCGGCGGTTTCCGGCGGACGGCTCGGGCTCCGGCGGGCGGGTCAGTGGCCGGGTGAGGCGTGCGGCCTGGCTCGCATGATCTCTGTTCGCCCGCCCACGCCGGCCCACATACTCAGCCTGAACTCACCTTGTTGTGGGTGCCGACGAGCCTTGATCCTGCGTCACGACGTCGGGGTGCGAGACGTGCGAGGGAGCGGGTTGCGCCCAGGATCAACCACTACAAGAGGGGCTCGACCGGAGGCAGGGATGTGCGGGGCCGGTCATACGGGGGACCGGCCCAGCCCATCACGGGCTCCCGGTCTTTTCTACTGGTTCTCGTACAGTGCGCAGATGGTTGCCCGGCCGAGCGCGAAGAAACCCAGTGTGCCGCCGATCGCGGCAGCCGAGGCGTCGTCGTTCAGGCCCAGCTTCTCGACGCTGAGGGCGTGCACGGTGAAGACATAACGGTGCAGGCCGTGGCCGGGCGGCGGGGCGGCGCCCCCGAAGTCCTTGGTCCCGTAGTCGTTGCGGCCGTGGATCGCGCCGGGAGGCAAGCCCGGGAAGGTGCCGCTCCCGGCGCCCGCCGGAAGCCCGGTGACCTCAGCCGGGAGATCGAAGAGCACCCAGTGCCACCAACCGCTCCCTGTTGGAGCGTCAGGGTCGAAGCAGGTCACCGCGAAGCTCTTGGTCTCGGTGGGAAAGCCCGACCAACTCAGCTGCGGGGAGAGGTTGCCGCCTTCAAGAGTGTGGAGCGGGCGGAGCATGCCGCCTTCTGTCACAGAGTCGCTGGTGGCGGCGAATGCCGGGACAGGGCGCTGGAAGTCGTGCGGCAGAGGTGGCCTGGTCATGGTGGGGTCGTCTCCCGGGTTGCGGTCGATACCGGGCGGAGATTAGTGCAGCCTGCGCTGGACATGCCCGCATCTGCCGAATACCCATCTCGCGCACGGCCGGCCGATAAGATTTAAAGCCGGACATACAACAGGGCTCCGCCTTCTCAGCCGGTGCTGTAGGGGCTTGAGGTCGTGACAGGGACCTGAGCCGCATACTTCGGGCCCACGCTCGAACCGCTCGGCGGCATCCAGCCGCACCCGCTGCCGACGCTGCTGCTCCTGGGCAGTCAACCCGGCCCCCTGCGCGCACCGCACATCGATGTCATACCGCAGGGATCAACGACCATCGGCGCCTACGACAAGACGAGTTCAATCTGAGTAGTCCGAGCGCAATGCAAGAGGAATCGGTGGCTCGTTTCTATGACCAGATCCGGCAGTCCCGTCCGGTGTCGACCGCTCCGCAACTCGCCGACGCCCAACGGCCGAACCGTCACCTTTCAGCTGTGGGACTGGCATGACGACGGCGAACGCTACGACCTGGAGCACTTCCAGCTGATCCCGGACGGTGAGGAATGGCGCGTCAGGGTACGGCGTACTACGTGCTGGGCCCTTGCCCGGCAGCAACTGACCGGCTTGGCCACTGAGGCGGGGTTCATCGAGCCCGCGTGGGAGTCGCCCGAGACCAGCGGCTTCTTCCAGCCTGTCCTCACCGCACGGGTCCCTTGACCTCTCACGGCCTGGCCGGCGCAGCTCACTCGGTCTCACTCCTGTTGCCGCGTACGCGTCGCACGAGGTCGTCGGCGGCTTCCGGCCACTCGGAGTAGTCGAAGGTGAAGCCCGCTTCGAGTAGGCGGCCAGGGGTGACGCGGCGGCTCTTGAGCAGGAGTTCGGTGTCCGAGCGCAGTGCGAACGCGCCGAGCTCGGCCATCCACTTCGTCGCGGCCAGACCCACCGGGATGCCCCAGGCGGCGCGCAGGGTACGCATGAACGCTCGCTGCGGCAGAGCGGCAGGGGCGGAGAGGTTCACCGCCCCGGTGATGTCGTCCCGGTCGGCCAGGAACTCCACCGCGCGGACGAAGTCGCGGTCGTGGATCCAGGACACGTACTGCCGGCCCCCCGCGACCGGGCCGCCGAGGCCGAACCGCGCCAGCCGCAGCAGGACGTCGAAGGCGCCGCCGCGATCCGGGCTCATCACCATGGCGGAGCGCAGGGCGACCTTGCGGGTGTACGGGGTTTCAGCCCGCTCCTGCGCCTGCTCCCAGGCTTTGGCGATCTCGATGCTGTACGCCCAGTAACCCGGGATCTCTGGCTCGGTGCCGCCGAGCACGCCGGTCGCCTCGTCGTTGGGTACGTCGAAGCTGTGGGCATAGATGGTGGCGGTGCTCATCTGCAGCCAGACCCGGGGAGGCCGGGCGGCGGTTGCGATCGCCTTGCCCACGACCTGGGTCGAGTGCACACGCGAGTCCATCATGGCCCGCAGGTTGGCTGTGGTGTAGCGGCAGCTGACGCTGCGACCGGCCAGGTTGATCACGACGTCGCTGTTGTCGATCGTCTCGGCCCAGGGGCCCAGGGTCTCGCCGTCCCAGTGGACTTCGCGCTCGCGCACCGGCCGTCTGGTCAGGACCACGACCTCGTGGCCTGCGGCCGTCAGCGCGCGGTTCAGGATCGTGCCCACCTGCCCGGTTCCCCCGGGTATGACAATCCTCATCAGGCTCCCCCTCTGGTGCGTGAGATGAGACTAGCGCACAAGTTGAACGTGTTCAAAAGTTCCTGCGCTCGCATCGGGCGGATGGGGGCGGCCGCCCGGCGAGGTTTTGCGGTCAGTGCGGTGTCAGGGCGCGATCAGGGGGATGAGGGAGAGTCATGTCTGTGCACAGGGAGCCCGCAGGATGCGGGGTTCAGGGTGCGGGAAGCGGCTCGCGGCTGTTTCCGTTGGGAGAGGTGCCCGGAGTGGTTTATCGGGGATCAGGGCTCTGGCTCTGGTCGGGTGCAAGCCCGCGCAGGTTCGAATCCTGCCTTCTCCGCCCAACCGACTGAGTGGCTTGCGCTGTTCGCCAGAAGTGCCGATCCGGTGATCCAGCACTACCGGCAACTCGCCGCCGACCCGTCCGCCCCGTCGTCCGGCTCGGCGGAACCTACCGCCGGCGCTGCCCACTCCCGCAGTCGTCGAGAGAAATGGCGGGCGGGTGACCTCGCGTCAGCCCGCGGTGTCCCGGCGGCTCGTCGCCAGGTAGCCGACCAGGGCAAGGATCACGAGGGTCCAGGTCAGCGTGACCGGCCCGAGCCCGAGGTTCAGGCCCCCGCGGGCGTGCGGGACGGCCATCCAGTCGGCGAAGGAGGCGCCGAGCGGGCGGGTGAGCACGTACGCCCACCAGAAGGCCGCGATCGCGCCGAACCCGAACCGGGAGTGGGCGACGGCCGGGACGGCGATCAGTCCGGCGAATGCGAACCCGGAGGCGAGGTAGCCCAGGCCGAAGGTGGTGGCGGTCAGGTCGCCGACGGCGGTGCCGAGCGCGAAGGTGCCGAGCACGGTGGCCCAGTAGAACGCTTCGCGGCGCGGGGTGTTGATGCTGTGGACGGAGAGCGTGCGCTCCGTCGCGTACCAGGTGCCGAAGACCGTCGCGAGCGCGAGCAGGAAGAAGGGGGTCGCCACCAGGTACGGCACGTGGAGACCGACGTGCATCACGTCGGCTGCCATGGTGCCGAAGACACTGACCATGACGACGGTGGTCCAGTAGACCCACGCCACGTACCGGCGGACACTGAACTGCACCGCCAGGCAGGCCACGAAGCCCACTCCGCCGAGCGCCACCGCGATCATCGGGTCCATCACGTGGGCCAGGAAGTCAGAGGCGGTCTCACCCATCCCGGTGGTCAGCACCTTGATGATCCAGAACAGTGCCGTCACCTCCGGAACCTTGTTCATCGCCTGCCTGACGGGGGCTGACGGGGCGTTCTGTTGGAGTTGGGCTGTCGTCATGGACGGCAGGATGGCACAGCGTGTCAACGTCTACAAGCTTGTAGACAGACTCCGAAAATCGCACTACGGTGTACCGGAACCGACCGTGCCCACACGCGCTCGCGCTGAACGCCGTCACGCCTTCTGGGTCGCCTGCGTGCTGACGCGCCCGCTCGGGATGCGGTGTGATTGGCTACGCCGTATGGGTCTCACGCGAGTGTTCCCCGGGTGCACGTGCGTACAGCCGAGCTGTTTCGGTGGGGATGCCGGGCGGCATCCCGCCGTCCGATCGGGGGGTGGGTCATGAGTGTCCGCCGCGCGCCGTCCGAGTCCGGTCGTATCCCGACACCGAAGGCAGTGCCCCCCTTCGACCCCGAACTGAGCGTCGTGCTGGCGGCCTTGGGCAAGGAGTCAAGGGAGCCGGTCACCCCGGACAGTCTTGAGGCCCGGCAAGAGCGGGATGCCGCGACCCGGCCCAGGCCAACGGCCGAGGACCTTCGCGCCGATGGCCGTTTCGAGGTGGCGGAGTTCTGTGTACCGGGACCGCCGGACGGACCGGACGTCACGCTCGTGAGCGCGCGGCCGTCCGGGCTCGTCGGGCCGCTGCCTCTGCTGTACTACATGCACGGAGGCGCCATGGTCATGGGCAACGCGTGGTCCGTGCTTCCGCGGATTCTTCGCGAGTGGGCCCTCCCGCTGGAGCTGGCTGTCATCTCGGTCGAGTACCGGTTGGCGCCGCGGACGCAGTACCCGGGACCGCTGGAGGACTGCTACGCCGGACTCGTCTGGGCGGCCGGGCACGCGACCGAACTGGACATCGACGCGGACCGCATCATCATCGGAGGGAAGAGTGCCGGCGGCGGGCTCGCCGCGGCCCTCGCCCTGCTGGCCCGTGACCGCGGCGGTCCCGGGCCACTGGGGCAACTTCTGCTGTGCCCGATGCTCGACGACCGCGGCAACACCTTCTCCAGTCATCAGATGACGGGCCTCGGCGTGTGGGACCTCACCTCCAACGCGACCGCGTGGAAGGCAGTGCTGGGTGACCGCTACGGTGCTGCGGACCTGCCGCCCTACGCGGCCCCCTCCCGCGCCACGGACCTCTCCGGCCTCCCCCCGGCCTACATCGACGTCGGGTCGGCCGAGATGTTCCGGGACGAGGACGTGGCTTACGCGAACGCGATCTGGCAGGCCGGCGGCCAGGCTGAACTGCATGTATGGCCCGGTGCCTACCACGGCTTCGACGGCTTGGCACCGCAGGCGGCCCTCAGCCAGGACGCACGCAACGCCCGTACCCGCTGGCTCCAGCGGCTCCTCGCGCAGTCCGGCACGAGGAACCGACCTGCCGGATGAGCGGGTTCCGGGCGTACACGGGGCTCACCGCGTGCCCTGCGGCCGGTGCCACAAGTCCGGTTGCCGCCGGCAGTGCGCCCTCACCCGGCAGTTGACCCGGCACGCTGCGGCCCGCCGGCCCTCGTTCGTTCAGAAGGCGCTGCCCAGTGCCGTACCCACGGCCGTGTGCAACCGCTCATAGGTGGGGGCGAGTTGCCGCAGCTGCGCTGCTGCGGCCTGGTCGTCGCCGTGCACCAGCGGATACTGCAGACTGCCCAGGATCCGGGCCTGGCGCTGTGCGATGGAGGCCGCGCGCGACAGTCCCAGCTCTTCCAGGCACATCGCCGCGTCGTTCAGACGGCGTGCTCCCACGCGGACGCCGAACGCGGTGAGCAGCGTGCGGATGCCGGGGGGCGCGCCCTGGGCGACCATGTCGGCGAGCGTCTCGACGGCGGCCGCTCCACCCAGTGAGCCGGGCGGCATGGGCAGGTCGTCACGGCCGGCCAGCCACCGCTCGGCTCCCGGCAGCGACTGCCTCAACGCGTCGACAGGAGTGACCCTGCGCCGGCGCACGAATCCGGTCCGCAGCACGAACGGGGCGTCGATGTAGCTGATCGCCTTCGCCTCCCAGGCGGAGAGGAAAGCCTGCGTGGGCAGGGTCGCGTACGGGTGACCGTGGGGGTCGTGGAGTTCGATGCTGTCCTGGTCGGCAGCCAGCACCACGACGTAGTGGTCACCGCCGTCGGCGTTCGGTGTGCCGGGCTGATACAGCAGCAGGCCCATGTCCACCGGCCCGACCAGGACCGGCCCCCGCGAGCAGCCGGTCCGCAACCGTTGCAGCGCCTCGGCCGGCGTCCCGCCGTCGCTGCGCTCACAGCTCCAGCCCAACAGGGCGATTGCGGCGTCGAGGCCGACCTCGGGGTGCCAACCGTAGGGATCGAACAACGGCAGGGAACCGCCGATGAGCTGGGCGCCGAACGGTGAGCCCGTCAGCGTCTCGATGACTGCGGTAGAGGGAGACTCCCCACCCAGCATCATGGCCAGCGAGTTCGTGTAGCAGTAGGGGCCGGAGCCGACGTAGCCGAGCACAAGGAACCCTTCGTGGAGACAGAGGTGATCTTCGCCGGCGGATTGCCGGGCAGGTGGGAGCAGTCAACCCCCTCACACAGTGTCAGGGTCAACTCCCACCTCAGCCCTCACGCCGCCGGCCGGCCCGGCGCCCCGAGAGCAGGTGACGACCGGAAAGGCCGATCGGCTTCGCGACTGGCGATGACACCTCACCCGAACCTCCCCTCATCACAACCCGATTCACGCCCTAGTACCCGCTTCCGAGGCTGCCGTTGCTGTCGCCGCTCCCGCCGGAGTCGGCCGGCCAGTACGTGTTCTGCCCGCCCGAACTGTCGGTTGTCCGGGAGTGTTTCGCCGGAGGACGCCACAGGAGTTCTCCCGGGCCCGTGCAGCCGGGCAGGAAGAGATCAAGCGCCGGCCGGCCGTGCCGGGCCACTGCCTGGACGATGTCCTGCGGCGCGGCGCGGGAGGCCTCGAGGCCCTCTGGTGGCAGCGGGTGCCGGGCGCGGGTTTCGCGCAGGAGTTGGCGTCGGAGCCGCGCGTCGGGCTTTGTGCCGGCAAGCCGGGCCGAGCCTGCCAGCAGCCCCGCGACGGCGGCACAGGCGAGGACAACGGACAGGTCGGCGAGGGCGAATCCGGCGGCCGATGCCGCTGCCAGCAGGAGCGCGGAAGCGCCGGCGCGCCGGCCGGCACCTCGGACCAGTCCGCGTTCCAGGGCGGCGGAGCGGACGTGGCCCAGGGACGTGCGGACCTCTGCGCGCTGTGCCAGGTCCTCGAGGCGGACGGGCGTGGCGAAGGTGGGCAGGACGCTCGCCAGGATGGGATCGGCCGGGACGCCCTCGGAACCTGTACGGCGAATGCGGCCGTCCGGTCCCCTCTCGATCAGCCCGTCCAGGTACAGGGCCACCACCGCTGTGGTGGTGAACGCGCGGGCACCACCACGCAACCAGGCGAGCTGTAAGGCCGTCAGGTCATCGGCCTTGTCCGGTCGCGCCCGGGCCGGCCACCGCAGGAGCCCAGCGGCGGCAGCCGTCGCCGCACCGGTCAGGAAGAGCAGCACCCACCGCATCGCGTACCCCCCGTGTACAGGGAGCCGGTTACGGCCCCGGGGCGGCCACGGTAGTACGTCCGGTGGCGTGAGGGATATGACTGAACCGGACGCGGAGGAGGGCGGAGGAAAGGTCAGCCAGAACCGGCCGTGCGCGGTTCGAGCGTCATGCGGAGCGAGGAGGGCATCAGGGTGGTCCGCATGACGGGCCGGACGGGACGCCGGTCCGCAGGCCGCAGGTGCCAGCGGGCCGTGATCGTGGCCAGCGCAATGGTCGCCTCGATGAGACCGAAGGAGTCGCCGATGCACTTGCGCCGTCCGGCACCCAGCGAGAACAACCCCTTGCGCTGGACCGGGGTCACCCGCTCGGGCAGCCAGCGGTCCGGATCGAAGCGCCCGGGCTCCGCGAAGACCTGCGGATCGCGGTGGAGGGCGTACACGCAGAAGAGCACGTCGCTGCCGGCGGGGATCGGCGTCCCGGCCAGTTCCACATCGGTGGTGGTGGCCCGCGACAGCAGGGCGGCCGGCGGGTAGAGCCGCATGGTCTCGGTGAGCACGTACCTGCAGTAGGGCAGCCGTACCAGGTCCTGGTGGTCGGCGGTCCTTCCGCCCAGCACCGTCTTCACCTCCGTCTCCAGTCTCCGGCGGACCCCGGGATGCCGGGACACCAGGTGGAGTGCCCAGGAGAGCAGACTGGCGGTGGTCTCGATGCCCGCGAGGAGGACCGACATGATCTGGTCGCGGATCTCGACATCGCTCAGCCCCGACCCGTCCTCCTCGCTGCGGGCCTCCATGATCAGTGACAGCAGATCCCCGTGGCCCGCACCGCTGCGCCGGTACTGGGTGACCACCTGGTCCACGGCCTCGCGCAGCCGGGCCCGGGTCCGTTCGAAGCGCCGATTGCCGGGAGTCGGCACCTGGTGCACCCAGGGGACGGGAATGAACACGCGCCGGTGAAGCGCCGGAAGGAGCAGCGGCAGCCCGCGCTCCACCTCCGCCGCGGCCTGGGCACCCTCCTTCGACGTGACCAGGGTGCGGGTCGCCACCAGTGCGGTGATGCGCCGCATCTCCTGGTCGAGCGCCAGCGTGCTGCCCGCCTGCCACGCACCGCTGACCTCCTCCGCGCAGGCGCTCATCACCGCGGTGTAGCGAGGCAGCACCGACGGCTGGAACGCCGGTTGCATCAGCGGGCGTTGGCGGGCGTGGTCCCCGGCCGAGCACGTCGCCAGCCCGTTCCCCGCCAGGCTCCGGACCGCGTCGAAGAACAGCCCGCCCTTGTCGAAGTCCCGGTACCCGCCCACCAGCATGCTGCGGACCAGCTCCGGGTCGGTGACCAGGTACGCCGTGTGCGGACCGAGGCGGATGCCCACCACCGGGCCCACGCCCCGCTGCGCGGTGAAGAACTCCATCGGGTCGCGCAGCAGTCGCCCCGCATGGCCGACCAGCGGCAGCGCCCCGGGCGCGATGACAGGTGGTGAGAGCGGCAAGGTGTGCCTCCTGTGCGGTCAGCGACTGTCGGGCGGGCCGGTCGGAGTGGTCCTGGGCACGCGGCGGCCCCAGGGGGGCGGACGCTACAGCGGCCGGATCTGTCTCCCTGCGGCGCCGATGAGATGCGCCGGGGCGTCGCCGACGGGTGGCGTCCCCTGTGTGACACCCGGTTCTCATAGCAGCATGGCGACGGGGGAGCCCGGTACCGCGCCTCCGGGGCGTACGGAAGCATACGAACCGTCCACCCCCCGCCGCACGCCCGCCATGTACACCAAGGGCTGCCCGCTCCCGTGCCGGGCAGGTTTGGCTGATCGCCGAGCGGGACCGTCACCCGGCTCGGTGCTCACCATCTGGCGCAGGGCCAGGCGGTCCGGGCACGCCGTCAGGCCGAGGTCCACGGCGAGTGCGGGAAGGGTCGCGGAGGCCGACAACGCGTCGGGCCCCTGAGCGCTCGGTCGGAGAGAGCCCTGCGACAGGGTTCAGGCGGTGACCTGTCGTCGGGTGAGGACGCTCGGCCTGCGGTACCGGTGATCACGACCCCGACCGCCGCAGCCGAGGCCCCCAGGAGTCCTTCGGCGCACGGTCATCCCCGGAGCCGGCCCTCGACCCAGTCGTGGAAGGCCCGGATGTGGTGCTCGCTGGGCACCAGCACGCCGCCCGCGGCGTAGGCGCGGGAGTCCATCGCGGGCTGGCAGCGCTCGCACGCGTCGAAGTCCTGCATGTTGACCCGGTGGAACAGTTCGACCGAGCGGCTGAGGTCCTTTCCCGAGTCGACGACCTCCTTGAGGAAGAGCCAGTCGCACTCCAGCACCGTGTGGTCCGCGGCGAGCGGGTACATCCGAAGGACGATCACGTGGTCGGGCACCAGGTTGATGAACACCTGCGGCTTGACGGTGATCGCGTAGTACCTGCGGTCCTGGTCCTGCGAGACGCCGGGGATCCGCTCGACGCCCGGACTGCCGTCGACGGTGAATCCCTCTGCCTCGGCGGCGAACTCGGCACCGTGCCCGACGTAGTACTGCGCGGCATAGCCGTCCGCGAACTCCGGTAGGACCTCGGTGAGTTCGGGGTGGATGGTGGCGCAGTGGTAGCACTCCATGAAGTTCTCGACGATCAACTTCCAGTTGGCGCGCACCTCGTAGTGGAGGGTACGGCCCACGGCGAGCTCGTCCGCCTGGTAGTGCTCGATGGCCCGCGGGTCACCGAGCCGCTCCGTCGCGGCCCCGATCACGTCCTCCTCGAAGGACGGCGGATCGGCCGCCAGGCACACCCAGACGTAGCCGAGCCACTCCCGGACGTGCACCGGGATCAGTCCGTAGGCCGTCCGGTCGACGTCGGGCATGCTGGTCAGGTTGGGCGCGGCCACCAGCTTGCCGTCCAGGCCGTACGTCCAGGCGTGGTACGGGCATTGGAAGGCTCGCTTGACCTCGCCGGACTCCTCCGTGCACAGCCGCGCGCCGCGGTGGCGGCAGATGTTGAGGAATGCCCTGACGGAATGGTCGCGGGAGCGGGTCACCAGGACGCTCTCCCGCCCGACCTGGACGGTGCGAAAGTTGCCGGGCGCGGCCAGGTCGGATGCGCGGGCGGCGCAGAACCACATCTGCTCGAAGATCTTCTCCTGCTCCAGCGCGAAGACCTGCGGGTCCGTGTACGCGGAACCCGGCAGAGTGCGGATCAGGCTGGCCGGGAGCTCGGTGCTGGTCACCTGGGTCTGCCTTTCGTCGGGAGGGGTGCCGGTCAGCGGCGGATGCAGGCCATCTCGGGGTCGAAGAGCGGTTCGGCGGCGACGGTCGCAGGCAGCCGCTCGCCGAAGTACGCGATCTCAACCCTGGTGCCGGGTGCGGTACTTGCCTCGGGAAGCCATGCGTAGGCAATGGACCTGCCGACCGTGTACCCGTACGCCGCGCTGGTGACGTACCCGGCAGGTGACCCGGCGGCGTACACCGGCTCCTTGCCCATCACCACCGCGTGCGGGTCGTCCAGTACCAGGCAGGTGAGGCGGCGCGAGGGCTCGCTTGCGGAAGCGGCGAGCAGCGCGTCCCGTCCGGTGAAGGGGCCCTTGTCCAGTCGGACGGCGAAGCCGAGACCCGCCTCGTACGGGTTGTGCTCGGCGGTCAGGTCGGTGCCCCAGGAGCGGTAACCCTTCTCCAGGCGCAGGCTGTTGAAGGCACTGCGCCCGGCGGCGACCGCGCCGAGCATCCGGCCCTCCTCCCACAGCGTGTCCCACAGGCGCAGGCCGTTGTCGGCGCTGGTGTACAGCTCCCAGCCGAGCTCGCCGACGTAGCTGACCCGCAGCGCGGTGACCGGGACCTCGCCGAGGCAGGCCTGCTTCGCCTTGAAGTAGCCGAAGCCGCGGTGCGAGAAGTCGGCTGTGGTGAGCGGCTGGACGAGGTCGCGGGCGAGCGGGCCCCACACGCCGATGCAGCAGGTCCCGGCGGTGATGTCGCGGATCTGCACGGTGCCTCCCCCAGCTACCGCTGGGAGGTGCCCCCATGCAGGGAGCAGCCGGGTGAGCGACTCCAGGTCGAGCGGGCTGTTGGCCCCGACCTGGAATCGGTGCTCCGCCAGCCGTGCGACCGTCAGGTCGCTCAGCACACCGCCGGACCGGTCCAGCAGCAAGGTGTACGTCACCGAGCCGACGGGCTTGTCGAGCTGGTTGCTGGTGGCGGCCTGGAGCAGGGCGAGCGCGCCGGGGCCGGTGACCTCCAGGCGGCGGAGCGGGGTCATGTCGAAGAGGCCGACGCGTTCGCGGGTGGCCAGCGCCTCGGCCCCGGCGATCGGCGACCAGTAGCGGGAGGCCCAGGCGCCGCGCGGCGGGATGCGGGATACGGCGGGCAGGCCGGCGTTGGCCTGGTACCAGTGCGGGCGCTCCCAGCCGCCCGCCTCCAGGAAGACCGCGCCGAGCTCGCGCTGCCGCTGGTGGAAGGGGCTCACCCGCAACGGGCGCGGCTCCTCGGCGGGTTGCAGCGGGTGCAGGATGTCGTAGACCTCGACGAAGTTCTGGCAGCTGCGCCGGTGCACATAGGAGGGGGCGAGCTGGACCTCCTCGAAGCGGTTGACGTCGCACTCGTGGACGTCGGTGCCGGCCCGGCCGTCGACCAGCCACTCGGCCATGGCGGCGGCCACGCCCGCGGAGTGGGTGACCCAGACCGCCTCGGCGACCCAGAAACCGCGCAGCTCCGGCGCTTCGCCCATCAGCGGGAAGCCGTCCGGGGTGAAGGAGAAGATTCCGTTGAAGCCCTCCTCGACCTTGGTGCGGGAGAGCGCGGGGAGGAGTTCGCAGGCGTCCTGCCAGGAGGGTGCGAAGTCCTCCTCGGTGAACGGCAGCATCGACGGCATGACGCCGCCAGGCGTCATGCCGTCGAGGTCGACCGGCATCGGGCGGTGGGCGTAGGAGCCGATGCCGATGCGGTCGACGTGCTCGCGGAAGTACAGGTCGCGGTCCTGGTGACGGAGGATCGGGAGCAGCGCCTCGTCGGCCTCGGTGGCATGCGCCCGGGCGAGTGCGGGTACCGGGGTGGTCCTGGCGTACTGGTGAGCCATCGGCACCAGGGGCAGGGTCAGCCCGGCCATCCGGCTGATCCTCGGCCCCCAGAAGCCGGCGCAGGAGACCACGATGTCGGCGGCGAAGGTGCCCCGGTCGGTGACCACGGCGGTGACCCGGCAGCCCGAGGAGTCGAGGCCGGTGACGGTGTGGTGGGGGAGGAACCGGGCGCCGCGCGCCATCGCCCGCCGGGCCTGCGCCTCGGCGGCCCTGACGGCCTTGGCGAGGCCGTCGCCCGGGGTGTGGAAGCCGGCCAGGACCTGGTCGCGGTCGAGGAGCGGGTGCAGCTCGGCGCACTGCTCGGGATCGAGCAGGCGGCCTTCGACGCCCCATGCGGTGGCGTATCCGTGACGGCGCTTCAGCTCCTCGACGCGCTCCGGGGTGGTGGCCACCTCGAGGCCGCCGACCCGGCGGAAGCACCACTGTCCGTCCAGCTCAAGGCCGCTGTACTTGTTCACGGTGTAAGCCGCGAACTCGGTCATGGTCTTCGACGCGTTGGTCTGGAAGACCAGGCCGGGGGCGTGCGAGGTGGAGCCGCCGGTGGCGAACAGGGGGCCCTGCTCCAGCACCGTGACATCGGTCCAGCCGCGCGCGGTGAGCTCCTCGCTCAGTGCGCAGCCGACGATTCCGGCGCCGATCACTACGACTTTGGGGCGGGCTGTCATCCCTGGGTCCGTCCTCTCGGGAGGTAGGCCGCAGTTGCGCATTATGCAAAACAGTTCGCTATGGGGAACAGGTTCGAGGCCGGGATCGGGGCTGTCAAGACGGCGTCGTCAACTTGCGGGCGTTTACGACGGATTAACGCAGCTGTATTGACGTCGATGGGTCCGGCTCCCATGCTGGGGCGGCATCGAGTTGCGAATGAAGGCAGAAGTCTCGTATCACGCAACTCATGTCAGGAGGCGGTGGCGTGCGCCCAATCAGTAACCCGAACTCCATGCTGATCAGCGGCTCTTGGGCCACCGCCCGGGACGGCGGCGAGCGACGGGTCGTCAACCCGTACGACGCGAGCCTGCTGGCCACGGTCGCGGAGGCGTCGGCGACGGACGTCGAGTCGGCGGTACGCGCTGCCCGGGCCGCCTTCGACGAGGGCTCATGGGCCGCTGCCCCCACCGTCCGGCGCGCCGGCGTGCTCACCGCCACAGCCGACGCCCTGCAGCAGCACCGCGAGGAACTGGCCCTGCTGGAGACCCTCGACACCGGCAAGACCCTGGCCGAGAGCCGGATGGACGTCGACGACGCCACCGCCGTACTCCGCTACTACGCGGCGCTCGCCACCACCGACGCCGGGCGGACCGTGGACACCGGACGGCCGGACGCCGTCAGCCGGGTGGTGCACGAACCCGTCGGCGTCTGCGCGCTCATCACGCCGTGGAACTACCCGCTGCTGCAGATCTGTTGGAAGGTCGCACCGGCGTTGGCCGCCGGCAACGCGGTGGTCGCCAAGCCCAGCGAGCTCACCCCGCTGACCACCATCCGCCTCTTCGAACTGCTCCAGGAGCGGCTGGCCGAGGCCGGCGCGCCGGACGGAACGGCCAACCTGGTGCTGGGCCCCGGAGCCGTGGGTGCGGTGCTCGCCGAACACCCGATGGTGGACCTGGTCTCCTTCACCGGCGGCCTGGCCTCCGGCCGTTCGGTCATGCGCGCTGCGGCGGCGACCGTCAAGCGGGTGGCGCTGGAGCTCGGCGGCAAGAATCCCAACATCGTCTTCGCCGACGCGGACCTGGACACGGCCGTGGACTTCGCCCTCACCGCCGCCTTCCTGCACTCCGGACAGGTCTGTTCGGCGGGCTCGCGGCTGCTGCTCCACCGCAGCCTGCACGAGGAGTTCACTGCCGAACTGGCCCGCCGCGCGGACCTGATCCGGCTCGGCAGCGGCCTGGCCAAGGAGACCGAGACCGGCCCGCTGATCTCCGCCGAGCATCGCGTGAAGGTCGAGAGCCACCTTGCCGTCGCTCTCGCCGAGGGCGCGGTCCTCCGCGCCGGTGGCGGCCGCCCGACCGAACTCGGCCTCCAGGACGGCTACTTCCTGCGGCCGACGGTCCTCGACGGCTGCCGTGCCGAGATGGCAGTGGTACGCGAGGAGATCTTCGGGCCGGTCCTCACCGTCGAGACCTTCGAGGAGGAGGACGAGGCGGTGGCCCTCGCCAACGACACGCCCTACGGCCTGGCGGGCGCGGTCTGGACGCAGGACGCCGGCCGCGGTGAGCGCGTTGCCGCCCGGCTGCGGCTCGGCACGGTATGGATCAACGACTACCACCCGTACGTCCCGCAGGCCGAGTGGGGCGGGTTCAAGCAGTCCGGTACCGGTCGCGAACTCGGCCCCTCGGGCCTGCGCGAGTACCAGGAGACCAAGCACATCTGGCGCACCGTCAGCCCGGCACCGCAGCGCTGGTTCGCCGGCTGACGCAGCGCGCCGTTCTCCGAGCGCACCACCCGCAGCACCCCCGCAGCACCACCTGCAGCACCCCGCAGTACCTTCCCCCGCAGCCGTGCCCGCCCTTGGAGCGTCCCCATTGAGTGAGCGATCAGGCAACACCGGACTGACCGACGGACCCGCGCCCGCCTCCCCGCCCGGGTCGACCGGCGACGACAGCCGCGACCTCGCGCGCTTCGGCTACCGCCAGGAGTTGGAGCGATCGCTCGGTTCCTTCTCCAGTTTCGCCGCCGGCTTCAGTTACATCTCCATCATGACCGGCGTCTTCCAGCTCTTCGGCTTCGGCTTCGGCTCCGGCGGACCGGCCTTCATCTGGACCTGGCCGCTGGTCTTCTTCGGCCAACTCGCCGTCGCCCTCTGCTTCGCCGAGATGTCCGGGCAGTTCCCGCTGGCCGGCGGCGTGTACCAGTGGTCCAAGCAGATCGCCCGCCCCGCCACCTCCTGGATGTCGGGCTGGATCATGGCCATCGGGTCGATCGTCACGGCGGCCGCCGTCGCCGTCGCGTACCAGATCATCCTTCCGCAGGTCTCGTTGGCCTTCCAGATCGTCGGCGGCGCCGACGACGCCGGACTGACCACCACGCCGAACGGCGCCAAGAACGCGATCCTGCTCGCCCTCGGCCTGGTGGTGTTCACCACCGTGGTCAACCTCATCGGCGTCCGCCTGATGGCGAAGATCAACAACCTCGGCGTGGCCGTCGAGCTCATCGGCGTCACCCTGCTGATCGTCATGCTCGCCGTGCACATCCACCGCGGTCCGCAGGTCATCCTGCAGACCCAGGGCACCGGAGCCGGCCACTCCTGGGGCTATCTCGGGGCCTTCCTGGTCGCGTCCCTGATGAGCGCTTACGTCTTCTACGGCTTCGACACCGCCGGCTCGCTCGCCGAGGAGACCAGGGAGCCGCGCCGCCACGCCCCGCGCGCCATCGTCCGGGCGATCACCGCCGCCTTCATCGCGGGCGGACTGCTGATGCTGGTCGGCATGATGGCCGTGGGCGACGTCAACGCCAAGGAGCTGGGCACCCTGGGCATGCCCTACCTCATCAAGTCCACCCTCGGCACCGGCCTGGGCGACGCCTTCCTGGTCTGCTCGGCGATCGCCATCACGGTCTGCTGTCTGGCCGTGCAGACGGCGGCGATCCGGCTGCTGTTCGCCATGGCCCGGGACGGCCGACTCCCGTTCGGCCATGCCATCGCCAAGGTCTCCCCCCGGTCCAAGACGCCCATGGTGCCCGCCCTCCTCACCGGCGCGCTGACCATCGGCCTGCTCCTGGTCAACATCGGCAACCAGCGGGTCTTCTACATCCTCACCTCGGTCGCCATCATCCTCTTCTACATCCCCTACCTCATGGTCACCGCACCGATGCTGTTGCGCCGTCTGCGCGGTCAGTGGCCGCGCGCGGAGCACGGGACGCACTTCAACCTCGGGCGCTGGGGTACCGCCGTGAACCTGGTCGCCGTGCTCTACGGTGCGGCCATGACCGTCAACCTCGCCTGGCCGCGCGCCGCCGTCTACGGCAGCGACCACTGGTACTTCCAGTGGGGTGCCGTCGTCTTCGTCGCGGTCATCACGGCCGTGGGTGCGGGCGTCTACCTCGCCCGGCGGGGGAGTGGCCGAGTGGCCGAACCGCTGCCCGACGACGGCCTGGTCGGCGAGGTCTGAGGTGATGACGGGGCGTCAGAACTGCCTGGCGCCCCGCTTCAGCGGACGTACCCGAGCCGTGCCGAGATCTCCTGGGCGGCCCGCTGCACCGCCGCGGCCACCTCCAGAATGCGGGGCTCGGACAGCCGGTAGGAAGGCCCCGAGGCGCTGACCGCGGCCACCACCTGCCCGTGGTAGGCGAAGAGCGGGGCGGCGACGGCGTTGAGGCCGGTCTCCAACTCCTCGATGGTGCAGGCGAATCCCTCGGTGCGGACGTTCTCCAGCTGCCTGCGAAGCTTCCGGGGGTCGGTGATCGTCCGCGCGGTGTACGAGGTCAAGGGCTCGGCGAGGCGGCGCTCGAGTGCGGCCTCCGACAGATGGGCCAGCAGGACCTTGCCACTCGACGTGGCGTGCAGCGCCGTGCGCTGGCCCACCCAGTTGTGCGTGGTGACGGCCGAAGGACCCAGTACCTGGTCGATGTTGACGGCCGCGTCGTCGTCGAGGATCGCGATGTTGATGGTCTCGGCGACCTCTGCCGCCAAGCGTTCGCAGATCGGCCGGCTCTGCTGCGACAGGTCCAGCCGGGCCGTCGCCGCGCCCGCGAGCCGGACCAGCCCGAGGCCCAGCCGGTACTTTCCCCGCTCGCCCGGCTGTTCGACGAGCCCCCTCATCTCCAGCGCGGCGACCAGGCGGAACGCGGTGGACTTGTGAACCCCGAGCTCGGCGGCGATCTCGGTGACGCCTGCTTCGCCCCGGCGGGCCAGGAGTTCGAGGATCGTCACAGCCCTGTCGACGGACTGCACAGGGGACTCGGTCTCTCTCGACGTACCGGGCAGTCTCACGCTGTTGCTCATGGCGCAACATTATGCATCGATTCCGGCCGCGTGAAGGGGCTTTGACGGCCCTCTTGACACTGGCTCAGGGTGCCGAAACCATGGTGAAGAGTTGCGCATGTCGCATCGAGTTGATTATTACGCAACTCTGAGGGGAGGTTCCCAATGATCACGGTGTGCCGACTCGAGGACCTGCCGCCCGGCGAGGTGATCCGGGTGACCGACGGCGTCCCGGCCCCGGTCGCGGTCTTCAACGCGGACGGCGAGCTCTACGCCGTCGACGACACCTGCACCCACCAGGACGCCTCGCTGGCCGACGGCTGGCTGGAAGGCTGCCTCATCGAATGCCCCCTGCACGCAGCGTCGTTCGACCTGCGTACGGGCAGGCCGACCTGCCCGCCGGCCAAGCAGGCGCTGCGCACCCACCGCGTGAGCGTCGCCGACGGCTACGTGCGGCTGCACGTCACGGTCGGCGAACCGGCATGACCGGGCCGCGCACGATCGCGGTCGTCGGCGCCTCGCTCGCGGGCCTGAGCACGGTCCGCGCGCTGCGCGCGGAGGGCTACGACGGCTCGATCACCGTGGTGGGGGAGGAGCATCACCGGCCGTACGACCGACCGCCGTTGTCGAAGGGCTTTCTCAAGGGCGACATGGCCGCCGACGCGCTCGCGCTCGGCGACCCCGACGAGTACGGCGAGTTGGCGGCCGACTGGCTGCTGGGGGAGCGGGCGGTCCGGCTCGACACCGCGGCCCGGTCCGTCACCCTCGCCGGTGGCCGGGAGTTGCGCGCCGACGCGGTGGTCATCGCCACCGGGGCCTCTCCGCGTTCGCTCCCGGGCGCGGTGAGCCTGCGCGGTGTGCACACCCTGCGCACCCTGGACGACGCCGAGGCGTTGCGGGCGGAGCTCACCCGCGGCCGTCCGCGTGTGGTGGTCATCGGTGCCGGGTTCATCGGCGCGGAGGTGGCTTCCACCGCCCGCGCGCTGGGCCTGGACGTCACCGTCGTCGAGGCGGCCGCGGTCCCGCTGGAGCGGGTACTGGGCCGCGAGATGGCGCTGGTCTGCTCCTCGCTCCACGCCGACCACGGGGTCGAACTGCTCTGCGGCGTCTCCGTCGCAGGGTTCACCGGCGAGGACCGGGTGACCGGGGTCAGGCTCGCGGACGGCCGCCTGCTGCCCGCCGACGTCGTCCTGCTCGGCGTGGGCGTACGACCCGCGACCGACTGGCTGGCCGGTTCCGGCGTACGCGTGGACGACGGCGTGGTGTGCGACGTCGGCTGCGCGACCAGCGTCCCGGGCGTGGTGGCGGTGGGCGACGTGGCCCGCTGCCCGAACCCCTTCACCGGCCGCCACACCCGCATCGAGCACTGGACCAACGCGATGGAGCAGCCGAGGACGGCCGCCCGGACCCTGCTCTCCGGCGCCTCGGCCGGGGCTCCGTGCACCGCGCCCTACTTCTGGTCCGATCAGTACCGGGCACGGATCCAGCTCGCCGGGCACGTGGGCCCCCGGGACGAGCCGGCGGTGGTCGAGGGTGACCTCGACGGCCGCTCCTTCACCGCCGTCTACCGGCGCGACGGCCACCCGGTCGCGGTGCTGGCGGTGAACCGGCCCAAATCCTTCAACCGGCTCCGCCGCACCCTCGTACCTCACAGCCGAGGAGGCTGACGATGCGTCACCCAGGTGTTCTGAACCAGTCCCTGCACGCGCTCGACCCGGAGATCGCCGCCGCGGTCGACGCCGAGCTGCACCGCCAGCAGACCACCCTCGAGATGATCGCCTCCGAGAACTTCGCCCCCGTGGCGGTCATGGAGGCCCAGGGCTCGGTCCTGACCAACAAGTACGCCGAGGGCTACCCCGGCAAGCGCTACTACGGCGGCTGCGAGTTCGTCGACGTGGCCGAGCAGATCGCCATCGACCGGGTGAAGGCGCTGTTCGGCGCCGAGCACGCCAACGTCCAGCCGCACTCCGGCGCGCAGGCCAACGCCGCCGCCATGTTCGCGCTGATCCAGCCGGGCGACACCATCCTGGGCCTGAGCCTGGCCCACGGCGGCCACCTGACCCACGGCATGAAGATCAACTTCTCCGGCAAGCTCTACAACGTCGCCGCCTACCACGTCGACGAGAAGACCAACCTGGTCGACATGGCCGAGGTCGAGCGCCTCGCCAAGGAGCACCAGCCCAAGCTGATCATCGCCGGCTGGTCCGCCTACCCCCGCCAGCTCGACTTCGCCGAGTTCCGCCGCATCGCGGACGAGGTCGGCGCCCTCCTCATGGTCGACATGGCCCACTTCGCCGGCCTGGTCGCCGCCGGCCTGCACCCCTCCCCCGTCCCCTACGCGGACGTGGTCACCACCACCACCCACAAGACCCTGGGCGGCCCGCGCGGCGGCGTCATCCTCTGCAAGGAGCAGTGGGCCAAGAAGATCAACTCCGCGGTCTTCCCCGGCCAGCAGGGCGGCCCGCTCGAGCACGTGATCGCCGCCAAGGCCGTCGCCTTCAAGGTCGCCGCCTCCGAGGAGTTCAAGGAGCGCCAGCAGCGCACCCTCGAGGGCGCCAAGATCCTCGCCGAGCGCCTGCTCCAGGCCGACCTCACCGAGGCCGGCGTCTCCGTCCTCTCCGGCGGCACCGACGTCCACCTCGTCCTGGTCGACCTGCGCAACAGCGAGCTCGACGGCCAGCAGGCCGAGGACCGCCTCCACGAGGTCGGCATCACCGTCAACCGCAACGCCATCCCGAACGACCCCCGCCCCCCGATGGTCACCTCCGGCCTGCGCATCGGCACCCCGGCCCTCGCCACCCGCGGCTTCCAGGCCGAGGACTTCCGCGAGGTCGCCGACATCATCGCCGAGGCCCTCCTCCCCGCCTTCGACGAGGCCAAGGCCGAGGCCCTCAAGACCCGCGTCACCGCCCTGGCCGTGAAGTACCCGCTCTACCCGGACGCCTGACCTGGTCGCGGGCCGTCGCGGACACGGGCTGACGGGTCGTCATTCAGCATGCTAGGAGCGCAGGCATCTGACACCTTCTCGATCCTCTCCGATAGACAACCGGTCATCCGCACGCGACTTGACCATGCGGTTCCAGGGGCGTGGGTTCAGGCGATTCCGCGGGGCGCTGTTGACCTCCGACCGCCCGGTCGACCTGTATCCGGTCCACCCATCCCAGAAGGAGTGGTCGTCCTGTGACCGAACCCGACCCCGACGCCGAGCGGCCGAAGGCACACCGCGAAAGGCAGACCGATCACCGCCGGGACGCGAGCTAAGGGACGTCGCTACCCCGCCGAATGGCTGCCGACAGAGCCTCGGTCGATTCCACCTGAAGCGGCTTCCCGTTCAGAATGACAGCCGAGAGCGATACCGGCCCGGACCACTCCATGATCAGCCGGTCACGACCGCGGACATAGAAGTTCCGGCCCCACGCCGTGCCGAGCCCCGCGACCTCCGGAAACGCGGCACGGCTCGGCGACATCACACGCGACCACCCTTCCCGCTCGATCTCCCGATCCCAGAATCCCGGTCCAGCGAGCATCAGTCCGTCCCCTCCTGGAGGCGCGCCCGGTCTTCTTCGCAACGGTCTTGCTCGCTGCGGTGGCGCTCCGTCGCGGCATACACACTGACGGGGAATCTCACCCACGAAATGGTGATCATCTTCCTGGCGATGGCACTCGGCATCAGGCCTCCCGCCGATCAACAGCCCCTCCACCATCCCATCCCCCGCCAGCACCAACCGCCACCCGACTGAGCTCGGTCACTCCCGACCTACCGTGGGCAGTATGAGCGGGTCCAACCTCACCGCAGGCGCCCAAGGGCTCTCCGGCGCCTACGCACGCACTGTCATCCTCCTTGGTCGCTGCGGTGACGCCACTCACGCAGCTGACCGGGCACCTTCGGCCGAACACGTCGGCTGGACCAGGCCGGCCTCGTAGGCCGTGATGACCACCTGCGTTCGGTTGTTCACGTTCAGTTCGGCGAGCACGTTTCCGACATGGGTTTTTACGGTCGCCAGACTCAACCTCAGCTGGGAGGCGACGTCCTGGTTGGACAGCCCTTCTGCCATCCCTTGATCGAGGGCGCGACTTCATCGCGCACGAAGACCTCAAGATCCGCAACATGAGCAAGGGTGCCACGTCGAAGCCCGACCCCGACCACCCGGGAACCTTCCTGCCCAACGGAGCAGCCGCGAAGGCCGGACTCAACCGCTCGATCATGGATGCCGGTTGGGGGGTGTTCCTCGCGATCCTGAACGCCAAGACACCTCACGGAGCTAAGTCGTCAAGCAGCTTCGAGAAGTTGTGTGGGGAAGGCGAGGTTCTCGTCGAACAGGATGTGCTTCTGGAGACAGCAGTAGAGCTGGCCGATCATCTTGTTGAAGAGGTTTCTCTGAGCCGCGGCGTGCCAGTCCCCGGCCTCGCGCCGTCGGTCGTAATGGGCTTTGGCCCCGGGCGAGGCGGTCAGTGAGGCGAAGGCCCAGAGGTAGCCGACGTGGTTGAGCCGATCGTTCTTCACCCAGCGTCTGGTGATGCTGGACTTCTTGCCGGACGCCCTGGTGATGGGGGACGCGCCGGCGTAGGCCTTCATCCCGCGGGCGGTGGTGAAGCGGGCGTGGTCGTCCCCGATCTCAGCGAGGATCCGGGCGCCGAGCTGGGTGCCGAGCCCGGGGAAGCTCAAGATCACCTCGGCGTCCGGATGCTGAGGGAAAGCCTCTTCCACCGCCTCGGCGAGCTGGTCAGCGGCCGTGCAGGCGGCGTCCAGCTGCCGCAACAGGGCGAGCATCTGCTTGCCGAGCGCGTCCTCGACCAACGGAGGCTGGTGCGCGTAGTCGGCCCGTAGGACCTCGCGGATGCGCTCGGCGTCGGCGTCGATCCGGCGTTGGCGGCCGGCGCGCTTGAGCGCTGACCGCAGCTGCGCGAGCGACAGCCGGGCCGCGCGCGAGGGCGTGGGAGCAAGCTCCAGCAGGACGCGGGTCTCGGGGCGGCAAAGACCGTTCTGCCAGTGCAGGAAGGCGTCGATGGCGGCGGGGAAGTACTCGCGCAGGAGCGAGCGGAGCTGGTTGGCGAGCTGCTGCCGGTTCCAGACGGCGTCCTGCTGGGCGCGGGCGAGGACGGCGATGGCGCGGGCGAGATCGCTGTCCTGCGGCAGCGGCCGGTGGGCGTGCCGGTCGGTGCGGAGGATGTTCGCCAGGACGAGGGCGTCGCCGGGGTCGGACTTCTTCCGGGTCACGGAGTGGCGGTCGCGGTAGCGGGCGGCGGCCATCGGGTTGATGGCGTAGACCTGGCGCTTCCCGGTCCGAAGGACCGCGACGAGCAGGCCGCGGGAGGTCTCGATGGCGACCGGGATCGGGATGTCCTCGGTGTCGCCGTGCTCGGCGAGCAGGTCCAGCAGGATCTTGTAGCCGGCTGCGTCGTCGGTGATGTGGCGCTTGGCCAGGAGCTTGCCGTCGTCGTCGACCAGGGCGACGTCGTGCGTCCTCTCGGCCCAGTCGATGCCGCAGTAGATCAACTTTCCCTCCCCGAGTGTGGCTGTTTGCGCTGGTCACGAGCGCATGCGGGGCCACGCAGCGACCTAATTCCAGGCCTCGATCAAGGACCGGGCCGACACCTCACAAGCCGTTCGTGGCACCAGCTCACCGCACGGGCCCCGGTCTGTTCCCAGAGCTCGGACGGCTCGGGGTAAGCGAGAGATCACCGTGCGACGGGCTCGCACCACCAACTCCAACGAGTGATCAAGCAAACGGTGTTGACGCCGCTGGCGGCAGTGAAGGCGCCGGATGCCGCCGATCTTGGCGGAGACGTCGTGGCCGGGCTGAAAGAAGGCGTGCGTCCGGCGCCCACACAACTGCCAGCAGTGTCAGCGCTGGTGGGTGGCGGCCGTGATAGCACCAGATGGCACCGCTCTGTGGGAAGGCATCTCGGCCATGACGTTGAGAGGTATCCACCGGAGCTCAAGAACCACCACCCACCAGCTGGGTTGCGCAGCCGTGCTCGTCACAGACCTCCTTGAGGGCCGAGTGGAGTGCAGGTATCACAACCCGTTCGAACCACCCCGCCGAGCCGCGAAAGCCCGCGGAGTGCTTACGAAGGAATTAGGCTGAGAGTGCCGGGCGGGAGGTGATGGCCGTGGACCCCCGCAACACCTCCAGGCGGTGCCCCGAATGCGGGCACACCGCGAAGGGGAACCGGCCCACTCGGGAGAAGTTCCACTGCGTCGGCTGCGGCCACAAGGCGCACGCGGACACGGTGGGAGCCATCAACGTTCTACGGGCCGGGCTGGTCCGTCGCGACGCCCAACCGGCTCAGCAGAAGCCCCGTCCTTCAGGGCGGGGAGGAGTCACGTGACGCAGGATCTCCGTCTCGCGGCCGGTGAGAGCGGCCACTCTGTCGCCGGCGGCGTCCCGTTGCACGGGCCTCGCGGTCGCGAGCCGTCGGACGGCGTCGCGGAAACAGTACCGAGTCTCCGCTTGCCACCAGCCGGATGGCGTGGGCGATCTGCTGCGACGGAGGATGAACCCGCTGGCGCCCGCTCGCAGGGCATCGTAGACGTGCTCGTCGTTACACGGTTTTCCGGTGGCGGTAGAACTCGGTGTGGTCCGGTTCGAGGGGTGTGTTGCCGAGGAGGAGGTCGGCGGCCTTCTCGGCGAGCATCATCACGGGGGCGTAGATGTTGCCGTTGGTGACGTACGGCATCGCGCTCGCGTCCACGACGTGGAGGCCCTCGACCCCGTGCACCTGCATGCTGGCCGGGTCCACCACCGACATCTCGTCGGTGCCCATCCGGCAGGTACAGGAGGGATGCAGGGCGGTCTCGCCGTCGCGGCGGACCCAGTCCAGGATCTGCTCGTCGGTCTCCACGGCCGGGCCGGGGGAGATCTCGCCGTCGCTGAACTCCGCGAAGGCGGGTTGACCGAGGATGTCGCGGGTGACCCGGATCGCCTCCACCCACTCGCGCCGATCCTGCTCGGTGGAGAGGTAGTTGAAGCGCAGGGCGGGGTGGACGCGCGGGTCGCGCGACCTGATCTTCACGGAGCCGCGCGCGTCCGAGTACATCGGGCCGATGTGCACCTGGTACCCGTGTCCGCCGGCCGGTGCGGAGCCGTCGTAGCGGACGGCGACGGGCAGGAAGTGGAACATCAGGTTGGGGTAGTCGACGTCCTCGTTGCTTCGGATGAAGCCACCGCCCTCGAAGTGGTTGCTCGCTCCCGGCCCGCTCCGCAGGAAGAGCCACCGGGCACCGATGAACGGCCGCCGCCACAGCTTGAGTTGGGGCTGCAGCGAGACCGGCTGCTTGCACCCGTGCTGTACGTAGACCTCCAGGTGGTCCTGGAGGTTCTCGCCGACGCCCGGCAGGTGGTGCACCGGCTCCACCCCCAGCGCCGACAACTCGTCCGCGTTGCCGACGCCCGAGAGCTGCAGCAGCTGCGGTGAGTTGATCGCACCACCGCAGAGGATCACCCTCCCGCCGTGCACCCGCTCCAGCTCGCCGCCGCGGCCCCGGGCGTACTCGACGCCCGTGGCCCGCCTGCCCTCGAACAGCACCCGGGTGACGAACGCCCGGGTCCGCACCTCGAGGTTGGGCCGCTCGAGCACGGGGTGGAGGTAGGCCCGCGCGGCGCTGAGCCGACGGCCGCGCCGCAGGTTGCGGTCGAAGGCGGCGAAGCCCTCCTGGCGGTGGCCGTTCACGTCGTCGGTGAGCGGGTACCCCGCCTGCTGGACGGCCTCGAAGAACGCGCCGAACAGGGGGTTGGTGACCGGCCCGCGTTCGAGCTCGAGCGGGCCGTCGTGTCCGCGGAAGTGACGATCAGCGGCTCCGCCGCGGGGACGATCAGCGGCTCCGCCGCGGGCATCGTCCCGGTCGGCGAGGCAGTTCTCCATCTTCTTGAAGTACGGCAGGCAGTGGGCGTAGTCCCAGGTCTTCATGCCCGGGTCCGCGCCCCACCGTTCGTAGTCCAGAGGGTTGCCGCGCTGGAAGATCATGCCGTTGATGCTGCTGGAGCCGCCGAGCACCTTGCCCCGGGCGTGGTAGATGCGGCGCCCGTTCATGAAGGGCTCGGGCTCGGACTCGTACTTCCAGTCGTAGAGGCGGTTGCCGATCGGCATGGTGAGGGCCGCCGGCATGTGGATGAGGACGTCCCACAGGTAGTCGGGCCGCCCGGCCTCGAGGACCAGCACCCGGTTGGCCGGGTCGGCGCTGAGCCGTGCCGCGAGCGCGCAGCCGGCCGAGCCTCCGCCGACGATGATGAAGTCGTACTGCTGAAAGCTCATGGAGTTCCTGCCCTGGCTCTCGGTCGGCACCTGGCGGGTGCGCTGGTGAACGGGGCTTCGATCCTGCGAGGTCGGGTCAACGGACTGAAAATCCGGACGTGTCGAGCAGCTGAGTCGACGACAAGTTTCTTCATCTGAAACTGACTTCTGATGGCGCAACAGTGTTCCGGCGGCGCCGGGCGGCGTCAAGACGCACGCGGGCCCTCTTGACGACTGTTCTTCCTGACGCAACAGTGTGCGTAGTCCGAGACACCGTCGAGGGGCTTGGTGCGATGTCCCACGAACTTCCCGAACACCCCGACTGGTTGTGGCGCACTCCCGACCCGAAGCCGGCCTACGACGTCGTCATCGTCGGCGCCGGCGGCCACGGACTCGCCACCGCCTACTACCTCGCCCGCAACCACGGCATCACCAACGTGGCCGTCCTCGAACGCGGTTGGCTGGCCGGCGGGAACATGGCCCGCAACACCACGATCATCCGCTCCAACTACCTGTGCGACGCGAGCGCCGCGATCTACGAGCACGCGCTCAAGCTGTGGGAGACACTGCCGGACGAGCTCGAGTACGACTTCCTGTTCAGCCAGCGCGGCGTCCTCAACCTGGCGCACACCCTGCAGGACGTCCGCGAGGGCACCCGGCGGGTCAACGCCAACCGCCTCGGCGGCGTCGATGCCGAGTGGCTCGACCCGGACGAGGTCCGCGCCTTCTGCCCGATCGTCAACACCTCACCGGACGTACGCCACCCGGTCCTGGGCGCGACCCTGCAGCCCCGTGCCGGCATCGCCAAGCACGACCACGTCGCGTGGGCGCTCGCCCGCAAGGCCGACGCGTACGGCGTCGACCTGATCCAGAACTGCGAGGTGACCGGCTTCGTCCGCGACGGCGACCGGGTCGTCGGCGTGGAGACCACCCGGGGCCGGATCGGCGCCGGACAGGTTGCGCTCGCCGCCGCCGGGCACACCAGCACCCTGGCGGACCTGCTCGGCCTGCGACTGCCCCTGCAGAGCCACCCGCTCCAGGCCCTGGTCTCCGAGCTGCTCCAGCCCGTGCACCCCACCGTCGTCATGTCCAATCACGTGCACGTCTACGTCAGCCAGGCGCACAAGGGCGAACTGGTCATGGGCGCGGGCATCGACTCGTACAACGGCTACGGGCAGCGCGGCTCCTTCCACCAGATCGAGCACCAGATGGCAGCGGCCCTCGAACTGTTCCCGATCTTCGCCCGCGCTCACGTCCTCCGCACCTGGGGCGGGATCGTCGACGTCACCCCGGACGCCTCTCCGATCATCGGCACCACGCCGATCGACGGCCTCTACCTCAACTGCGGTTGGGGGACGGGCGGTTTCAAGGCCACCCCGGCCTCCGGCTGGGTGTACGCCCACACCATCGCCACCGGCACGCCGCACCCACTGAACGAGCCCTTCGCCCTGGAGCGGTTCACCACCGGAGCCCTCATCGACGAACACGGCGCCGCCGCCGTAGCGCACTGAAGCTGGAGGACGCATGCTGCTCATCGCCTGCCCGTGGTGCGGCGAGCGCGACGAGACCGAGTTCCACTACGGCGGTCAGGCCCATGTCGCCTACCCGGCCGACCCCGAGGCGCTGACCGACGCCGAGTGGGCCGAGTACGTCTTCGTCCGCGAGAACCCCAAGGGCCCGTTCGCCGAGCGCTGGTCGCACGCGGCCGGGTGCCGCCGCTGGTTCAACGTGATCCGCCACACCGTCACCCACGAGATCCTGGCCGTCTATCCGGCCGGCCGGCCCGAGCCGGTGATCGCATGACCCAGTCCCACCGCCTCGCCGCCGGCGGGCGCATCGACCGCACCGCCCCGCTCGGCTTCACCTTCGACGGCACCGCGTACACCGGCTACCGGGGCGACACCCTCGCCTCGGCGCTGCTCGCCAACGGCGTGATCGAGGTCGCGCCGAGCCTCTACCGCAAGCGCCCGCGCGGCATCGCCACCGCCGGTGTCGAGGAGCCGCACGCGCTGGTCCAGGTCGACGAGCCCATGCTGCTCGCCACCACCGTCGAGCTGTACGACGGCCTGTCGGCCACAGCCCTGCCCGGCCTCGGCCGGCTCGACGACACGCCCGACGAGGCCGTCCACGACAAGATGCACACCCACGCCGACGTGGTGGTCATCGGTGGCGGACCGGCCGGACTCGCGGCGGCACTCGCGTCCGGCCGCTCGGGAGCGCGTACCGTGCTGGTCGACGACCAGCCGGAGCTCGGCGGAGCCCTGCTCAGCGGCGGGGAGGAGATCGACGGCCGACCCGCGCTCGACTGGGTCGAAGCCGTCCGCACCGAGCTCGCCGCCGCGCCCGAGGTGCGGATCCTCAGCCGCTCCACGGCGATCGGCCACCACGACCAGAACTACCTGCTGGTCGCCGAACGTCGTACCGTCCACCTCGGCCCGTACCCCGTCCCGGGCATGTCCCGGCAGAGGCTCTGGCACATCCGCGCCCGCCAGGTCGTCCTGGCGACCGGCGCGCACGAGCACCCGATGGTATTCGCGGGCAACGACCGCCCGGGCGTGATGTCCGCCGCCGCCGTCCGCAGCTACCTCAACCGGTACGCCGTGCTCCCCGGCCGCCGCGCGGTCGTCCTCACCACCAACGACCACGCCTACGCGACCGCGCTCGACCTGGTCGCTGCCGGCGTCGAGGTGGCGGCAGTCGTCGACACCCGCCCGCAGCCGCCGGCCGCCCTGGCCGAGGCCGCGCTCCGGGCCGGGGTCGAGGTGCTGGCCGGCTCCGCCGTCGTCGCGACCTCGGGTGACACCCGGATCTCCTCGGTCCGCGTCGCCGGACTCACCGCCGACGACCAACTCCACGGCCCGGTACGCGAGGTGGCCTGCGACCTGCTCGCCGTCTCCGGCGGCTGGAGCCCCGCCGTGCACCTGTGGAGCCAGTCCCGGGGCAGTCTGCGCTACGACGAGGCCATCGCAGCCTTCGTCCCCGCGCAGGCCGCACAGCATGTCCGCGTCGCCGGTGCAGCGCGCGGCACCTACGACCTTGCCGGCTGCCTGAGCGAGGGCTGCGACGCCGGAGCGACAGCCGCCACGCTCGCCGGCTTCGCGGCCACCGCCCCGTCCGTACCGCCGAGCGTCGGGGACACACCGCCCGCCCCACCGCGACCGGTCCGGATCGTGCCCGCCGAGGACGGTGAACCGGCGACCTGGCACGACCACTTCGTGGACTCGCAGCGCGACGCCACCGTCGCGGACGTCCACCGGGCGATCCGCGCGGGGATGCGCTCCGTCGAGCACATCAAGCGGTACACCACCATCGGCACCGCCCACGACCAGGGCAAGGCCGCCGGACCCGCCGCCATCGGGGTCGTCTCCCGTCTGCTGGGCGCGAGTTCACCCGCCGAGGTCGGCACGACGACCTTCCGGGGCCCGTACACCCCGGTCTCCTTCGCCCTGCTGGCCGGACGCGAACGCGGCAAGCTCTTCGACCCCGTACGCACCACGCCGATCCACCCCTGGCACGCCGAGCACGGCGCGGCCTTCGAGAACGTCGGCCAGTGGAAGCGGCCCCGCTACTACCCGCGCGCCGGCGAGGACCTGGACGCCGCTGTGCTGCGCGAGTGCCGGGCGGCCCGCGAGGGCGTTGCCGTCATGGACGCATCCACGCTCGGCAAGATCGACGTCATCGGTCCCGACGCAGGCGTGTTCCTCGACCGCGTCTACACCAACGGCTTCGCCAAACTGGCCGTCGGCTCGGCGCGTTACGGCGTCATGTGCCGCCCTGACGGCATGGTCTTCGACGACGGTGTCACCGTACGCCTCGCCGACGACCACTACTACCTCACCACGACCACCGGCAACGCCGCCGGCGTGCTCGACTGGCTGGAGGAGTGGCTGCAGACCGAGTGGCCCGAACTCCGTGTCCACTGCACGTCGGTGACCGAGCAGTGGGCCACGGTCGCGGTGGTCGGCCCCAAGTCCCGGGCAGTCCTGGCACACCTCGCACCGGACCTGGACGTGTCCAAGGAGGCCTTCGCATTCATGACGGCACGTCAGACCGTACTCTCCAACGGCGTCCCGGCCCGGATCTGCCGCATCTCCTTCTCCGGCGAACTCGCCTACGAGATCAACGTGGCGAGCTGGTACGGCCTCGCACTCTGGGAGGCGGTGATCGCCGCCGGCGAGCCGCAGGGCATCACCCCCTACGGCACCGAGACGATGCACGTCCTACGAGCCGAGAAGGGCTACCCCATCGTCGGCCAGGACACCGACGGCACCGTCACCCCGCAGGACCTCGGCATGGACTGGATCGTCGCCAAGCACAAGCAGTTCATCGGCAAGCGCTCCTTCCGACGGGCGGACACCGCCCGAGCCGACCGCCGCCACCTCGTCGGACTGCTCCCGCTGGACCCTGCAGAGCTGCTTCCCGAGGGTGCACAACTCGTCGCGTCCGAAACTGCGTTGACGGATCCACCGGTCCCGATGCTCGGCCACGTCACCTCCAGTTACCGCAGCGCCGCACTGATGCGCACCTTCGCGCTGGCCCTCGTCGAGCGCGGCCGGGAGCGGATCGGGGAGAAGGTGTACGCGCCACTGCCCGACGGCCGGGTGGTCGCCGCCACCGTCACCGAACCCGTCCTCTACGACCCGAAGGGAGCCCGCCGTGACGGTTGACGGCCTCCGGCGCAGCCCGCTCGGCCACCTCGCCTCGCAGACACCCACCCGGGACGTCCGGCTGCGCGAGATCCCCTTCCTCACCCAGCTCAACCTCCGCCTCAGCCCTGGCAGCGAGGCCGCTGCCCGCGTCGCCGAGGCGCTCGGCGCGGCGCTGCCGACCGAGCCGAACACCGTCTCCGTCACGGAGTCAGGCGACCTGCGGCTGCTGTGGCTCAGCCCGGACGAGTGGCTCGTCGTCGGCCCGGACGGCTGTGCTCCGCAGACCGAAGGGCACATCCGTACCGCCCTGCAGGGCGAACACGCGTCCCTGGTGGACGTCTCCGCCAACCGGACCACGCTCGAACTGTCCGGGCCCGGCGCCCGCACCGTGCTCGAGACCGGCTGCGCCCTGGATCTGCATCCGCGGACGTTCGTGCCGGGCCGCTGCGCGCAGACCCTCGTCTCCAAGGTCAACGTGGTGCTCGACCAGGTGGATGCCGAGCCGCGCTACCGGCTGCTCGTACGCGGCTCGTTCGCGCAGTACCTGGCCGACTGGCTGCTCGACGCGATGTCGCGTACGAACCCGACGCATTGACCACCCTTCACGACCTTCACGACCTTCGCGAGAGAGAGGATCCTCCGTGGCCCAGCAGGTGCAAGGAGTGGTCGCCCGAGCTAAAGGCGCTCCGGTCCGGGTCGAGACGATCCTGGTGCCGGACCCGGGTCCGGGCGAGGCGGTGGTGAAGGTCCAGGCGTGCGGTGTCTGCCACACCGACCTGCACTACCGGGAGGGCGGGATCAACGACGACTTTCCGTTCCTGCTGGGCCACGAGGCGGCGGGTGTGGTGGAGGCGGTCGGCGACGGCGTGGACGAGGTGGCACCGGGCGACTTCGTCATCCTCAACTGGCGTGCCGTCTGCGGCCAGTGTCGCGCCTGTTCACGTGGACGCCCTTGGTACTGCTTCAACACCCACAACGCCGAGCAGAAGATGACGCTTCTCGACGGAACCGAACTCGCTCCCGCCCTCGGCATCGGAGCCTTCGCCGAGAAGACCCTGGTCGCTGCCGGGCAGTGCACCAAGGTCGACCCCAAGGCGTCGCCGGCCGCCGCAGGTCTGCTCGGCTGTGGAGTGATGGCCGGGCTGGGCGCCGCCGTCAACACCGGCGGTGTCGGGCGCGGCGACTCGGTCGCCGTGATCGGCTGCGGCGGCGTCGGCAACGCCGCCGTCGTCGGTGCCCGCCTCGCCGGAGCAGCACGCATCATCGCCGTCGACATCGACGACCGAAAGCTGTCCACCGCCGAACGCCTCGGCGCCACCCACACCGTCAACTCCCGTTCCACCGACCCGGTGGAGGCCATCCGAGCGCTGACCGGTGGTCACGGCGCCGACGTGGTCATCGACGCGGTCGGCCGCCCGGAGACGTACCGACAGGCGTTCTACGCCCGCGACCTGGCCGGAACGGTCGTCCTGGTGGGCGTCCCGACTCCGGAAATGAAGCTGGAACTGCCACTGCTGGACGTCTTCGGGCGCGGCGGATCGCTCAAGTCCTCCTGGTACGGCGACTGTCTGCCCTCTCGGGACTTCCCCACGCTCATCGACCTCTACCTCCAGGGCCGTCTGGACCTGGACGCCTTCGTCAGCGAGACCATCCCGCTCAGCGACGTCGAGGAGGCATTCGCCCGCATGCACAAGGGCGAGGTGCTGCGCTCGGTGGTGGTGTTCTGACGCTGCTCGACGATGTACCGCCGTTTCCCGGGACCGACGGTGTCCGGCGCCCCTTCGGTGTTACCGTCGCGCCATGTCCAAGATCGAGATTGACGCGCTGACCGCCGAGTTCTTCGGCGCCTTCGACAACCGGGGCGGCAAGGCAGCCGACGTGGCCCGGATCCGCCGGCTGGTTGTTCCGGGTGGCGTGATCGTCATGACCGGCCCGGAGTTCACGGTCTACACCGTGGACGAGTTCATCGAGCCTCGCCAGCGGCTGCTGAGCGACGGTCGGTTGGTCGAGTTCTCCGAGTGGGAGACCACCGAACGGACCGATATCGCGGGCGATATCGCGTCGCGGTTCGGTGAGTACCGCAAGTCCGGGATCCTGAACGGCGAGCCGTTCGAGGGAGGCGGGACCAAAACCATCCAGTTCGTCCGTACCTCGGATGGCTGGCGGATCGCAGCATTCGCCTGGTACGACCAGCCCTGACCGCAGAGGTGCGGAGCGTCCGCGACACCGGCGCCGTCGGCTAACGGCCGGGCGTCTGCTCGGCCCAGATGGTCTTGCCGGTCGCGGTGTGCCGGGTGCCCCAGCGGTCGGTGAGCTGAGCGACCAGGAGCAGACGCGGCCGCCCTCGTCGAAGATCCGGGCCCGGCGCAGGTGGGGCGAGGTGGAGTCGCCGTCGGACACCTCGCAGATGAGCGTGTGGTCATAGATCAGCCGGAGCTGGATGGGTGTGGATCCGTAGCGGATGGCGTTGGTGACCAGCTCGCTGACGACCAGTTCGGTGACGAAGACGGCCTCCTCCGTCAGCCCCCACGTGGCGAGCTGTTCGGCGGCCAGTCTCCTGGCGTCGGCGACGAGGGCCGGGTCCGGCGGCAGGTCCCAGACGCCCACCTGGCCGGAATGGAGTGCTTGGAGCTGATTCCCCCGAACTCGCGGCTCTTGTCCCCCTGGGCCGGAACCTCCCTCAGCTCGATGGCGTACTGCCACCGGCACCGCCTCCTAATCGTGGGGGATGGGCGAAGTGCCGGGCGTGCGCCACCACCCGGCTACGAAGTCAACTCTCCTACCCCATACGGCCGTAAGAGCCGCTAGCATGGGCCGCACGTGCTGCTGATCAAAGGGGATGGGCCACGGATGTCCGACAACTGGACCAGCATCCGTTCCCGATGGGAGAGCATCCGCCAGGCGGTGGACGGCACGCTCCCCTCTCCCGGCATGGGAGCCGCCCTGGGGGCAGGGCGCCTCGGCCTGTCGGTGAACCCGGTGGCCATCACCGGCGAGCCCGGCGCAGGGAAGTCCGTGCTCTATGATGCCCTGACCCAGGCGATCAGAACCGGCGACAGGGACAGCCGCCGCAGCCCGGACAGCGAGAAGCACCGTACGGCCTTCCGCTCCGGCTCCCGGCGCTCGCAGGCTTCGGTCGTGGTGATCCCCGGGCAGGCGTCGGAGGAGCGTGAACGCGCTCTGGCCGCCACCATGGGCGGAACGGCGTCACCGCACGGGATCATCCACGTCGTGTGCTGGGGCCACAACAGGACCTGGCAGCGCAGCGGACAGCGGGACATCGAGGAAGCGCTGCGCAGGGAGCACCCGGACGTCGACCGGGAGTCGGTGCGCGCCTGGCACCTCCGCAAGGAGGCCGACGACTTCCGGGACCTGTGCGAGCGGATCATCGAGAAGCGTGCCGCCAAGCGCCTGCGGTGGATGATCGTCGCGGTTTCCAAGTGCGACCTGTACTGGGACCGCATCGATCAGGCCCGTGACCACTACATTCCCGGTGAGACCGGCAACGAGTCGGAATTCTGCACCCAGCTGCGCGATCTGGCGGACGAGACCTCCATCGATATCGCCGTGCTCCCCATGAGTTCACGGTTGATCCGTCATCAGTTCCTGCCGGGGCTGCCGACGCAGCTCTTCCAGCTGGATGATGAGCAACTCGGGGTTCTCCGAACGTACTTCAGTGACTCCCTGCAGGGATTCCTGGCCGCCAGAGACAGGGGAGCGCCAAATGGCGGCCATTGACAGCGGTGACGCCTTCGAGCGTGTCCTCGCCGAGGCCGAGGCCCGGCTGTCCGTCGTCCGCCGGGCGCGCGCCCGCGTGCGTGCGGCGAGGCGCGCGCAGGTCGTGGGCGGTGCCGTGGCGCTTGTGGCCGTCGCCGCGGCGCTGCTCGGCGCCGGCGGGCCCAGGAGCGGGGAAGGCACATGGATCGTGGTCTCCCTGACGGTCGCCGCGCTCGGCCTGGCCACCGCTCTGCTGACCCAGTCCGCGCTCGTCCTCCCGCTCCGCCGGCAGGCCGCGATCGACGAGCGGATCATGCTGCGCCAGGTCAACCGGTTGCGCGAACTGTTCGCCCACATCGCCCGGCGCGAGGGGTGGGACGGCGAGCGGATCCGTGCGACGAGGCAGCGCCTCTCCCGGTTCCCCATCGAAGGCGGGACGTTCCGATGATTCAACGCCTGATCGTGTCCTCCGGCATCGCCGCACTCGCAGCCTGCGTCCTCACGCCCGTCGGTTACCTGCTCGCGGGCCGGCACCACGGCAGGTTCCAGGATGCGTTCCAGGGCCACTGGGAGATCATCGCCGCCGGCCTTGCACTGGTCGTGCTCGGCCTGCTGGAGGTAGGGCGCGGCCTCGTCCTCTGCTTCGGCGTGCTGGGCGCGTTCGAGGTGGACAACCTGGTCCGGGGTGCCGGGAGCGTGCTGGTCGGTGCCGGCATCACCGCGCTGGGCGTGGCACTCCTCTGGAACCTGCTGCTCGGCCCGGTGTAGGGCGCCTGCGCCCCGCGTGGCTGCGCGAAGGCGCCCGGGCGCCCGCTGCGCCCGTGCCGGTGACTGCTCGGCGCTGACCCCCGTACGCCTGCCGTCAGCGGGCGGCGCCCTGGGGCCGGGGCGCCGCCCGCTGACGGTCAGTCGGTCGTGGTTCCGTGGGTGTGCCAGGTAGCACGGACGAGTTCCCGTTCGGCGGCCGTGAGGTGGACGGCGGTCGCGAGCCAGCGCTCGGCGTACCGGTCACTGTCCGGGTCGCCGAGCCGTCCGAACACGTCACGCTGCCGCCGGTCGGCCTCCGTCGCGAGGGCGGTCGTGAGCTCGGCGGCGGTGTGGAAACCGGTGCGCCGAAGAGCTGCGCCATCGGTACGGGCGCCGCCGCTGCGCTCCGACTCGGCGACCGCGCGCCGGCCGCCGGCGACCGCGAGGTCCACCTGCCGGCGGACCCGCCACAGGGGGGAGTCGCTCAGCGGGTCGGGCCCCACCGCGACCACCGGCCCCACCCGTTCGCACTCTTCCGCAGAGGGGAAGTGCCCGCCCTGGAGCAGGTCGTAGCCGAGATCCGCGCGGCCGCGCCACTCCGGCGGCAGCCGGAGTGTGGCCTCCGCCCCCGGCACCGGCGCGACCGCCAGCGGGCGCAGGGTGGCGGCCCGGTCGGGGTCGATCCGGCCGAGCACCCGTACCCGCAGGCCCGGATGGCCGGCGAGCCGCGCAAGGTTGGCGGTGTGCGCCAGGTCCGGGTGGCGGTTGGCCGCAACCAGTCGGATCAGCGGGCCGTGCGCAGCCCCCGTCGCCGGGTCGAGCTCGCGAGTGAGCACGCTGTCGGCGGCGGCCCCGAGGACGACCAGCTCGCAGCCGACCGGTCGGCGCAGTCGCTCGGTCTGCTCCGGATCGGCGAGCGGGCCGTCGGCGAGCCGCTCGGCCGCGGCCTCGGCCAGCGGGCGGCAGAACAGCGCTCCCAGCGGGCCCGATCCCCAGTCCAGCCCCGCTGCCGCGGTGGCCCGCACACCACGGCCGGAACCCAGCCGGCCGTCCGCCGAGACGGTCGCGCCCGAGATCAGCAGACCGCCCCGGGACAGCTGCGCGTGGTCCAGAGCCGCCGCGCCTACCGAGACGGGGGCGGTGCCGGCGGCGCGGGCGCGTGCCGGCCCGCCGGGCTTGACGTCGGCGACCGACACCCACCGGCCGTCCTCGGTGACCAGATGGGTCACCACACCGCCGTACCCGGTGGCGGTCAGCACCGGCTCGCGGCACACCCCGTGCACCCGCAGCGCGCCGCCCGGCTTGTAGGCGCGGCGCGCGGTCCCGAGCAGCGCCTGGTCGGCCGGGCCGGAGCGCAGCAGGGCGGTGGTGAGCAGGAGTTCGCGCAGTGCTGCGGCCAGGTCGGCGGTGCGATGGCTGCTGTGGCGGGCGCGGGCGCTGCGCAGGCTGCGGACCACTCGCAGCGCGGCGGCCTCCGCCCGGTGGAGGTCGGCCAGCCGCGCGGTGTGGGCGGCGCGCAGCAGCTCGGCCTGCGGGACGGCCCCGGCTGCGGGCACGCCTGCAGCGAGGATTGCCGCAGCCGCCGCCCACAGGTCGGCGGCGGCCTTGGCCCGGGCGGGCGTCGGCTCGACGGCGGACGGCTCCGCAGCCGCGGACCCCGCATCGTCGGCCCCGGCGTCGGCCCCGGCCGCAGGCGCGACCTCGGCGACCTCGTCCGCGCCGCCCGGTGCCTCCGGCTCGGGGGCGGACGCCACGCCGGTGGCGGGCGGGTCGGCGATCGGGCAGCAGCCGAGCACCGCCGCCCGGTGCAGGCAGCGCGGCGCGAGCAGGCAGCTGCACTGCGCCTGCCACTCCGCGGTGACCGTGCCGGCGGGGCCGGGCACCAGGGTGACCAGGGCGTCCTCCCCGCAGCGGACGGCGGCACCCGGGCCCTCCGGTGCCGGGGTGACGGGCAGCGCGGCGTACTGCTCGATCGCCGAGTCGAGCTTCTTGCGCAGACGGGACGTCAGGGACTCCACCGCAGCCGCCAGCACCTCTGGTGCGACGGCGGGCAGTTGGAGCTGGTCGGCAGCGGTCATCGCCTGTTCTCCGGTCATGGGGTGTCTCCGCGGAGGCGGTCGCCGACCCAGCGGGCGAGGGCGAGGGGACTGAGGGCGGCCACCGGCATGCCGGCCGCGACGAGCTGCCGGGACACCGGCACCGAGTAGCGCGGGGTACCGGTGTCGTCCAGCGCCGCGCAGCCCATCAGGTGCACCCCGGACGAGGCCAGCGCTCGGACCTCGCCGAGAAGGCCGCCCAGCGGATAGCCCTCCTCGAAGTCGCTGACGACCACGACGAGGGTGCGGCTGGGCACCGTGACCAGCGAGCGGGCGTGGGCGAGCGCGGCGGCGATGTGGGTGCCACCGCCGACCCGGACCTCCAGCAGCAGCGACAGCGGGTCGGAGACCCGGTCGGTGAGGTCGGCGACCTGGGTGGAGAAGGCCAGGAAGTGGGTGGAGAGGGTCGGCACGCCGCCCAGCACCGCCGCGGTGAGGGCGGACCAGATGACCGAGGCCTCCATCGACCCGGAGACGTCGACCACCAGGATCAGCCGCCAGTCGGCCTCCCTCCGGGAGCGGGTGCTGAACACCGGCTGCTCCGGCACGACGACCGTGCGGCCGTCCGCCAGCCGTCGGGTGTGGGCCAGGTTGGCCCGCAGCGTGCGCGGCAGGTCGATCCGGCCGCCCGGGCGCCGGGTCGGCCGCGGGGTGGCCAGGCCGGTCAGGGCGGGGCGCAGCCTGGTGGCGAGCTCGCGGGAGAGTTCGTCGACCAGGCGGCGCACCAGCGGGCGCAGCCGGTTGAGCTGGTGCTCGGGCATGCCGCCGGCCAGGTTGAGCACCGAGGTCAGCAGCTCCATCGAGGGGCGGACGGAGCTCGGGTCGAGCTCGGCCAGCACATCGGTGCGGCCCGAGTCGGCGGCCGCGGCGAGTACCTCCTCGCGGACCTCTGTGCCGAAGAGTGCCTCGAGCTCCTGCGACCACTCGCGGGCGGTCGGGAAGGACGCCTCCCGGCCGCCGCCGTTGCCGGACGTGCCGCCGAGGTCGGCGGCACCCTCGCCGCGGCCCGTGCCGTAGAGCTCGTCCAGGGCGTGCGCGTAGCGGCGGGCGTTCTCGGGCAGGCGCTCCGGTTCGCGGCCGAGCAGGAGCCGCCAGCGGTCGGCGGGGGAGAACCGGTCCTCGGGCACGGCGGTGCCCGCGGCGGGCCCGTCCGCCGCAGGTGCGGCTCCGGGTTCGGCTGCCGGCGGCTCGGCCTCGGCCTTTGCGGGTGCGCCCGGCAGGCCGAGGGCGATGAGGGCCTCGGCCGCGGCGGTGTCCGCGGCCGTCCACAGAGCGATCAGCTCGGCCGGCGCTGCAAGCGTCAGGTCGGGGCGCTCGCCGAGCCGCTCGGTGACGGTGTCCAGCAGTCGGCCGCGCCCTGCGGGACTGAGCGCGTTGAAGCCGGCCCGCAGCGCGGGAAGCCGCTCCAGGAAGGCGCGGTCGGCCAGCACGTCGATCCGCCCCAGCAGCGGGCCGAGGGCGTCGGGCGCGTACTGCAGCAGTGGGCCGCCGGCCGTCAGCAGCCCGGTCAGCAGCCGGGCGAGCCGGCGCCGGCCCTCGGGGTCGGCGGCCGCGTCGACCCAGCCCGCGGCGCGGGCGCCGAGGTGGCCGGCGGCGTCCAGGTCGAGCAGGACGCGGGAGGCGAGGGCGGCGCCCTGGACGAGCGGTGAGCCCGTCCGCGCGAGCGTGTCGAGCGCGTCGTCCAGGCGAAGGCCGAGCCGGTGGTCGCCGGCCCGGGCGGCGAGGGCGACCAGGGCGGCGGCGTCCGCCGGGTCCTCACTGCCGGCCAGGCCGGGCAGGCCGCGGACGGCCGCGTCCAGCAGGGTGGCGGCCAGGTCGGCGGCCTGCGCCCGGCTCCGCTCGGTGGTGCCGGGCAGGTGGGAGAGCCGCAGCGCCTCCAACAGGTCCAGCGCGTCGAGGAGTTCGGGCAGGGTCGCGGAGGCCGGCAGCAGCTGGTCGGCCTCCGCCAGCCGCTCGGCCACCAAGGCAGGCAGGTCGCAGCGGGCGGCGGCGCGCAGCCCGTCCAGCAGCTGCCCGCAGGTCGGCCCGCCTTCCGCGGCCTGACGGCGCGCGGTCTCCCGCAGGGTGCCGGTGGCGGCGAGCTCGGCGGTGACGCCGCGCATGCCGGCCAGGTCGAGCCGGGCGGCGGAGGACGGTGTCCAATGCATCCGCCAGCGGGTGGTCAGCGCGGAGGCGTCACCGGTGCCGGACACCTCCAACGCCTTGCCGTAGCCGATGCCGCAGACGTCGAGCCGCTGCAGCAGCACCTCGCGGCGCCCGTCCAGTGCCGAGCGCAGTGGGTCGAGCCGCAGCTCGCGGGAGTCGGGGTCCTCCGGGCAGGGCAGGCGCAGGGCGGTGAGTTCCGCCTCCACGGACGGGCCGAGGCCGGAGCGCGGGGTGCCGGGGGCGAGCCGGCCGCGGTCGGTCCCGACCAGCACGGTCTCCAGGGCCTTGGCGAGCGCCCGGCCGCGGCCGAGCGGTTCGCCCTGGCCGAGCACGGCCGTCACCGCCTCCAGGAGTTCGCCGCGACCTGGGGCCGGCAGGCCGCGCAGCCGGGCGAGGTCGCAGGCAAGCCGCAGCGTCTCGGCGGCCTCGCCGGTGCCGGCCGGGTGCCCGGCCTTGCGCAGCTCGCGGCACACGTCGGTGATCGCGCGGGCGGCGGCCCCGTGGACCTGCTGCGGGTCGCCCTGCGCGGTGAGCACGGCCTGCTGCCACCGCGGGTCGCGAATGCCCGCCGGGTAGCCGGATCGGGCGTCGAGCAGGTCGAAGGTGTACGGGACGAGCGAGGTCACCGGCCCGCCGTCGGCGGGGGCCGGATCGGCGGACGGGGCGTCAACCGGCTCGTCGGCGGCGATGAGCGCGGGCCCGTGGAAGGCACCGACGACCGCGGCGACCCGGCGCCCGCCGACCGCCGCCCCGGTGATCACCCGGCGCATGTGCGCCTCCCGGGCGAGGTCGTCGGCCGGGACGCCGCCGCGCCCGGCAGCGTCCCGGCGCAGCGCCCAGCCGACGGCCAGCGCGGCGCGCCGCACGGCCTCAGGCTCGCTGCCGGGTGCCCGCACCTCGACGGAGCGGTCCCACAGGTCGTCGCCGTCACGGCCGGTGCCTGCGGCCTCCAGGGCGTCCGCGTACGCGGTGCCGGCGGAGCGCCCACCCGGAGCGGAGTCCGAGCCGGTCACCGCCCAGCCCTTGTCGGCCAGCGGCAGGTCGCAGCAGAGCACCTCGACGCCGTGCTCGCGGGCCCAGCGGATCGCGGCGAGCTCGGGCGAGAAGTCGGCGAACGGGTAGAAGCCGAGCCGCCCGCCCTCGTCCGCCCCGGCGAGGGCGACCGGGGCGACGGTGCCGGGGTCGGCGAGGTGGGGGAGCCAGGGTTGGAAGTCGGTCGGCAGCTCCACGCAGACCACCTGCGGGTCGGCCTTGTCCAGCAGCGCCGGCACCACCGCGGCCAGGGCCGGGCTGTGGTGCCGGACGCCGATCAGGTACGGCCGTGCACAGGTGGCGAGCGCCTCCACCGCCGCGCGAGGGTCGGCGGTGTCCGGGGAGGTACGGGGGTCGGTCACCGCAGGTTCTCCCGGAGGTCCCACAGACGGCGCCACACGGCGGAGCCGTCCTCTGCGCGGCGGCGCACCGGCCCGTCCCAGTAGCCGAGCAGGCGGCCGTGGTCGGCCGGGTCGTCCTTGCGGACGGCGCCCAGCAGATGACCGGGGACAAGGTCGAGGACGTCGTCACCGGGCAGGTAGGCGCGGGCCAGGCCGAGCGAGGCGGCGACGTGGACGGCCTCGGCGGTGGACATCACCGTGCCGGGGCGCTCGATGTCCCAGCCCTCGGCGGAGCGGCCGGTGCGCAGGTCGCGGAAGACGGTGACCAGGACGTCGAGCACGGCGTCGTCGACGCCGAAGGTGGCCCCGGCGCGCTGCACGGCGGCGATGGCCCGGGTGCGGACGAGCTCCGTCTCGGCGTCGGCGTCGGCGATCGGGTGGACCGTCTCGAAGTTGAAGCGCCGCTTGAGGGCGGCGGACATCTCCGAGACGCCGCGGTCGCGCAGGTTCGCGGTGGCGATCACGGTGAAGCCGGGCACGGCGGAGACCGTGGCCTCCGGGGTGCCGGCGAGCTCGGGCACGCTCACCCGCCGGTCGGAGAGGATCGACACCAGCGCGTCCTGCACCTCTGGCAGGCAGCGGGTGACCTCCTCGATCCGGGCGACCCTGCCGGTGCGCATCGCGGTCATCACCGGCGAGGCGACCAGTGCCTGCGGCGTGGGGCCCTGGGCCAGCAGCAGCGCGTAGTTCCAGCCGTAGCGGAAGGCGTCCTCGGTGGTGCCGGCGGTGCCCTGGACGGTGAGCGCGCTGGTGCCGCTCACCGCGGCCGAGAGCAGCTCGGAGAGCATCGACTTGGCGGTGCCCGGCTCGCCGACCAGCAGCAGGCCGCGTTCGCCGGCCAGGGTGACCACGCAGCGCTCCACCAGGGCGCGTTCGCCGACGAACTTCGGCGCGACGACCAGCTTGGCGGGCAGCGCACCGTCCTTGCGGCGCTTGGGCGGCAGGGTGAGCGCCTGGCCGTCGCTGCCGCACACGAAGGTCACCACCGCGCTCGGAGTCAGGGCCCAGCCGGGGGGACGCGGGCCCTCGTCGTGCGCGGCAAGGAAGGCGAGTTCAAGGGCGTGGTGCTCCTCGGCCGGCAGGATCTGCCGGGCCTGCGGGGCCGCCTGATCGGTCGTCGGGGTCATGGTGTCGGTCCTTCGGTCCATCGGTAGCGGGTGGATGGGGGCGGGGGTGCGGCGGCGCCGCACCCCCGCCGGATGCTGCGTCAGCGGCGTCGGCCCCGGCGGGCCTTGGGCGCCTTCAGCTCCTCGAAGCGCGGCAGGTCGCCGTCGAGCAGGCGCTGCCAGGCCCGCCGGTACAGCTCGGCCGCGGGTTCGGCGGGCAGCAGCACGCCCAGCGCGGTGCTGCCGCCGCCGAGCAGCGGGAGCTTCCAGGTCTCCAGCGGCAGGTGCGGGCTGCGCTGCTCCGTCCAGCCGCCGGGCAGGAACAGCGTCCGTCCGGCGCGGGTGCGTGAGGCCTGCACGACCAGGTCGGTCGCCGCCAGCTCGGCCCGGGCGGCCTTGAGCCGGGCCGGCCGCCACCCCGTCCAGCGGGCGGTGTTGCGGTCGGTCGGGTCGGGCATGGCCAGCAGCATCAGGTACAGCGCGGCGGCATCCGCTCCGAGCCCGTGCCTCCCCCAGCCTTCGGCCGGGGGTACCCCCATCGAGACGGCCGCGACCAGGTCGGGCACCGAACGGGACGGGTCCTGCGGCCACCAGGTGCCGTCCGGTCCCCGCTCACCGGCGACCGGCTCGCCCGGGTCGCCGAGCAGCGCCTCGAAGCCGGGAGACCGGACCGCCCTGAGGGCTGCCTCGGCAGGGAAGGGCTCCGTGGCGTTCTCCCGCAGCGCGGGCAGGTACGGGTCCTCGCCGGCCGCGTCCAGCAGGGCCGTGCGGATGCCGGGGGCGGGCTGGTTGTCGTGGGTGGCCATGACGACCGCGCCGTACCGCTCGTAGCCCTCGCCGACCTCGGTCGGCGCGCCGGCGACCTTGCGGAAGTGCGGCAGACTGACGTAGCGGCCCAGGTCGAGCATCAGGCCGGGATTGGCGAGCCGGGCGCGGACGGCGGCCAGCGCGGCGGGCAGCGAGGCCCGCAGCGGGTCCCCGGCGGGCAGCCGGTGGGCCAGCCATCCGCTCATCGCCACCGCGCCGACCAGGGTGGCCGCGGTGAAGCCGGTGCGCTCCTCGACCGGCACCACCCGGTCGCCGCGGACCGTCCAGGACAGGTCCTCCGTCAGCTCCCCGGCCGCGGCCGGGTCCAGCACCGCGGACAGCGCCCGGCGCGCGGGCCAGTCGGTGCGCACTGCACGGACGGCCTCGCCCAGCAGTGCCTCCGGGACGGCGATCCGGCGGCCCACCCGCTCGTTCCACACCCGCGCGGCCGCGGCCACGTCCGGGCCCTCGCTCCACAACAGCGCCGGGTCGGCCGGCACCAGGGCGGCGAGCAGCTCCCGGCAGGTGTCGGCGCCGATGGCGCGCAGTTCGTCCCGGGCCACGGCTGCGTCCGCGACCTTGAGCCCGAGCAGCGCCCGGGTCTCGGACGGCAGGAAGTTGCGCTGCCACTCGCCGACGCGCGGCATGCCGGCCACCACCAGGGCGGCCATGGTGCCGGTGACACCGGTGAGTTCGGCGAAGCGCGCGGCCGCCTCCGGGAACCACGGCGCCGGCTCGCGCTCGGCCGCGTACGCCAGCAGGGCGGCCGCCCGGTCGTCGGGCGCGGCGCCGGCGAGCGGCGCGCAGGACAGCAGCGTGTACGGCGCCGGCACCGCGAACTCCCCGGCCGGGTCGTGGAAGAGCACGGTGGACTCGGTGTCGCCGTTGCTCGCCACCTCCCCGTCGACGAAGAGCAGGAACGCGCCGCCGCCGAGCGGCAGCAGCATGTCGTGGGCGCCGTGCCGGATGAAGCCGTCGCGGTCGGCGAGACGGTGGCCCTCCACGTGCAGCCGGACGCTGCGCCAATGTGCCGTGCCCGCCGTGGTGGTGAGCCCGAGCCCGGCGAGCACCTCGAACAGGCCGCGCAGGGCGGACCGGTCCTCGGGCACGGCGGTGGCCGACACGGCGCGCAGCGCCACCGCGTCGGGCAGCGCGGGCAGCAGCTGCCACGAGATGCGCTCGTACGGGAGCGCGGTGCCGTCCAGGTGCACCGTGCCCGGCAGCGCGGCTCCGGCGTCGGGGCCGGCCGCGCGGGCGAGGAAGCGCAGCTGATCGGCGGCGAAGCGGCTCTGCTGCGCGTTGTACCAGGAGGAGACGAAGCCGAGGCCGCTGAGCGCCGGGTTGAGCTCGAGGTCGCCGGGGCCGGGGGACTCCTCGACCGGGGCCGCGCCGCCGGAGAGCTCCAGCTCCAGCAGGTCGGAGATGGCGGTCAGGCGCTGCTGCGGGCCCAGCGCGAAGCGCACCACGCCGGCGACGCCGGCCACCAGGGCGTCGGCGGTGACCTCCGGCAGCAGCGCCCGGATCACCGCGGTCAGCTCCTCGGGGCGCTGCGGGTCGGCCTCGGCGGCGGCCTTGAGCAGCGCCGTGGCCGTCAGGTCGTCCAGGCGCCGCAGAGCAGCCGAGCCCTGCGGGTCGCGCGGCTGCAGATGGTGCCAGTAGCGCAGCGGCGGCAGGATCAAGGTGCCCTCGGCGAACGCGCCGGGGGCGTCGTCCGTACGGGCGGTGGTGGTGGTCACGCCGTCGGCGTCGACCAGCCGGATGCCGTAGGTACCGTCCTCGACGACGGCCACCGGCCGGTCTGCGCCGGGGAAGTCCACGATCCGCAGCGGGCTGTTCTGGTGGGCGGGCACGGTGACGCTGCGTCCGGCGAGGTCCTCGCCGCGCTTCGACCCGTCCGGGAGGATGACGGTGCGCCAGCCGAGCAGGCCGTCGGCCGGCCCGCCGGCGGGGGAGGGCTGCGCGGTCGGAGCCGGCATCACCCAGCCGTCGCCGAGCACGCTGCCGGCCGGGGCGTCGCGCAGGGCGTCGGCGAGGAAGGCGGGCACGGACGGGCGGCCGACCGTGCCGGTCGCCGGGTCGTACTCCATCCAGGTGTACGGGTCGTCCCCGCCCGGGTCGGCCCACACCCAGAAGGACCGGCCGTCACCGAGGACGGTGCGCTCGGCGGGCAGGGCGGTGTCCCCGGCGTGCACGACGCCGTGGCCGCCCGTGCAGCCGCCGCCGGGCAGCGGCAGGCTGTGGGTGGTCATGGTGCCGAGCCAGGTGGTGCGGGTGCTACGGCGGGCGGTGCCCTCCGGCATGGTGAACACCTGGTCGGCGGCGGTGTGCCAGTAGCCGAGGAACCGGTGGTTGTTCGCCCGCGACTTCCACTGGACCAGCAGCGCGCCGTCCACGTGGTGGAAGCCGACCTCGATCGCGTCGTCGGCGGGTATCCGCAGGTCGTGGGTGAGTACGGTGCCGTCGGCGCCGAGCACGCGGGCCTGCGAGGGGCCGGCCGCGATCAGGTGCGGCCAGGCGTCCGCGACGACGATCTCGTCGACGTCCTTGCGGGGGACGAGGTCGGCGGCCGCCTCCTCCCAGGCCGGCCAGGACAGCTCGTCGAGCAGGCCGGCCCGCAGGGTGCGCGCCATCAGCTGCGCCACGTCGGTGGCGGCCGCGGCACGGACCTCCTCCTCGGCGAGCACCAGGACCTCGCCGGGCAGCCAGCTCAGCGTGTGGAACGAGCCCATGCACTCGGGCAGGCCGGCGGCCAGGGGCCGGCGGGCGACCTCGGCCATCCACTCGGCGAGCATCGGCCGGCCACCGGGCGAGCGGGCCAGCACCCCGAGGGCGTGCCGCCCCGCGAGGTCGTTGGAGAGCCGGTGCGCGCCCTGCCTGAACGCGGGACGGAACCGCGGATCGGCCTCCAGCGCGACCAGGTCGCGCCGCTCCTCCTCCTGTGCCCACTGCTCCAGCCGCAGGGCGGAGTTCGGGTCCGGGTCGGCGACCGGCACGTCGAGGGCGAGCAGCTGGTCCAGCAGGTCGACGTCGGCCTCGGTGAACCGCACCGCGGTGCCCGCCGCCTCGTGCTCGACGCGCAGCTGCTCCGCCATCCGCTCGACGAGCGGAGGGAGCGCGGGGATGCGGGCACGGGCGCCCCAGCGGTTGCCGCGCCAGGCAAGGAAGCGGTCGAACCAGCCGGCGGTGCCGTCGGCGGGGCGCTCCTCCTGCGGCAGCGAGTCGTCCCGCAGGCCCGCGGCAGCCCCGGACTCCTCCAGCACCTCCACCCAGAAGGCCGGCAGGTCGGCGTCGTACGAGGAGGGCATCAGGTCGAGGAGGCGCCCGCGCGCGGCCGGGTCGCGCCGGGCCAGCGCCACCAGGGCCTCGCGGTGGCGCTGCCACCAGCCGGCAGCGGCGCGCAGGGTGGCGGGTAGCGTGAGGAGTTCGGCGAGGTACTCGCCCTCGGCCGCCTCCGGGTCGGCGCCGGCGGCGCGCGCCAGTCGGCGCAGGTCGGTGGCCATCACGGCGGACGGCTCCAGGCCGCCCGCGGTGCGGCGCACGCACAGCCGCCGGAAGCGGTCGAAGGCCTCGGCGGCCGGCACCCGGGCGCTCAGTTCCTTGGCGTACCCGGACAGCACCTTGACGGGCAGTGCGCCGGCCAGCGCGAACTCCAGGAAGACCGCGTCCAGGCGCTGTTCGTCCAGGACGAGGCCGTGCTGGGCCTCGGCCTTGCGGGCCCTGGTGAACATCTGCGCGGCGAACTGGGCGTTCTCGACGCCGAGGAACACCCGGCCGGCCTGCTCGTAGAAGGTCGGCAGGAAGTGCGGCACGGCGGCGGCCAGCCGCTCGGCGATCGCCTGGTAGGACTCCAGCGCGGCCTTCGGCTTCGAGGCGGCCTGCCGGGCGACCCGCTCCAGCTCGGGCACGATGCCCAGCGCGTGGTGGCCGTCCTCCGGGTGGTGCGCCAGCACCCACTCCGGGAAGCCCAGGGCCTGGCGCAGGCCGAGGCCGACCGGGACCGGCTCGGCGTTCGGCACCAGGCCGAGGAAGCCGGCCGCCTGGTCCTCCGCGGCACCCAGTTCGGCGGGCACCAGGCGCACCACGACCCGCCCGTCCAGGCCGGGGTGGCGGTAGCTGCGCGCGGTCAGCGGGACGGCCCGCTCGCCCGCACCCCGCGTGCCCGGCGGCAGCACGGCACCTGCCTGCAGCAGCTCCGTGGCCCGGTCCTCGGTCATCGCCGTCCTCGCCCCCGTGTCCTTGCGCTCGCTCATGCGTTCTTCCCCTCCTCGACCGTGCGGCCGGCGTACAGCGCGGCGGCCATGCGCATCCCCTCCGACCAGGCGACCGGGCCGACCCCGCCCAGGGTCAGCACCCGGCCGTCGGTGTCCCGCCAGCACAGCGAGCCGGTCTCCGAGTCGCCGCCCCAGTACGGCTCGCCGATCCACACCGCGGGCTCGACCGTCCGCTCGCCGTCCAGCACCCGGGCCGTCGCATAGCCGCCGGAGACCCGGTAGCCGAGCGAGGCGGCGCGGGCGGCCAGACCGAACCGCGAGGGGAACCGTCCGCCGGCGAAGTCCTTGATCTCGGTGGCCTTCTCCGGCAGGTCGGCCGGCTTGTGCCAGGTCGGCCGGTGGATCTGGTCCACGCCCTGGACGACGCCGAGCTCGGCGGCGAACTCCCGCAGGTCGTCCAGGTCCTCAAGCAGCACGGGGTGCGGCAGGGTCACCGTGGCGGGGGAGATGCGGATCGTCTCGCCGTCCAGGTTCACGAGCCGCAGCTCGCCGTCGGCGGTCGCGTCACGCAGGAAACCCACCTCGTCCTCGTCCTCGCCGACGACCACCACGTCGCGCAGCGCCGCCTGCCACGCCTCGTCCGGCCACACCCGGGCCAGCAGGCCCGTCGGCACCGGCAGCGAGGACACCATCCAGGCGTCCACCTGCTCCCGGCAGGACGCGGCATGGCGCTCCAGCCAGGTGGCGAACCGGCGCAGCCGGTCCGTCTCGGGGTGCTCCCGCACCGCCTTCGGCAGCGACTTCAACTGCCTGCCGGCGGAGCGCCCGGCCGTCGAACGCGCCGTCACCCTGCCCTCGACCAGGGCGACCTCGTACCCGTCACCCGCCGCCAGCCAACCCATAACGGCCCCACCTCGTGCTCTACAAGTCGTCAGAAACACCGCAGCTGACCGGGGGTCCGGACACCCCGCCCGCGGTGATGTCGGAAACCTAGCGCCACCCGCGGACAACGCGTCCCGTTGAGCACGAGGGGGGACGTCGGGAGGGCCGTCCGCAGCGGTGTGGCGCGTGCCCTGAGGCCGTGGCCGGACGGCGTTGCAGAGGGGGCCGTCGCCCGGGGCCGTACGCCTCGTCGCTGCACGCACCAGCTCCGGAGCGAGGCCTGCCGCGGGGCCGGACACCAGCCTGACGGCGTGTCGTAGATCACATCATCGGGCTGATGTGATCGCGGGTCGCCGAGCCGGGGTGAACCGCTCGCACGGCTGGGCGCGGTCGGCGCGCTCGCTCGGCCCGGGTGCTGTCCGGGCTGCCCCAGCGGGCCTTGCCCGTGCGCTCAACTCGGCTGTCTGGCAGCACACTTCGACGATGAGCGCCCGGATCGCCCAGTGGCCGAGGTGGAGCTCATTCGGGTCGTGCGTTCACGCAGATCAGCGTCTGCTGGCCGGTGGCAACGAGCGACCGCTCTCCGCCCCGGACGCCGAAGACCTCCAGTCGGCAGACGGTCAGCGTGCGGCCGGACTTCAGGACCGTTCCCACGGCCTCGATGTGGTCGCCCACGGCCGGCGCCAGGAGATTGATCTTGTACTCCACGGTGAGCACCGAGGTGTCCTCGGGGAACAGCGTGAACGCCGCGTAGCCGCCCGCGCTGTCGGCGATGGCACTGGTGGCGCCGGCGTGGAAGTAGCCGTTCTGCTGGGTCACTTCGGGCCGGCCGGGCAGCACGATGTGCACGCGCCCCGGTGCGATGTGCGCGATGCGCGCACCGAGATGACCCATCAGCCCCTGGCGTTCGAAGCTGGTCCGGATGCGCGCCTGAACCTCGGCGCTCGCCTGGTCCTGCCGCTTCTGGTCTTCCACATGCTCTCCTTGATTGGACGTCTCGGCCGGTCGCGCGGCCTTGTCCTCCGGGGGATCGAACGCGGCGGAACCGTCATCCGGCCAGGCGTTCCACGAGGAGGAACCCGCCGATGGCGATCATCATGGCACCGCTGACTCGGGTGACCGCACGCGCAGCCGACGGCCGAGCCCTGAGCACGGTGCGCGCCAGCACGCCGACGGCGAGGTAGACGACGGCGCAGCTTGCCATGTGGAGCGTGCCCAGCAGGCCGGTCTGGGCGGCGACGGGCCAGCCCGCAGCCGGGTCGATGAACTGGGGGAACAGGGAGAAGTACAGCAGCAGCGCCTTGGGGTTCAGGCCGCTGATCCCGGCGCCTTTCAGCATGGTCTGCCAGGGTGAGGCGGCCACGGCGTCCGTGGAGGCGTGGAGGCCGACCGGTCGTGCCAGGACGTTCCGGCCGAGCCACATCAGGTAGGCGGCCCCGAGGACGGTCAGTGCGGTGAGCAGGCTTGGCGAGCCGGCGACGATCACGACCAGGCCGGCCACGGCGAGCAGGGTGTATCCGGCGTATCCGGCCACCAGCCCGGCGACTGCGGGGAGGACCGACCGGTTCCGCAGTCCTGCCGCGATCGCGTAGGCCCAGTCCGCGCCGGGCGTGAACACCAGCAGGAGGTCCACTGCGAGGAAGGCCGCCACTGTGCCCGCGTCCATGAATCGATCCCTCTCGTTCATCGTTACGAGAGGGAAGATTAGGCGCGTTCTGCCCGAAAGTGTTCCTGTGTTTACCTCGGGATCGCGGAATATGAGGGAGAATCTTCTCCATGGATGCCATGGATCGGAAGATTCTTACCGAGCTGCAGCAGGACGGCCGGCTGACGGTGACCGAGCTGGCCGCCCGGGTACAGCTGAGCGTCTCGCCGTGCCACCGGCGCGTGCGCGACCTCGAACGCACGGGAGCGATCCGCGGTTACCGCGCTGTCGTGGACCCGGCTGCCATCGGCCTGAACTTCGAGGCGCTGGTGTTCGCCACCCTGCGCTGGGAGGACCGCGACACCGTCGCCGACTTCGAGCAGGCCGTGGCCGCCATCTCGCACGTGATCCAGGCCCAGCGCCTGTTCGGCGAACCCGACTACCTCCTGCGCGTCGCCACCGCCGACCTGGCCGCCTTCCAGCAGCTCTACGACCAGCAGCTGGCCACCCTGCCAGGCGTCCAGCGCCTGACCTCCACCCTCGTCATGAAGCACGTCGTCAACGACCGCCCGCTACCCGAGTAGCCAGGGCCTCCCGGGAGGCCGGCTCTGGCTACTCAGAACATGGTGTTGTCGTTCTTGGACGCCTGCGGGATGACCTGAAGGACGTCCCAGTGCTCGACGATCTTGCCGTTGGTGTCGAAGCGGAAGATGTCGATGCCCGCGTACTCCTCGTCGGGCCAGGTCTGGTGGCAGTGCAGGATGACGTGGTCGCCCTCGGCGAAGGCGCGCTTGAACTCGACGTGCTTGCCGGGGTACTCGGCTGCCATGCGTTCGAAGTAGTCGATGAAGGCCTGCTTGCCGTCGGCGACGTGCGGGTTGTGCTGGATGTAGGTGTCGCCGGCGTACCGGTCGATGGCCTCGGCGGGGCGGCACTGGTTGAACATCAGGTCGTAGAACGCCTTGGCGGTGGCCTTGGTCTTCTCCGGGTCGCTCATGGTGTCACCGTAGGGTCGGGCGCCGGGTGCGGCGCGGTGAGTGAGCCCGGTTCCCCCTGTATGTTGCCACCTTTCCTCGCATACCTATGCAAACCGTGGCAAACTGGACAGACGTGATAACGCTTCTACAGAGGAACATCACCCATGACCCATGGAGCCCACCCCCACGCTCCTGCCGTTCGCGCAGACATAGACCTGGCCCGCGGCTGCGAGGAATGCCGCAGCTGGGGAACCCTGATCACAAGCGAGGGCCGGCACGAGCTGTGCCCGGCCTGTCAGTACCCCGGTCCGCCGGAGCGTCCGGCTGTACCGAAGCCCGGTGGTCCCGCAGGCACCACATACTGAGCGCGCCCGGTGACATGCGTAGGGCCGTCCGCCGCTGACCGGTGGCGGACGGCCCGAGCCGTCAGTAGCCGACCGAGAAGGTCGCGTCGGACTTGTCGGTCGCGGTGGATATCGGGTCGATGCGCAGGACGTAGTTGGAATGCCTGATGTAGCGCGTCGGGTAGTTGTACGAGCGGAACGACGTCCAGGTCGAGTCGGCCAGCCCCGCGGTCCTGTAGAAGGTGGCGTCCTGGGCGAACGTCGTGGTGCCGTCGTTGACGTCCAGTTCCAGTTGGAAGTTGGCGTGCCGCAGGTAGCGGGTCGGGAAGCTGACCGACTGGAAGGAGACGCCGGCCGAGTCGGCCAGGCCCGGTACCAGCTTCCACTCCGAGTCGGTGTACGGGTCGAACGGGTACGGGTCGATGCGGCCGACGAAGTCGGCGTGCCGGACGTAGCGGTCCGGGAAGTTGTACGACTTCAGCCGGTTCCAGCCGGGCTTTCCGTAGTGCGCGACCAGGTTGTCGTACTCCGTGCCGGTGATCGGCTGGATGGTGCCGTGCTTGGAGTTGAGCGGCTGGGTGTACTGGCGCTGGTCGACCGGGGTCCAGGTGCCGGCGGACAGGTCGGTGGTCTGCCAGGCGTAGAAGACGCCGTTGGGCGTGTAGGTGTCACCCCACAGGTACCAGGTGTTCGACGTCTGGGACTTCACGACGATCGGGGCCTCGGTGCCGCCGTGGGAGATCCCCGAGGTGAAGGTGGTGAAGCTGCCGGGGTTCAGGGAGGTGGACTTCGCGCCGAGCAGCTTCCCCTGTGAATTGTTCTTGAAGTACAGGTAGTTCACGCCGTTGACGCCCACGGCCAGGTCGCCGTCGATCGTGTCGTAGCCGGGGTCGAAGAAGACCTGCGGCCCGGACGCCGTCTGGAAGTCGGTGGTGTAGTCCACCATGATCACGTTGTGGCCGCTGCTGTTGACGGACGAGTAGATGATCCCGTACTGGCCGCGGGAGGCGTCCCAGTACGCCTCGGGTGCCCAGCTGTGGGTGGCCATGGAGTGCAGCTTCAGCAGGTGGTAGTTGGTGAAGGTGCGAAGGTCGGTCGACTCCCAGACGTGGATGGACTGGCTCTGCCGGCTCCAGTCGGTGCCCTTCAGGTCGGTCGCCATCACGATGAAGGTGCCGTCCTGCTTGCGCAGGATGAAGGGGTCGCGGAGGCCGCCGGTGCCCAGGGTGGGGGTGACGACGGGGTTGTTCTGGTTGAGCGGGGTCCACTGGAGCCCGTCGGTGCTGACGGCCAGATGCAGGCCGTAGTCCGAGCCCAGCCCGTTCGGGGACTCGGTGAAGTAGCCCATCACGTAGGCGGGTCCGGTCGCGGCGTGGGCGGGCTTGGTGGCGGCCGTGAGGGTGCCGGCCAGCGCCAGGAACAGCGCCATCGCCAGAATCAGGAGGGGATGGAGTCTATGACGGCTCATGGGTCGGGTCTTTCGGTGCGGCTCGGGGCTCATCGGATTCCTCCGGGGCTGGGCTACTGAAGGGTCCACTTCTGGTTGCTGCCGCCGTTGCAGGCCCACAGGTCCAGTGCTGTGCCGTTGGCCGTGGCCGCGCCCGAGGCGTCGAGGCAGAGGCCGGCGTTGACATTCGTGACGGTGCCGTCGGCGTTCACGTTCCAGGTCTGGTTGATGCCGCCGTTGCAGTCCCAGATGACGACCTTGGTGCCGTTGGTCCTGCCTGCCTGGTAGGCGTCCAGGCATTTGTTGCCGTAGACCACCAGCTCCTTGCGCGCGGTGTACGTCCAGGACTGGTTGCCGCCGGCGTTGCAGTCCCACAGGGCGGCCTGGGTGCCGTTGGTGATGGTGCCGTTGAAGATGTCCGCGCAGCGGCCGGACTGCTGCCCGATGATCTCGGCGCCGTTCGTGCCGGGGAGGTCGCTCACCTTGACGGCGTCGAGGTCGGGCGCCCAGGCGGAGGCGTTGGAGAAGGTCAGCGTGTTGGCGGAGCCCTTGGCCAGCGACACCTCGACCGAAACGGTGCCGGAGGCGCTCCAGGAGCCGGTCGGCGGGAAGGAGACCGTGGTGGCGGTCTGCCCGTTGACCTGGAGCACGGCCGTACGGGGCTTGCCGTCGCCGTTGACGTAGGCGATGTCGACGACCTTGACGCCGGTGCTGCCGGCGGCGACGCCGTTGAAGCGCAGGGTGTTGGCGGCCCCGTTGCCGACGCTGCCCACCTTGGCGGCGCCGGAGCAGTTCGCGCAGGACGCGTTGACGGCCGAACCGGCCTTGGTGTTGGCGGTGGACTCCGCCTCGTAGGTGGTGCCTGCCGCCTCGGTGCCGCCGATGGTGAGCAGCACCGAGTCCTTGGCGGGGACGCTGGTGGTGTAGCCGGTGCCGAAGCCGCCCAGGTCCGTCTGCGACCAGACGTTGCGGACGGTGGCGGACGCGGACGCCAGGCCCAGGTCGGACCAGCGGACGGTGACGTTCTGGGCGCTGGAGGTGCGGTTGAGCAGGACGACGGCGCGCTTGCCGCTGCCGGAGAGCACCTTGCCGTACACCTGCAGGCCCGTACTGTCCTCGGCGACCTTGACGCCCTGCAGGCCGCGCGGGTCCTGGTCGACGGCGATGAGCTCGGGATTCTTCAGGATTCCGGCGGTCTCGGCGGTCATCGTGGTCAGGTCGTTGCCGGCCAGCAGCGGCGCGCCGGAGATCGCCCACAGGCTCAGGTGGGCGCGGTTCTGGGCGGCGGTGAAACCGGGCATCCCGACCATCAGCATGTCCGGGTCGTTGTAGTAGCCGGTGTGCTGCGCCGCGGGGTGCAGGGTCTGGTCGAAGTTGGACAGCATGTTGGACCAGGAGGGCGCGTTGCCGAAGAAGACGATGTCGTTGCTGGTCCGCCACATGGGGGCCATGCCGGCACCCCAGTTCCAGGGGTTCTGCTTGCCCCAGTTGCAGACGGACAGCGTCAGGGGCCGGCCGGTGGCGGCCGCCGCCTGCGCGACGGCGTCGCTGATGGCCTGGTAGCTGCTCCTGGCGTCGAGCCCCTCGACGTCGCCGCCGCACCAGTCGACCTTGACGAAGTCGAAGCCCCAGGTGGAGAACTTCAGCATGTCCTGGGCGTAGTGGCCCTCGCTGCCCGTGTTCGGCGCCGCCGGACGGCCGGTCGGGAAGTAGTAGCCGCAGCCGTTCTTGCCCGCGTCGGTGTAGATGCCCGCCTTGAGGCCCTTGCTGTGGATGTAGTCGGCGATGGCGCTCATTCCGCCGGGCCACTCGGAGGTGTCGACCGTGATGTTGCCCGCGCTGTCGCGGGTGCCCTGCCACCAGCCTTCGTCGATGTTGATGTACTGGTACCCGGCCGCCGGCAGGCCGGCCGCCACGAAGGCGTCCACCTGCGCCTTGATCACGTTGTAGTCGATCTTGGCGGCGAAACTGTTCCACGACGCCCAGCCCATCGGAGCCGATGGTACGGACACCTGGTTCGACGTCACCGCGGTCGGTTCCGTGCGGGCGAGATCGGTGTCCGCCCCGTGGGGAACACCGACGAGCGCGCCGACCGCGGCCGTCGCGAGCACCACGACCCGGACAAGGGCGTTCCGGCAGAGGCGCCGAGGTCGCATCCGAACGATCAAGGTGAACACCTTCCGTTCCGGTGGACGCGGAGGGTGGGCACCGCGTCGACGAGCCGGCTCAGAAACCGGCTGCGAGGGATGAATGTTAACGCTCACAAATCAGCCGATGACGCGCTCATGCATCTGCGGGGGTGAAGTGCGTATGGTGAGCGGCTCGGTGGCCATCACTATGGGTCAGCCGCAGGGACGCGTCAAGGTTTCCGGCAGGTAAATGTTAGCGTTCACATACCTACTGACTCATGCGCCCGAACCGGTCACCGAGAGCTGACGGGGCGACAAGTGACGTCCGGGGGCGGCGCACCGGAGGCTCTCGGCCGACCGCTCCACCGGCGGACTCGGCCGTTCGGTCCCAACCGTGCGCGATTACGTCCGATTCTGTTGACATGTGTGCGGAAGTCGTTCTAAGACTGCGTCAGAACGGATCGATCCCGACGAGGCCATCAGCTTGTGGCCCGGCGAGCGGCACTTCAGGTATCGGCAGCAGTGGTTCGCCGGCGAGCGACGCCGGCGGACGCCATCCCACCCCAGGGGGCGGTCGGACGAGCGCCCCGATTTCCCGAGACCCCCCAAGGAGTCCACGTGACCTGGACATCACGGCACCACCTCAGCGTACCGACCGTCCTGGTCCTCTTACTCGGCGCTCTGTTCGGCCTGGCCGACGCCCACCCCGCGGTGGCCGCGACATCGACCTCGATCACGGTGGACGGCGCAAGCCCGGGGCGCACCTTCGACGGCATCGGGGCGATCAGTGGCGGCGGTGGCAACACCCGCCTGCTGCGCGACTACCCGGCCGCCCAGCAGAGCCAGATCCTGGACTACCTGTTCAAGCCGGGCTACGGGGCGGACCTGCAGATCCTCAAGGTCGAGGTCGGGGGCGACACCAACTCCACCGACGGCGCCGAGGCCAGCATCGAGCACACCAGGGGCACCATCGACTGCAACGCCGGCTACGAGTGGTGGCTGATGGAGCAGGCCCAGGCCCGTAATCCCGCCATCAAGTTCGCCGGCCTGTCCTGGGGCGCACCCGGCTGGATCGGAAACGGCAGCTTCTACTCCCAGGACATGATCGACTACCTGGTCTCCTGGCTCGGGTGTGCCAAGCAGCACGGTCTGAGCATCAGTTACCTCGGTGGCTGGAACGAGCGCGACTACAACGCCACCTGGTACGAGAACCTGAAGTCCGCGCTGACCGGCAACGGCTACACCTCCACCAAGCTGGTGGCCGGCGACAACTTCGGCTGGTCCGTCGCCACCGCCATGCGCAGCGACAGCAAGCTCAACGCCGCCGTCGACGTCGTCGGCTCGCACTACCCGTGCGGGTACCTCTCGGCGATGACCACCTGCTCCTCCAGCGCCGACGCCATCGCCACCGGCAAGACGCTCTGGGCCAGCGAGAACGGCTCCGAGGACGCCGAGACCGGCGCCCCCGCGGTCGCCCGCGCCATCAACCGCGGCTACATCGACGGAAGGATGACCGCGTACGTCAACTGGCCCGTCGTCGCGTCTCTCTACCAGAACCTCGAGTTCAGCTCCGACGGGCTGATCACCGCCAACCAGCCGTGGTCCGGCGCCTACACGGTCGGCCGCACCACCTGGTCCATCGCCCAGACCACCCAGTTCACCTCACCCGGCTGGAAGTACCTCGACACCGCCACTGGCTACCTCGGCGGCAGCCGCGGCAACGGCAGCTACGTCAGCTACGCGGCCCCCGACCGCGGCAGCTGGAGCACCGTCCTCGAGACCATGGACGCCACCGCGTCGCAGACCGTCTCCCTCTCCGTGGCCGGCGGACTGCCCGGCGGCACCCTGCACGTGTGGTCCACCGACCTGTCCAGCCCGGGCACGGCCACCCCGCGCATGGTGCGAGGCGCGGACCTGACCGCCACCAACGGCACGTACCAGCTCACCCTGGCGCCCGGGCGCGTCTACACGGTGACCACCACCACGGGCCAGGGCGCGGGCAGCGCCACCAGTCCGCAACGCAGCAGGCTCGCGCTCCCGTACGCCGACAGCTTCGCCGGATACGGCGCGGGCCAGGAGGCCACGTACTTCTCCACGATGAACGGCGCCTTCGAGGCGGCCTCCTGCGGCGGCGGCCGCAGCGGCAGTTGTCTGCGCCAGATGGCGCAGACCACGCCGATCCGCTGGACCGGCGAGTCGTCCACCCAGCCCTACACCCTCATGGGCGACCTGAGCTGGAGCGACTACACGGTCAGCTCCGACGTGCTGCTGGAGAACAGCGGCAGCGCGGCCGAGATCCTGGGCAGGGTCACCACCCAGACCAAGAACAACGGCGGCCTGAACGCCTACCACCTGCGGCTGAGCGACACCGGCGCCTGGTCGCTGCTGAAGTCCGACGGGTCGTGGACCTGGACCACCCTGGCCGGCGGCACGGTGAGCGCCCCGGGCAAGGGCACCTGGCACAACCTCGCCCTGACCTTCCAGGGCACCTCCATCACCGCCAGGATCGACGGCACCACGGTGGGCACCGTCACCGACGGCAGCTACGGCGGCGGCCAGATCGGCCTGGGCACCGCCGGGTACTACCCCGTCCAGTACTCCAACCTGTCCATCACCCCCGGGACCGCCGTCGATCTGTCCGGCACCTACAAGCTGGTCAACGCAAGGAGCGGCATGCTCCTGGACGCCTTCGGAGGCGCCACCGCCGATGGCACGCCCATCATCCAGTGGTCCGCCAACGGCGGCGCCAACCAGCAGTGGACCCTGGCCCGGAACAGTGCCGGCTACTACACCATCACCGGCCTGGCCAGCGGCAAGGTCCTGGACGTCCCCAACGCCACCACGTCACCCGGGACCCAGCTGAAGCTGTGGACCGCCAACGGCGACGCCAACCAGCAGTGGCTGGTGGCGCCGGCCGCCAACGGCACCTACACGATCGAGGCCCGCTCCAACGGCTACAAGGCCGAGGTCGTCGGAGCGTCCACCAGCCAGGGGGCGGCCGTCGACCAGTGGCCCACCAACGGCGGCGGCAACCAGCAGTGGCAACTGGTCAAGGTCGGCTGATCGGCTCCGCCGTACGACCAACCCGAGCCCGCCTGGCATGCCCGCGCATCGCCAGGCGGGCTCGGCCCACACCCACGTACGCCCTCCCGGGGCAAGGGGGCAAGGGGGCAAGGGGGCGAGGGGGCAAGGGGGTGAGCGGTGATCAGGCCGGTCGGGGGTGTGCGGCTGGTCCGGGTGAGCGATCTCCCGCGCGTGCCTGCGGGCTGCCCGGGAGGCCGTCGGGTAGACCGGGACGCGCCCGCACCCTCTGGAGGAACGCGATGGATCACCCGGGGAACCCGATCTCCCGCCGCCGTACGCTGCTCGCCGGGGCCGGTCTGGCCACCGCAGCCGGACTCGGGCTCACCGCCCCCGCCGCGGCCGCCACCCGGGGCGGCGCGTCCCCCCGTCCGGTGGAGGACCCTGACGGTGCGTCGAAGCCCTGCCTGACGCCGCAGCAGATGGCCGGCCAGCGGGTGATCTTCTCCTACCCCGGTACGACCGTGCCGCAGAGCCTGCTCGACCTGATCGCCGCCGGACTGGCGGGCGGGGTGATCCTGTTCGGCGAGAACGTGTCGAGCCTCAGCCAGATCACCGCCGCCGTCCAGCAGATGCACGAGGCCAACCGCAGCAGTCCGGCAGGCGCCCCGCTGCTGGTGATGGCCGATCAGGAGGGCGGCAAGGTCCGGCGGCTGCCCGGCGGCCCGGTGCTGTCGGCCAAGGCCATGGGCGAGTCGGCGGACCCGGCCGAGGCCGCCGCGAGCGCGGGCCGCGAGGCGGGCCTGCTGCTCCGCGGAGCCGGGGTGAACGTCAACCTGGCCCCGGTGCTCGGCGTCTACCGGGCAGCCGGGGACTTCCTGGACCAGTACCAGCGCTCGTTCAGCATGGACCCGCAGGTGGTGTCGGTCTGCGGCCGCTCCTTCATCACCGCGCAGCAGGAGACCCGCGTCGCGGCCACCGCCAAGCACTTCCCCGGGCTCGGTTCCGCCACCGCTTCCGAGAACACCGACCTGGCCCCGGTGACCCTGACCACCTCGCGGTCCGAACTGCGCCGCGTCGACGAGTTCCCGTACGAGGCGGCGATCGGCGCGGGCGTCCAGCTGGTCATGCTCTCCTGGGCCATCTACACCGGCCTGGACCCGGACCGCCCGGCCGGGCTGTCCCGGACGGTGATCCAGCGGGAGCTGCGCGGGCGCCACGACTTCCGCGGGGTGACCATCACCGATGCGATCAACGCGGGCGGCCTGGCGGCCTTCGGCACTCCCGCGCAGAACGGTGTTCTCGCGGCGGAGGCCGGCATGGACCTGATCCTCGAGGCGACCCGGGACATCTCGCACGGGCAGGCGGTGGCCGAGGCGCTGGCCGACGCACTGACCGGCGGGACGCTGGACCCGCGGCAGTTCGACGCGTCCCTGCACCGGATCGTCCGCCTGCGGCACAGCCTCGCCTGAGCTGCCAAGCCTGGCGATCGTTGTCACCTCGCCCGGCAATGCAACTTTTGGTTGCGCAACTACCGGGAGTCGACTACGGTTATGTGCAACCGATAGTTGCGAAAGATGGGGACGGGCCATGGAGTACGGGAGCATCGAGCGCGAACTGCACATCGACGCCTCGCCCGAGGTGGTGTTCGAGGTGCTCAGCAGCCCCGAGTACATCCGGGAGTGGTGGAGCGCCGAGACCGAGTTCGAGCCGGTCGCCGGCGCGACGGGCAGCCTCACATGGACGGACCAGAGCAGTGGCCGGCACAATTCCGCGCCGTTCACGGTCGTCGAGGCCGACCCGCCGCGGACGTTCTCGTTCCGCTGGACGTACGACGAGACAGAGGTGGCGGGCCCGGGCAATTCGCTGCTGGTGACCTTCGAGCTCGTCCCGACGGGGGAGGGGACCACGGTCCGCTTCCGCGAGACCGGCTACCGCGAGCGGGGCTGGGAGGCCGCCGTGCTCGAGGCGCACTACAACGACCACCGGCAGGGCTGGGACTTCTACCTGCCGCGCCTGGCCGCGGCGGCCGACCGACTGGCGGCCGCGCGATGAGCACCGCGGTCGACGACGACCTCTGGTCGGCGATCGGGGACCCGACCCGGCGTCGCATGATCGACCTTCTGCTGGCCGAGGGGCAGGGGACCGCGACGACCCTCAGCGCGCACCTGCCGGTGACCAGGCAGGCGGTGGCCAAACACCTGGTCGTGCTCGACCGGGTCGGGCTCGTCCGGTCCGAACCGTCGGGCCGGGAGAAGCGCTACCACGTGGACGAGGCACAGCTGGCCCGTGCCGTCGCCCAACTGAACTCCGTCGGCGCGATGTGGGACGCCCGCCTGCGCCGCATCAAGAGCCTCTCCGAGGCGATCCAACGAGCCAAGAACACGAAGAAGTAGGGAGAGAACGATGGTGGACATCCTGCACCGAGTGGGAATCACGGCGACCCCCGAGAAGGTCTACGAGGCGCTCACCACGGTCGATGGCCTGGCCGCGTGGTGGACGACCGACACGAGCGGGGACGGCGACGGGGTTCTGAAGTTCCGCTTCGGCAACGTCGGCGGCTTCGACATGAAGGTCCTCGACCTGCAACCGAACGCGCGGGTGCTGTGGGAGGTCGTCGACGGTCCGGCCGAGTGGGTCGGGACGACGGTGAGCTTCGACCTGGCCCAGGACGGCGAGTGGACGATCGTCATGTTCGCGCACGCGGGCTGGCGCGAGCCGGTCGAGTTCATGAACCACTGCAGCACCAAGTGGGCGACCTTCCTGATGAGCCTGAAGTCCCTGGTGGAGACGGGCACCGGCGCGCCGCATCCGCACGACGTGCAGATCAGCAACTGGCACTGACGCCGCCTGCGAGGCACGCCCCGATGCCGGCGGAACCCGTCCGACCCGACCACCACCAGCACGGCGGCGTGTCCCCGTGGTTCACCCGCCGACCGGCCTACGGCCGGGCCTCGCAGGCGGACTCTTGTGCCGCGGTGGCCAGTCGGGCGCCCGCCTGCCGGAGCCAGTGGGCGGCCTCGGTACGGGCGGCGTGGGACGAGCCGGCGAGCGCGGTCAGGGTGAGCGCGGAGCCGTCGGAGGAATCGCCCGCCACGACCTTCGACGGGACACCCGCCCGGCCGGCTCGGGCGAGAACCTCGCCGACGGCCTTGCCACGGAGGCTGGTTGCGTCGAACCGTCCTTCGCCGGTGATCACCAGGTCGGCCGACGCGACCGCCTCGTCGAGGCGGAGCAGGTCCGCGACGGCGGCCGCCCCGGCGGTGATGACGGCGCCCCAGACGGCCGCCAGGCCGTAGGCGGTGCCGCCGGCCGCGCCGGCGCCCGGCTGGTCCGGCGCGCCGCCGACCAGCTCGCTCAGCCGGGTGAGCCCCGCTTCGAGTCGGGCGATCTCCTCGGGACCGGCGCCCTTCTGCGGTCCGTACACGGCGGCTGCGCCGTCGGGCCCGAGCAGCGGGTTCGTGACGTCGGTGAGCAGCTGCACGCCGCCGGGCGGGGCGGGCCGGAGGTGGCTGCGGTCGATCCGGCGGGCGCGGGTGAGCGCTCCGCCGCCGTCCGGCAGGGGTAGGCCGTCGGTGTCGAGGAGGCGCAGGCCGAGGGCTTGGAGCAGGCCTGTTCCGCCGTCGGTGGAGGCGGAGCCGCCGAGGCCGATCAGCAGGCGGGTCGCGCCGCGATCGAGGGCGGCGGCGATGAGTTCGCCGGTGCCGCGGGTGGTGGCGGTGAGCGGGGCGGGGTGTGTCATGAGCGGGAGGCCGCTGGCGGTGGCGAGTTCGACCACGGCTGTGCCGTCCGGCAGGAGGGCGTACTCGCCGTCGACGGCGCGGCCGTCGGGGCCGGTGCAGCCGCCCACCCGGTGGAGGGAGGTCCCCGGATGGGCGGCCGCGACGGCGGCGAGGGTGCCCTCGCCGCCGTCAGCCATCGGACGGATCGTCAGGTGATCGTCCGGTCTGATGGAGAGCCAGCCTTCGGCCAGCGCCCGGGCCGCGTCCGCGGCGGTGACGGTCCCTTTGAAGGAGTCCGGCGCGATGACGACTCTCATGGCGCTTCCACGTACGAGTGGTGGCGCTCGATCATGGTCGCCAGGGTCTGTCGGCCGGGGGTGTCCCAGGTCGTCTCGTTGAAGATCTCGACCTCGATCCAACCGGTGTAGCCGGCGTCGGTGACCATCCGGGTCAGGGCGGCGAAGTCGATGTGGCCGTCGCCGACGTGGCCGCGTCCGAGCAGGGCGTCGACCGGCAGCGGCAGCGTCCAGTCGCAGACCTGGTAGGAGGCGATCCGGCCGCCCGCGCCGGCTCGCGCGATCTGAGCGGCCAACTCCGGGTCCCACCAGACGTGGTAGCTGTCCACGACGACACCGACCTGGTCGACCGGGAACCGCTCGGCGAGGTCGAGGGCCTGGCCGAGGGTGGAGACCACGGCGCGGTCGGCGCAGAACATCGGGTGCAGCGGCTCGATCGCCAGGCGGACACCGAAATCACCGGCGTGGGGCGCGAGTTCGCCGAGCAGCTCGGCCACCCGCTCCCGCGCGCCGGCCAGGTCCCGGCTGCCCTCTGGCAGGCCGCCGACCACCATGACCAGGGTGTCGGTGCCGAGTTCGGCCGCCTCCTCGAGGGCGCGGAGGTTCTCGGCGAGGGCGGCCCGGCGGCCCTCGGCGCCGGTGGCGGTGAGGAAGCCGCCCCGGCACAGGGTGCTGACTGCAAGGCCCGCGTCGCGGACCAGCTTCGCCGCCTCGGCGACACCGGTGTCGGCGACCTTGTCCCGCCACAGGCCGATCGCCGGGATTCCGGCATCCACGCAGCCCTGAACGGCTTCGGGCAGGCTCCAGCCCTTGGTGGTGATCTGGTTCAGCGACAGTCGGCTCGTGCTCATGGCTCGCTCTCCCTCAGCCTTCGGCCGGGGGTGCCCCCACCGCTCGCTCACTCGGCCTCCACCCCCGCCACGGCGAGGAACCGGCGCATCCGGTCGACGGCGAGGTCCGGGTCGGGCAGGACGCCGGCCGCGTCGGCGAGCCGGAAGAGTTCCACCAGATGGGGGACGGAGCGACCGCTCTGGGCGCCGGCCACCATGGTGAAGTGGCTCTGGTGGCCGGCCAGCCAGGCCAGGAAGACGATGCCGGTCTTGTAGTGGTAGGTCGGCGCGGCGAACAGGTGCCGGGCCAGCGGCAGGGTGGGCGCCAGCAGCGCGTCGTAGCGGTCCAGGTCGCCCGCGTCCAGGGCGTGCAGAGCGGCGGCGGCCTTGGTGGCGATCGGGTCGAAGATGCCCAGCAGGGCGTGGCTGTGGCCGAGTTCGTCGCCGCGGATGAGCTCAGGGTAGTTGAAGTCGTCGCCGGTGTAGAGGCGGACGCCCTCGGGCAGGGCGCGACGCAGGGCGATCTCGCGGTCGGCGTCGAGCAGGGAGACCTTGATGCCGTCGATCCGGCCCGCGTGCTCCTTGATGAGCTCCAGCACGGTCTCGGTGGCCCGGTCGAGGTCGGCGGAGCCCCAGTAGCCCTTGAGCGCGGGGTCGAACATCTCGCCGAGCCAGTGCAGGATGACGGGCTGCCGCGACTGGCCGATCAGGCGGCCGTAAAGGCGCAGGTAGTCGTCCGGGCCGTCCGCTGCGGCGGCGAGTGCCCGGCTGGCCATCAGGATCGGCTGCGCGCCGGCCTGCTCGACCACCTCCAACTGCTGTTCGTAGGCGGCCAGGATGTCCGCCAACAAGGCGTCCGACGAGGGTAGTTGGTCGGTGCCCACGCCGCAGGCCAGGCGGCCGCCCACGGTGCGGGCCTCGGCGCCGGAGCGGGTGATGAGTTCACGGGTGGCGGCCCAGTCGAGGCCCATGCCGCGCTGGGCGGTGTCCATGGCGTCGGCGATGCCGAGGCCGAGCGACCACAGGTGGTGGCGGAAGGCGAGGGTGGCGTCCCAGTCGACGGCGGCGGGCGCGCCGGGGGCGTTATCGCCGAGCGGGTCGGCGACCACGTGGGCGGCGGCGAAGGCGATACGCGAGGTGGGAGCGGTGCTCGGCAGGTCGAGGGGCTCGGGTTCGCGCAACCGGTACGCGCCGATGCCGGGCAGGCACAGCTCGGTCATCAGATCTCCAGCTCGGGCACGTCGAGGCGGCGGCCCTCACGGGCGGAGCGCAGGCCCAGTTCGGCGAGCTGGACGCCCTTGGCACCCTCCATCAGGTCCCACTGGTACTCGGAGCCGGTGACCACGTGGCGCAGGAACAGCTCCCACTGGATCTTGAAGCCGTTGTCGAACTCGGCGTTGTCCGGCACCTGCTGCCACTGCGTACGGAACGAATCGGTCACCGGCAGGTCGGGGTTCCAGACCGGCTTGGGGGTCGAAGCCCGGTGCTGGAACCGGCAGTTGCGCAGACCGGCGACGGCGCTGCCCTCGGTGCCGTCGACCTGGAACTCCACCAGCTCGTCGCGGTCAACCCGCACGGCCCACGAGGAGTTGATCTGGGCGGTGATGCCGCCCTCGAGCTCGAAGATGCCGTAGGCGGCGTCGTCGGCGGTCGCCTTGTAGGTCTGGCCCTGCTCGTCCACGCGCTGCGGGATGTGGGTGGCGGTGTGCGCGTACACCGAGCGGACGGGGGCGATGATGCCGTCCAGCACGTACCGCCAGTGCGGGAACATGTCCAGGATCATGCCGCCGCCGTCCTCGGCACGGTAGTTCCAGGACGGGCGCTGGGCGTCCTGCCAGTCGCCCTCGAACACCCAGTAGCCGAACTCGCCGCGCACGGACAGGATCCGACCGAAGAAGCCGCCGTCCACCAGGCGCTTGAGCTTGAGCAGGCCGGGCAGGAAGAGCTTGTCCTGCACCGCACCGTTGCAGACCCCGGCCTCGCGGGCCAGGCGGGCCAACACCAGGGCGGCGTCCGGGGATTCGGCGGTGGGCTTCTCCGTGTAGATGTGCTTGCCGGCGGCGATCGCCTTGCGGATGGCCTGCTCGCGGACCTGCGTCAGCTGGGCGTCGAAATAGATCTCGGCGAGCGGGTGGGCGAGCGCCTCGTCCAGCGAGGTGGTCCAGTGCGCCAGGTCGTGCCGCTCGGCGAGCTCCTTGAGCTTGCGCTCGCTGCGGCCGACCAGGATCGGTTCGGGCCACAGGACCTCGCCGTTGCCGAGATCGAGGCCGCCCTGCGCCCGGATGGCCAGGAGGGAGCGGACGAGGTGCTGACGGTAGCCCATCCGGCCGGTGACACCGTTCATCACGATGCCGATCACTCTGCGGGCCATGGGTGGTTCTCCTTCAAGGTGGAACGGAAGCGCATATGGAAAGCGCTTACCAAAGATACGCGCCGAACCGGCGGCCGGTCAGGCGGTGCGGTGGATGTCCTGCGCCAGCACCGGGTGCGCGAAGGGCAGTCCGGCGACGTAGCAGGCCAGCTCGTCGGCTGCGGCGGCGGCCAGCCGGTGCAGTTCGCCGCCGAGGGAGCCGGCGGCATGCGGGGTGAGCAGGACGTTGGTCAGCTCGTAGAGCGGCGAGTCGGCCGGCAGCACCTCGGGCGAGGTGACGTCGAGCACGGCGTCGAGGCGCCCGGTGACCAGTTCGGCGATCAGCGCGTCCTGCTCGATCAGTGAGCCGCGCGAGGTGTTGACCACCGTGGCACCGTCGGGCATTAGGGCGAGCCGGCGACGGTCGATCATGTGCCGGGTGGACGGCAGCTGGGGTGCGTGGACGCTCACCACGTCGCTGAGCGCGCACAGTTCGTCGAGCTCCACCAGGCAGGCGCCGAGCGCGGCGGCCTCCTCCGGGTCCACGTACGGGTCGTGCAGCAACAGGTGCAGGTCGAACGGCCGGAGCAGTTCGAGTACCCGGCGGCCGATCTGGGAGGCGCCGACGATGCCCACGGTGCGGCGGTAGTTGCCGACGTTGCTGTAGGCGGCCTGCCAGTCGTACGGGGCGCGGCGCTCGCGGTAGTCGGCGGCCATCCGCAGAACCTGCTTGTTGGCGAACAGGATGGCGGCGAGGGTGTACTCGGCAACCGGCAGGGCGTTGGCCCAGGCGGCTGAGGTGACCTGGATACCGCGTTCCCAACAGGCCTCGGTGACATGGTGCTTGACCGATCCTGCGGCGTGGAGGACGGCGCGCAGCCGGGGTGCGGCCGCCAGCACCGCCTCGTCGATCGGCGGGCAGCCCCAACTGGTGACGAGGACCTCCGTGTCGGCCAGTGCGGCGAGGGCCTCGGGGGTGGTGAAGTCGTCGAGGATCACCGCGGGGTCGATCTCGGCGAGGCTGGTGAGCCGGGCCAGGGTGCGCGGGTCGATCAACTGCGGCGCGAGCTGCGGGTGCATGGCCAGCACGGCTCGCGGGCGGCGCCGGTCGGGGTCCGTCGGCTCGGGTGACCCGACGGCTGCGGTGGACTGCGGGGGCACTCGGTACTCCGATGAGTGTGCGAAGCTCGCGGTGGGGGCGGTCACTTGACGCTGCCTGCGGTCAGGCCGGCCTTCCAGTGCCGCTGAAGGGCGACGAAGGCGACGACCAGGGGCAGGACCGCGAGCAGTGAGCCGGTGACCACCAGCGGGTAGAACTCGGGGAAGCTGCGGGTCTGCGCGTTCCACGAGTACAGGCCGAGGCTGACCGGGAAGAGCTTGCTGTTGGAGAGCATCACCAGCGGCAGGAAGAAGTTGTTCCAGATCGCCGTGAACTGGAACAGGAACACCGTGACGAAGCCGGGCGTCACCATCCGCAGTCCGATCGACCAGAAGGTGCGCAACTCCCCGGCGCCGTCCATTCGGGCGGCCTCCAGGACTTCGGCGGGCACGTAGCCGGAGACGAAGATCCGGGAGAGGTACACGCCGAAGGGGAAGACCAGGCTGGGGATGAAGACGGCCCAGAAGGTGTTGACGATGCCGATCCTGGAGGCGAGCAGGTACATCGGCAGCGCGAGCGCCGTGGTGGGAATCAGCACGCCGACCAGCACCAGGCCGAACAGCTTCTCCTGGCCCCGGAACGTGTAGACCTCGAAGGCGTAGCCGGCGCAGACGCAGATGAACGCGCAGAGCAGTGCGCCACCCCCGGCATAGAGCAGGGAGTTGAGGTACCAGCGGAAGTAGATGCCGCCGTCGGCGGTGGCCAGGGCGTGCAGATTGTCGGTGAGGTGGAAGTTGCTCAGCGAGAGGGTGTTGCCGCCGAGCAGGTCCGGGGTGTTCTTGGCGGCTGCGGTGAGCAGCCAGCCGAGCGGCAGCAGGGTGTGGAGGGTGACCAGCACCAGGGCCCCGTTGACGGCGCCCCGGGACAGGGACCAGGGCCGCGATTTCTTGGCGTGTGCACTCATCGTGCGGCCTCCTTCCGGCGCACGGACCGGGCGCGGGTGGCCCGGGTGACGATGAACGAGAGCAGGGCCGCGGCGAGTGCGAGCAGCACGGAGGCGGCTGCCGCGAGGCCGTAGTCGTTGCGCTCGAAGGCGGCGGTGTAGGCGTACATGTTGGGCGTCCAGGTGGTGGTGACACCCGGGGCCGCGCCGCGCAGGATCATCGGCTCGGTGAAGAGCTGGAGCGAGCCGATGAGGGTGAACAGGCCGACCATCGTGATCGAGGTCCTGATCAGCGGGATCTTGATGCTGAAGGCGGTGCGCAGCGCGCCCGCGCCGTCCACCAGGGCGGCTTCCAGGACCTCGCGCGGGACGGCCTGCAGCGCCGCGAAGAAGATGATCATGTTGTAGCCGGTCCACTCCCAGACCGCCATGTTGACCACGGCGGGCAGCGGGTGGCCGAGGACGTCGAGCTGTGCTCCGGCCGAGCCGAGTGCGTCGAGCACCGGACTGATGCCGGGGGTGTAGAGGTACGTCCAGACCAGGGCCGCGATGATGCCGGGTACGGCGTGCGGGAGGAACAGCGCCAGCTGGAAGAAGCGCTTGGCGCGGGCGAGCGCCGAATCCAGTAGCAGGGCCACGGTCAGCGACAGGCCGACCATCACCGGGATGTAGAGCAGGCAGTACTGGGCGATCGTCAGGAAACCGCCCCTGAACGCCGCGTCCCCGAGCGCGCGGGTGTAGTTGCCGAGTCCGGTGAAGATGGTCTCGGCCTCCCCGAAGCCGAGACCGGAGTGGCGCTCGGTGAACAGGCTCAGGTAGACGGCGTAGCCGATCGGGATGAGCATCGCCGCGGTGAAGAGGATGAGGAACGGGGCGATCAGTACGGCGGGGGCCCCGTACCTCCCGCGCCGCTTGACGGTGGCGGCGCGAGAGGAGACGGTGATGCCCCGCGGCGGAGCCGCTGGAGGGGACTGCAGCATCACTGGGCGACCTTGAGTCCGCGGTTCTTGAGTTCGGCGACGGTTCCCTGCTGGGCGGCCTCGACCGCGGCCTGGATGGTGCCGCCCTGGTTGAGCTTGCCGAAGATGTCCTTCATCGAGTTGTTGGTGATGCCCATGGCCGGGCCCCACTGCCAGTCCTGCTTGATCGACTTGGACGCGTCGGTGAAGACGGCGTAGATGTCCTGGCCGCCGTAGAAGTCGGTCTTGAAGGCGGCCTTGGCGGTCGGGATCAGGTCGGGGTCGGCCGGGAACATCGAGGAGGTGCCGGAGGCGATGCGCGCCTGGATGCCCTCGGGGGTGGTGGTGGCCCAGGTGGCGAACTCGACGGCGGCCTTGGCCTTCTTGCTGTTCTTGGAGACGGCGAAGGTGGAGCCGCCGAGCATTCCGCTGGCCGGCCGGCCGTCCCAGGTCGGGATCGGGGCGACAGCCCACTTCCCGAACGAGTCGGGGCTGCCGGCCAGGGTGGACTTGAGCACGCCGCCGCCCCAGGCCGCGCCGAGGTAGCCGGCGGTCTCGCCCTTCTGCAGCGAGGCGGTCCACTGCTGGCTGAACGAGGGCTGGAGGCGGACCAGGTCGTCGGAGACCAGCTTCTGCCAGTAGTCGGTGACCCGCTTGGTCTGGGTGCTGTTGATGTCGACGTTCCAGGTGTCGTCGAGCCCGGTGAACCAGTGTGCCCCGGCCTGCCAGGAGAGCGCCGCGAAGGTGCTCGGGTCGTCGGGGAGGAAGGTGCCGATCCGGGTGTTCGGGTCGGCCGCCTTGAGCTTCAGGGCGTCGTCGCGGTACTCGTCCCAGGTCTTCGGCGGGGTGGTGATGCCGGCCTTTTCGAACAGGTCCTTGCGGTAGAAGAAGGCCTGTGGGGCGGCGTCGAGGGGGATCGCCCAGGTGGACTTGGCGAGGGTGGTGAGCTGAACGGCCTGCGGCAGGTACTTCGCCTTGAGGTCCGCGGAGACCACCTTGGTGATGTCCTGGACGGCGCCCTGGCTGACGAAGTCCGGAAGGGCCGCGTACTCGACATTGAAGAGGTCGGGTGCGTTACCGGCCTTGGAGGCGTCCGAGATCTTGGCGTAACCGCCGGCGACACCGGAGGGGATCTGCTCGAACTTGACCTGGACGTCCTTGTGCGAGGCGTTGAAGGCGTCCACGACCTCCTTGGTGCCCTTGGCCCAGGCCCAGAAGGTGATGGTGACGGGCCGGCCGTCGCTCGCAGGGGCGGCGTCGGAGCTGCCGCTGCTGCCGCAGGCCGCGAGGAGCGATGCGGAGAGCGCGGAGGCGGTGAGCGCGGCGGTGAGGCGGACGGCTCTGCGGCCGGAGGTGCGAGGAGTAGACATGGCACGGCTCCTGAGAGGGGGGTCGGTATGCCCGGCGGGATGCCGATCACTGAGGCAGCAAGGGTGGTCAGCGAGCGATGCCGCCATCTTGCGACCGGATGGGATCAGAGTCAAGAGGTTGGGATCAAGTGATCCCAACCGATACGCCATCTCTGGGCCACTTTCCGGTAACAATCCTGGCACTAGGGGCTGATGCGACAGGATTGAGCCGCCATCATCGGATCATTCGCTCAGAAGTGCAGACGGATTGATCTGCATGCTCATATGTTCAGTCCGTCGTTCGATCAAGGAATCCAGCCATGCCCTCGATCCAGCTTCCACCGGAGGACCGGCGTCTCAGCCCGCACACGGGCTGGACCAGGCCCCACTGGGAGGCCGTCGCGGACGGCCTCCTGGCGGCCGTACAGAAGTTCGCCGGGCCGGGACACGCGCTCATCAACCTTCCGGGGCCCCGCCCGAGCATCTCCGGCACCCGCTCCGACGGGCTGGAGGGCTTCGCCAGGACCTTCCTGCTGGCCGCCTTCCGGGTCGCCGGCGCAGGCGGTGACGACCCGCACGGGCTGCTGCCGTGGTACGCCGAAGGACTGGCCGCGGGCACCCGGACCCCGACCGCCGAGCGCGACCTGACCGGACGGGACCCCGTCTCCTGGCTCGCCATCGGCGACCGCAACCAGGCCATGGTCGAGGCCGCGTCGATCGCCCTCGCGCTCCGCCTCACCCGGCCCTGGCTGTGGGACCGGCTCGACGAGCAGGTGCGCGAGCGGACCCGGGCCTGGCTGGCCGACGCCCTGCACCACACACCGGTCGACAACAACTGGTGGCTCTTCCCGTTCACGGTCGGAGCCTTCCTCGCCGAGACAGGCAGCCTGGCCGAGGTCGGCCTCGACCACGACGGCCCGGCGCGGGCCGCCGTCGAGCGCGGGCTGGCGAAGATCGAGCAGTGGTACCTAGGCGACGGCTGGTACACCGACGGCCGCCCCCGCGCATTCGACCACTACAACGGCTGGGCCTTCCACCTCTACCCCGTCCTGCACGCCCACCTGGCCGGCGACCGCGAGCTGCTCGACACGTACGGGGGCCGCCTCGCCGCCCACCTCGACGGCTACGCCCGCACCTTCGGTGCCGACGGCGCCCCCATGCACCAGGGCCGCTCGCTCACCTACCGCTTCGCCGCCGCGACCCCGCTGTGGGCGGGCGCGCTGACCGGGCACACCCCGCTGGCGCCGGGCGCCACCCGACGCCTGGCCTCCGGCACGCTTCGCTACTTCCTCGACCGCGGCTCCCTCCAGCCGGACGGCCTGCTCTCGCTCGGCTGGTTCGGCCCGCACCCGCCGGTGATCCAGTCGTACTCCGGGCCGGCGTCGCCGTACTGGGCGAGCAAGGGCTTCCTCGGGCTGCTGCTGCCGCCCGACCATCCGGTGTGGACGGAGCCCGAGGAGGCGGCGCCGGTCGAACGCGGCGACGCCGTCCTCCCGCTGACCCGGCCCGGCTGGCTGATCCAGTCCACCGCTGCCGACGGCCTGGTCCGGCTGCACAACCACGGCAGTGACGACCAGCCGGCCGACGAGGTGCTGCCCGACGACCCGCTGTACGCCAGGCTCGGCTACTCCACCGTCACCGGGCCCCGGCACGACGGCCCGCCGGACAACCACTTCGGCCTGGTGGTCGGCGGCGAACTCAGCGAGCGCGGCCGGATCCGCCCGCTCGGCGCCGGCGACGGCTGGGCCGCCTCCGCCCACCACCCGCGGATCGGCGGCACCGAGCTGCCCGGGGTCACCGTCACCTCGCTGGTCCTCGCCTCGGGCGCCGACGAGATCCACGCGCACCTGGTCACCGGCGCCGCGCCGGGCACCGAGGTACGGCACAGCGGCTGGGCGGTGGCCGGCGACGCGGTCGAGACGTGGACGGACGGCCCGCGCGCCGGCGCAGCCGCCGACCCGGAGGGCGCGCGGCTCACCTCGGTCCTCCAACGCGTCGAGGGGTACACGGCCGCCGAGGCGAGCCGCCTGCTGGCCGGCACGGCGTTCGGCCCTGCCGGCGCGCTGCCCGCGCTGACCGGCCGCACCGGCAGCGGCCCCTCGCTGTTCGTCTCCGTCGCCCGACTCTCGCGGTCGGCCACCCGCTCCTTCGACGGCCTCCAGGTGCGCACCGACGGAGCCCTGATCCGCGTGGTCTGGCCGGACGGCAGCGAGCACGAGGCACTGCTCGACCCCGACGCTCCCACCATCCGTCGAAAGGACTGACGCGGTGCGACTCGCCTTCTCCACCCTGGGCCTGCCGGGACTGCCGCTCGATCAGGTGATCCGACTCGCCACCGACCACGGCTGGGCCGGCCTCGAACTGCGCTGTGCGCCCGGCGAACCCGTGCACCCGGCGATGCCGACCGACGCCCGGCGCCGCGCCCGGCGTGCCCTCGAAGCGGCCGGCCTCACCCCGCTCGCGGTGGCCGGCTACGTCGGGGTCGCCGCCCCGGGTGAGGACGGCCCGCTGATCTCCGCGCTGCTCGACCAGCTCCGGCTGGCCGCCGACCTGGGCGCCGCGTTCGTGCGGGTGTTCCCGCAGGGCGGCGAGGGATGGGTCGGCGAGGCCGACCAGCGCGCCGCCCGACGCCTCGCCGCGGTGGCCGACGCGGCCCACACCCTGGGCGTACGCGTCCTGCTGGAGACGCACGACTCGCACCGCGCCGGGCGGGACGTGGCCCGGGTGCTCGACCTCGTAGGCCGCCCGGCGGTCGGCGCGCTGTGGGACCTGCTCCACACCCGGCTGGCCGGCGAGACCCCGTCGGCGACCTGGGGCGCGCTTCGGCCCCACCTCGGCTACGTCCAGGTCAAGGACGTCGTCGGACGGTCCGACCTCACTCCGCTGCCGCTCGGCGCGGGCGTGCTGCCCATCGGCGAGTGCGTCCGGCTGCTGCCGCCGGACTGCTGGGTGTCCTGGGAGTACGAGGCGCCCTGGTACCCGGACGCCGCGCCGCTGGCGCCGCTGCTCGGCCCCGGCGCGGCCCACCTCACCCGGCTGGGCGGCTGACGCCCGGCGTCCGCACCTCGTGCGGTCAGCGGTCAGCGGCCCGCGGTCACCGGTCCGCGTCGCCGCCGACGCCGCCGCACGAGGTGCGGATCTTCAGTTCGGGCAGCAGCGCCACATGATGGACCGGCAGCTCCGGCCCGCTGTCCAGCCAGCGCAGCAGCAGCCTCATCGCCGCCGCACCCAGTGCCCGCTTCGGCGGCGCGACGGCCGTCAACGGCGGGGCGGCGAGTGCCGCGAACACGTCGTCGTAGGAGATCAGGGCCACGTCGTCCGGCACCCGCAGGCCCCGGGCACGCAGCAGGGAAACCAGCTGAATGGCGTCCTGGTCGTTGTGGACCAGCGCGGCCCGCACCCCGCCGGCGACGGCCTCGGCGATCCGGGCGGCGACGACCTCCATGTCGCCGCCCGGCTGGTGGATGTCGACGACGGGCTGCGGTTCGAGCCCCAGCAGCCGGGTGCCCTCCTCGTACCCGGCCCGGACGTGATACGCGGTCCAGGTGTCGTCGCGGGCTGCCAGCAGCACGGAGCCGTGGCCGAGCGAGGCGAGGTGCCGCAGGGCCACCAGCACGCCGTGGTGGTGGTCGGAGCCGACCGAGTTCAGTTCGGCGTGGCGGCTGTCGGCGGCCGCCCGGCGCTCGACCAGGACGACGGGCACGCGCAGCTCCCCGATCCAGGCGCTGTTCTCGGGACGGCCGCCGGGCTTCCAGTTCGGGGTGAGCAGCAGGCCGTCGACGCCGGAGTCGAGCAGCTGCTCCACCTGGGCACGATCGTCGGAGGACTCGTAGGCGGAGATGCCGAGCACCAGGCGGGCACCGGCCGCGGCGGCGGCCGAGCGGGCACCGTCGATGATCTCGTCGAAGTACGAGCCGACCGTGGGCACGAGCATGCCGACCACCCGCTCCTGCCCGGTCGCCCGCGCGTCGGCGGGCCGGGCGGCCGGGAGCGACACCGCGCCGTGCGAGCGGTGCAGCAGCCCGGCGTCGGCGAGGCCCGCCACGTCCCGGCGCACGGTGACGGCCGCGAGGCCGATGCGCTCGGCGAGATCCACGACGCGGACCGTCCCGAGCTCGCGGACGACGTCCAGGATGCGAGCCCGGCGCTGCTCGGCCGTGATGGTCATGGCGTTACTCTCCGCGGGTAGGCGACCGTCGGTGGTTGGCAGATCAATTTGTATCATTCGATCCGCGCCATGCCCAGAGTGTTTGTGACGGTACCGTTCGACGGCGGACGGCCTGGAGGCCGTCCACCCTCACGGTCAGCCGGAGATGACCTCCAGCCTCGGCGGGTTCGTGCTGTTCAGCCGGGTGTTGAGGACGGCCGCCAGGCCGGCCGCGCCCAGGGGTTCGAAGACCGCGAGGGAGGCGGTGCCGGTGCCGCCCGCCGAGGTCTGGGCCGCAGCGACGGCGCTGGTGACGTCGAGGCCGACCCAGTCGTTGGTGGAGACCATCCCGGTGCCGAGTGCGGTGGCCAGGGCGGGAGCGCTGTTCCAGGTGACACCGGTCTCGGTCCAGCTGTCCGAGGCGGTCGCGAACGCCTGGAGGGCCGACTGCGTGCCGGCGGAGTCCTGCACGTTGCCGTACACCCACAGCACGGCGCGGGAGACCCGGCCGCTGAGACCGGCGACGTCGAACCTGAGCAGCGACCTGCGGTTGTAGCCGTTGTTCGCGACGTTGGAGTTCTTCGCCACCATCGTGGTGGCGTTGCCGAAGTTGGTGTTGCCGTACGAGCCGTCCCGGACGTACGTGCTGGCGGTGGCGCTCAACTGCGCGGCGGACGCGGGCGCCGGTGCCGTGCCGGAGGTGCTGAGGGTGACGGTCCGGCCGACGCCCTGCGTGCCGCCCGTCTCGGCCAGCAGCACGACCTGTCCGGAGGTGGAGAGCACGGTGACGCCGGACGCGGCCGTGACGGACTTGTAGGTGGTGCGGGCGATGGTGACCCGGACGGTGGTGGCGGCCCGGGTGGGGTCGGAGACCACGACGGTCATGCTGCCGCCCTGCTCCTTCACCAGCACCGAGCACGGGCCGTCGGCGGTGATCGGCCCGGCGCTGCACGCCGCGAACAAGTTGGCCATGGTGAGGCCGAGCGAAGGCACGCTGATCGCCTGCACCGCGGAGGTGTTGGCAAGGACGGTGACGTTCGGACCGGCCGCGCGGGCGGCGGCGGTGGCCGCGGTGGCGCCGGGCATCAGCTGGTAGCTGTAGCTCGCGCCGGCGGGGTCGGTGCCGTGGTCGAACCACATCGAGATGTAGTTGCGGGTGATCGGGGTCGTGGAGGACGTGCTGTTGATGTCGGACCACGCGCCGGTGCGGGCCACCCGCTTGGCCTTGACGGTCGCGCCGGGGAAGACCCAGGCGCCCATGCCGTTGATCGCCATGTATCCGGCGTTGGTGAAGGTCTGGCTCCAGCCGAGGGTGGTGGGCTGGACGGCGCCGTCGACGGTGAACACCTGGCTGTTGTTCGGGCCGAGGTTGCGGTTGTCGACGGTGGTCTGGACACCGACGCCGTCGGTGCAGGTGATGCCGGCGCCCAGGCAGTAGATCGAGTCGTCCAGAAAGAACCAGGACTTCTTGCCGGTCAGCGTGGACTGCAGCCCGCGGACGTCCTGGCCGACGGCGGCGTAGGTGCCGTCGGTGGTGCCGCCGGCCCAGGTCGCGGTGGGGTGCGAGGCGCCCCAGGCGCCGCCGGCCGCGTCGGCGAGGGGGAGGGTGGAGACGGTCGTCCCGGGGAGCAGGTACGGGTCGACGGTGGGCCAGAAGGCGTCCGAGTACTGGCCGTTGCCGTAGGTGTCGCCCCACCAGGAGAGCATCCCGCTGTTGGTGTGCCAGCCCCGAAGGTTCTCGCCGTTGCCGGTCTCGTAGAAGGTGGTGCGGGCCGAGCTGATGCTGAGTTGGGCGGCCCAGCCGCTGCGGCGGTGCACGGCCCGGTCCATCCCGAACACCCGGCTGTTGACGGGTTCGGCCGATGCCGTGACGGTGGAGTCGTTCAGCAGGGCCTGCGCACGGGCGAGTTCGGGGATGTCCACGCCCTTGCTGCTCAGCAGCGGCTCGTAGTAGTCCCGCTGCAGCCAGCCCTTGACCATCGACTTCCAGGCCGCGGACTGTGCGGGGGAGGCGAGCCCGGAGGTGGCGAGCCGCAGGATGTCGGAGACGACGCCTTGGCCGCGGGTGTGGTCGTCCTGCTGGATCTGCGACGGGTCGCTGTTCAGGACGCCGCGGCTGACGGCCCGGCCGCACACGCCGTCCATGACGAGGCCGTTGTGGACGAAGGGCGCCCAGGCGCTGGTCACCGCGGTGTAGATGTTCTGCACGTTGGGGTCGGTGACGGCCCAGGTGGTTCCGGCGAGCAGGGTGAACATCTTGCTCAGGCCGTTGACCATCACGTCGCCGTAGGTGCCGGCGTAGGGGACGTACGTGTGCTGGAGGTAGCTCCCGTCCGCGTAGATGCCGTCGCCGGACAGCACGTACGGGAAGACCGGGGAGAGCGCCTGCTGGGCGGTGGTGATGGGGGAGGAGCTCTTGCCGACGACCCCGCGCAGGGCGAGCACCCGGCACAGGTCGACGCGGTTGGCGCCGGTGCTGGTGCCGCTGTACGCGGCGACGACGGAGGCGGGGACGAAATGGTCGACCGCCGCACAGTAGTTGGCGATCTGCGCCACGGTGAGCTGCGGGTACATCAGCGCGCAGGCGTCCAGCATTCGCTGCGGCGCGCCGATCTGCCAGTCCCACCAGTTGTTGTAGGTGGTCGTGGCGGGCGTGTACGCGTTGGCGTACATCCAGTCCAGGCCGGTGGAGACGGCCGAGGAGAGCGAGGCATTGCCGGTCAGCCCGGTGTTCGGCTGAACGTAGGCCAGTGCCATGGTCCTCAGCCGCGCGAAGCAGCTGGTGACGTTCGCCGAGACGGTGCCGATCGGGAGGTCCGGCCAGAGCGAGCCGCTGCTCGGGGCCATCGTGGTCCGGAACGAGTCCGCCTGCGAGCCGAGGGAGGAGAGTGCAGCGGCGAACGGCGCGGCCGCCGGGTCGAAGCCCGCCCCGGTGAGCAGCTGCACCCAGGTGGTCCGCATCGCGTCGTACGTGTCGGCGGCCCAGGCGAGGGAGGGACGCAGCAGCTGGGAGCCGGCGGCCAGGGCGGCGGCCGCACCCCCGAGCTGGAGCAGGCGGCGTCTGCTCAGCGCGGTGGAGGTGCTCTCGAGACCCGGGGCGGGGTGAACTACGTCCATAGGGCGTCCTCCTTGACGTACCCCCCGAGCAGAATAGGCAGGAGGGTAAGCGCTTTCCTGGACGCCCGTCAATGTCCCGGACTGCCGGTCACTGCACGGTGGCGGGCAGGTCGAGGACCGGAACACGCCCGCCGTTACGAGTGCCGGCAGCGACGACGGCGGGCCGGCATGGGCCCGGTGCGCGGACAGCCCCGCCCACGTCCGCCCCGAAGCGGGCGGGCCCCGTCCGACGCGGTGTCAGGACGTCAGCACCGAGCCGTCCCGCGCGGGTTGGCAGAGCATTCAGGCCGCGGCCGGAACCTGGTGAGCGCCTTCGCGGCCCACTGCCGGATCCTGCCGACTGCCGCGGGCACCCGGGTCACCGCCGAGCTTGTGCTTCCCGACCCGCTCGAACCGTACTGCCCGATCAGCCGCTGAACAGGCCAGCCAGTCGGCCGAAAGCATCGATCGAGCAATATGACAGTGCATATCTGATCACAGATGGATCGAATGATATAGATTGATCGATCATGTCTCCGTCTTGCCAGCCAGGGGAGGGCCCGATGGCCATGCCGTCCTCGGAGCGGCGAGCTCAGATCCTCAGGGTCGTCGACGACCTTCGGGCGGTCCGAGTCGTCGACCTTGCCGACCACCTCGGAATACCAGCGGTGACCGTCCGCCGGGACGTCGCCGCGCTCGCGGCAGCCGGCCGACTGGACCGGTCGCACGGTGTCGTCTCCGCCCCGGCCGCGGAGGCCGGCGAAGCCGGTGACCTGCCGGTGGTGGGCATGCTCGTGCCCACGATCGGCTCGTACTTCGACGAGGTCATCGCGGGAGCCCGGGCCGCCGCCGAAGGAGCCCGGCTCGTCCTCGGTGTCGCCTCCTACGACACCCGGGACGACCGCGCTCAGGTCGACCACCTGCTCGGGTCGTCCGTGGACGGGTTGCTGCTCAGCCCGAACCGGCTGCCCGGGGCTTGCGACGGTGACGACTGGCTCAGCGATCTGCCGGTCCCGGCCGTGCTGATCGAGCGCAGGGGGGCACCCGGCGGGCCGGGCTCCGGCTTCGACTCGGTCTGCTCCGACCACCGCCACGGCGTCCTTCTCGCCCTGCGCCACCTCGCCTCGCTCGGCCACGACTCGGTGCTGCTCGCCGCCCGCGACGACAGCTGGACCGCCCTCGAGGTCCGGGCCGGCTACGAGGTGGCCGTCCGGCGTCTCGGTCTCGACCGCCGGCCGATCGTCGACGTCCGCGATCCCGTCGCCACGGGTGGCCGTACGGCCGGCGTCGAGTGGCTGGCCGAGCAGATCGCAGGGGCGGTCGAAGCGGGTGTCAGGGCCGTGCTCGTGCACAACGATCGCGAGGCGGTCCAGCTGCCGATGCTGCTGCGGGCCCGTGGCCTTCTGGTGCCCGAGGACATGGCGCTGATCTCCTACGACGACGTGTTCGCCGCACTCGCGGCCCCGCCCCTGACGGCGGTGGCACCGCCCAGACGGTTCGTCGGCGCGGCGGCCATGGAGCTTCTGCTGCGCCGGCTGGGCCGTGAGCGGGCGCTACCTCGCGGACGACGTCGAACGTGGAATCCGTGACCGGGACACACCGGCCGGCGCCGCCGACCTCGAGACCGCACGCGGCCTGCTGCTCCAGGAGGCCGAACCCGGCGCCGCGGCCGGGCACTTCGCCTCTGCCGCGCGGATGTGGCGGGAGATCGGGCGGCCGTACGAGACGGCCCGCGCCATGGAGCGACAGGGCTGCGCGCTCCTCAGCACGGACCCCGCGTCCGCGGTCGGACCGCTCACGGACGCGGCGGCGGCGTTCGCGGAGCTGGGGGCCACCGCCGACGTCGCCCGCTGCGAGCACGTGCTGCGCGAGCTCGGCCAGGCGAGGCCGGCGCCCGGCCGCCGCGGGTACGGGGACGATCTCTCCCCGCGTGAGCGTCAGGTCGCCGAGCTGCTCGCCGGGGGCGCCACCAACCAGCAGATCGCCGAGACCCTGTTCCTCTCGCCGCGGACCGTCGAGCATCACGTCGCCAAGGTGCTCAAGAAGCTCGGCACCACCCGCAAGCGGGTCGCGAGCGTGTATGCGGGGGAGTCCGAGAACCCGTGAGACGCGATCGGACACGGGGGGCGAGCCGATCTGCACCGTGACCCTGCCTGACCGGCCCGCGATTCACTTCTTCGCGGTGGTACCCCGGTCATCCCGAGCAGTACCCGCGGTCCGCTGTCCGGCAGACCCCGCTGCCGAACCCGGGCCGTACGCGTGTCGGGACCCGCGAGGTCAGCGGACCTCGTCGTCGCTCCGGCCGCCGCACGAGGCGCGGACCTTCAGCTCCGGGAGCAGCCGTACGTGGTGGACGGGCAGGTCGGGTTCGTCGCCGAGGCGGCGGAGCATCAGCTCCAGCGCGGCGGTGCCCACCGCGCGCTTGGGCGGAGCGACGGCTGTCAGTGGTGGCGCGGCCAGGGCGGCGAACACGTCGTCGTACGAGATCAGCGCCAGGTCGTCGGGCACGCGCAGCCCGCGTGCACGCAGCAGCGGTACCAGCTGGATCGCCTCCTGGTCGTTGTGCACCAGAACTGCGCGCACGCCGTCGGCGACCGCCTCGGAGATCCGCGCGGCCACGGCGTCCGATTCGAGCCCGGGCCGGTGGATGTCGATCACCGGCTGCGGCTCGATCCCCAGAAGTTGGACGCCTTCGGCGTAGCCGGCCCGCACCTGGTGTGCCGTCCAGCTGTCCTCGCGGGCGGCCAGCAGCACCGACTCGTGGCCGAGCGAGACCAGGTGGCGCAGGGCGAGCAGGACGCCGTGGCGGTGGTCGGAGCCCACGGAGTCCAGCTCGGCGGCGGTACTCTCGGGCGTCGCGATGCGCTCCACCAGGACGGCGGGCACCGGCAGATCGCGGATCCACGCCGAGTCACCGATGTCGCTGCCCGGGCGCCAGTTGGGAGTCATCAGAAGGCCGTCGAGTCCGGCGTCCAGCAGCTGCTCGACCTGGGCAAAGTCGTCTGCGGACTCGTACGAGGCGATTCCGAGCACCAGCCTGGCCCCTGCGGCCGTGGCCGCCGCGCGAACTCCGTCGATCACCTCGTCGAAGTAGGAACCGACGGTGGGGACGAGCATGCCGATCACCCGGTCGCGACCGGGGGCAGCGGCCGACGTGCTGTCGCCGAGGGGCAGCGAGACGGCGCCGTGCGACCGGCGCAGCAGACCATCGTCGGCGAGTGCCGCCACATCCCGGCGCACGGTGACCGGAGCCGTGCCGACCCGCTCCGCCAGATCCATCACCCGTACCGTTCCGAGTTCACGGACAACTTCGAGGATCCGAGCGCGCCGCTGCTCCGCAGTGATGGTCATGGCTCCTCTTCTCCCCGCCCCTGGACACCGAGGCGGACGGTGCACTGTCCTGCGCAATTAGTATCACTCGATCTCACTCTGATCGAAGTCACCTTCCTGGGTGAAGCATCGCCGAGGCGCGCATAGCGCGATCATGAAAGCTCATGCGCACATGAGCTCAAATAGACAGATCTTGACCAAATATGAGCGATCTTGCGCTACGTTCGCGCCATGACATCCACAGGATCGGCCCGTCGGCGGGCCATGACCCGTCTCCTCACCCGTACCACCTCATCCGCCGCAGTCGCCCTGGCGCTGCTCACCGTGCCCTACGGCGCGACGGTTCCCCCGGCTGCCGCGGTCTCCGCCGCCGTCGCGACGCCGCGGACGGGCCCCCAGCTCGCCGCTTCCTGGACCGGTCCGCTCAGCACGCGCGGGCGGTACGTCGTGGACGCGGGCGGGAACCGCTTCAAGCTGAAGGCCGGTAACTGGGCGGGCGCCCAAGGCACCTGGGAGGGCAGCGGGGACGTCAACGATCCCGCGAACAACCAGGCGGGACAGGTGTCGCACAACATGCCGCTGGGGCTCGACCGGGCGTCCTTGTGTGCGACATCCCGCGAGTTCTCCTGAGGCCTGCTGAGTGCCCGAGGCCGTGGCCAGGGGCTTCTTCCTCCTTCGAGTGCTCCGCCGGCCTGTGACGTAACCTCAGGATTCCTGAAGCGTTCTCAACTCATCCGACCGATCTGCGGTCCGGTCGAAGGCGAGGAGGCGCGAGTTGGCGGCGCTGGCGGTGGTGCGGGACCTGCGCGAGTACCGGGATCCGGTCTCGGCGGAGGAGCTTGAGCAGTTCGAGACCGACGTGCTGGCCGGGTTCGTCTTGGCCCGGGCCTCGGCCGGGCTGACGGACGGCACGATTCGCGGCGACGTCGGGCACCTGGAGCAGATGCGGACGTGGTTCGGCCGTCCGCTGTGGGACATGGAGCCGACCGACGCGGACGCGTACTTCGGGCGGGTCCTGCGGGGCTCGCCCAGTGGTACCCGGCTGGCCCGCTCCCAGGCGCTGACCACGTACTTCATGTTCCTGGAGCTTCGGCACAAGGTCGAGATCCATCAGATGACCGGGCGCGTGGTCGAGTGCCCGATCGACGAGATGAACCGTCCGCGCGGCTCCAAGGACGCTCAACTGCGGATCCCGCCCACCGAGCCGGAGGTCGGTCAGCTATTCACGGGCTGGGGCGGTGAGCTCGCGACCTGCCGCAAGTTTGCTCCGACAGCCCGCAACTACACCGCCGCGAAGCTGATGTCGCAGGTCGGGTTGCGGGTGAACGAGGCGTGCAAGCTCGACCTGGACGACATCAAGTGGAACCTGGGCCGGTTCGGCAAGCTCCATGTCCGCCACGGCAAGGGCGCTCGTGGCTCGGGGCCACGTGAGCGAATGGTGCCGCTGATCAACGGCGCGGACCGGACGCTGCGGTGGTTCATCGAGGATGTGTGGGGCCAGTTCGACGACGACCACACCCGCCCCGGCGCCCCGCTGTTCCCGAGCGAGCGCAAGAACACCGACGGCTCCGCGCGCCGGGTCGGCGATGACGCCCTGCGTGATGGTCTGGCAGCGGCCGTCGAGGCCCATCTGCCGCTCTGGACAGAGAAGTTGACTCCCCACGTCCTGCGGCACTTCTGCGCGTCGGAGCTCTATCAGGGCGGCCTGGACCTCATCGCAATTCAGGAGGTTTTGGGACATTCATGGATCGCCACGACGATGCGATACATCCACGTCCAGCAGACCCGGGTCGAAGACGCCTGGATCACCGGGCAACAGCGGGCCGCGAAGCGACTGGAAGGACTCCTGGGATGAAGTGGAACCTACGGCTGACCGCCGCGAACAAGGGCGTCTGGAAGGCATCTGAGCTCCAGCGGAGCCTGGCAGAGCACGGCCTGGTGATCTCGGCCGGGAAGATGTCCGGGCTGTGGTCCGGGCAGCCGGTCTCCCTGAAGCTGGAGGACCTCGATGTCATCTGCGTCGTTCTCGACTGCGAAATCGGGGACCTGCTGATCCCCGAACCAGCGAAGGTCCAATCCCCCGGGCAGCAGGAGACGGCTCGAGCGGCGGTCGGAGCCAGCACCACCGCCCCGACAGTGGTGCCCAAGCGCCGCGACGGCCGTTCCCTCCCGCCGGTCTGACGCCGGCATCGCCGCGGTGGGCAAGATCAGCGATGACAAGCCGGCAGCCTCCTGCGCGGGCTGCTTCGCTTGGGGACAACTGCCCGGCCGGTACTGCCGAGGTTGCTACACCTACGGCCAACAGCATGCCGTCGGACGGTGCTCGGGTTGCCGACGCGAGGTTCCCGTTGACGACAAGCACGGCTACTGCCGCCTCTGCCGGGCTCAGGCGACCTGGGCGATCAAGGCCAGCGGCAAGGCATCGGTGTTGGAGCCGTACCTACGTCAGGTGACCTGCCAGCAGCTGTTCTTCGCGAACCTGCAGCGGCCCCGAAGCGGCGGCCCGCCAGTCGGCAAGCAAGGGCGTCGCGTTCCGAAGCGGTCACCAGCACCTGCCTGGCCAGGCACGCTGGCGGACTGGATCCAACCGCCGTTGTTCGCCGCCGCACGGGACTACCGCAAGTTCGACCGGAAACAGCACGCTGACCTGGCCAATCCATGGCTGGTTCGAGGTCGGCGGGCAGCTCGCGCGCTGAGCGAGGCGCGCGGGTGGAGCCGCTGGATCACCAGTGACGTCGACCGGGCTCTGGTCATCGTGCTGTCCGGTCATACAGAGGCCGAGCCGATCCGGTACTCCGAGCTCTTCCCGGCCCTGCGAATCCGGGGGCTCCCGGTAGGTCGGACCGCCGAAGTCCTTGACCAGCTGGGCCTGTTCACCGACGATCGCGCTCCCGCAGTCGACCGGTGGCTGGAACGCAAGCTCGACGCAGTCGCCCAGGGCATCCGCAGCGAGGTCGAAGCCTGGGCCCGCACCCTGCTCGACGGCGGGCAACGGTCCGAGCCTCGCGCGCGACAGACAGCATGGGCCTACCTCAACGAGGTCCAGCCGGTGCTGCTGGAGTGGTCCAGCCGCTACGACCATCTGCGGGAGGTCACGCGCGAGGACGTCATCGCGGCCCGGGACGCCGTCAGCGGCAAGCAGCGGGAGAGCCGGCTCGTCGCACTGCGGTCACTGTTCCGTCACGCGAAGAAGAACGGCCAGGTCTTCCGCAACCCCACCCTGCGGATCCGCGTCCCACGGCAGGCCGGCGGCGTCATCCAATCCCTCGGGCAGCCGGACATCGACGAGGCGATCGCCGCCGCCACCAGCCCGGACATCCGGCTCATCATGGCCCTGGCCGCCGTCCACGCGGCACGACCGAGGACGATCCGCACGATGCAACTGGATGACGTCGACCTCGGCAACCGGCGCATCACCGTGGGCGGGCACGTCCGCCCACTCGACGACCTCACCCACCGCGCTGTCCTGGACTGGCTCGACCACCGCCGCAACCGCTGGCCGAACACTGCCAACCCCCACCTGCTGATCACCCAGAAGACAGCCGTCGAACTCGGGCCGGCGGGCAAGCTCTGGACCACCCGGGCCACCCGCAACCTCACCGCCACCCTGGAACGGCTCCGCGTCGACCGCCAGCTCGAAGAGGCCCTCACTCACGGACCCGACCCGCTCCACCTCTCCCTCGTCTTCGGCATCGACGAGAAGACCGCCATCCGCTACGCGGACTCGGCCCGGCGCCTCCTGGAAACAGTGCCGAGTCGTGGAACTCCGTGACAGCATCGCTGGATGATCAACGCTGAGGACCTGGTCGGCAGACGCCTGCTTGACCAGCACCTGGGGCCCGTCGAAGAGCATCTCCCGAGGTGGGCGCGTGAATCCATCGCCCTGGGTTCACAGCGAGCCCACCTGGAGAAAACCCCTGTTCATGTCCCACACCGTGCGAGATGCTGCCGGACATGATCGAGCGTGAGTTCGCGATCCGGGCGGCCCAAGAAGATCTGGATCGAAGGTTCTCGGGGCGACTGGTGGTGACCAAGGCTGAGGAGCACGAACTCGTCTGGATCGTCTACTACCAGACCGCGGAGTACCTACGCACGGGCGACCCGAGTCAGCTCTTGGGCGGCAATGGCCCCTACCTGGTTGATCGCCTCGATGGGAGTCTCCACCAGATCGGACCGGTCACCGCTGTTACCGGCGAGTGGGAGCTGGACTACCGGACCCGCATTCGGAAGATGCCCACACGCACCGCAGTGGATGACCTGCACGAGGAGATCCGCCGGGCAGCGGCGGCCCACGGACGAATCATCGCCATGCACGTGCTGCGGCAACGGGTCCACACGCTCACGCACGCGCAAGTCATCGAGTACGTCACCGCTCTGCAGGCTGGCGCCGCACCACCGCACCTGGTGGACATCGCCACCAGGGCGCTCGTCCCTCCCCTCGATCCCGTCCTCAGCGTCCACACCATCCGCGGCGCGGACCTGACCCAGGCTCTGGAGGCGACCGACAAGGGTGGACCCGTGTCTTGATACGAACTCGCGGGTCCCCTCGCGAGAATCAGGGTGGTGGACCCGCGGGTTCACCATGAAGGACCTTCGGTTTCCATGAACCCACGGGGCTCGCGGCCGTGTTCTCGTATAGCTGCCGCTACCCGCCAAGTAGCTCTCTGTAGCTGATCTGGGCGTGGTTGTCCCAAGTTCGGCGGTTTTCGTCCATGACGTGATGTGCCCGCGTCACCTTGGTCGCGTTCGATGTGACCGAGAGGGGCTGGGCGTGCGGCAGGACTGGGAACCGGAAGACCTGATCGAGGTCTGGACGCTGCTTGAAGACGACACGAAGCGGTTGCGGAACAAATCCGGGGCGAACCGGCTCGGCTTCGCGATGCTGCTGAAGTTCTTCGAGGTGGAGGCCCGGTTCCCCGAATCGGCGGAGGAGGTCCCGGACGCCGCTGTGGCTTACCTGGCCCAGCAGGTGAAGGTGCCGGCCGAGGAGTGGGCCGAGTACGACTGGCAGGGTCGTGCCGCCACCCGGCACCGGGCGGAGATCCGCACGGCCTTCGGCTTCCGGGAGTCCACGGAGGACGATCAGGAGAAGCTGGCCGAGTGGCTGACCGGGGAACTGTGCCCGGTCGAGCTGTCCCGCGAGCGCCTGGCCGAGGCGGTGGTCGCCCGGTGCCGCAACGACCACATCGAGCCGCCTGCGCCGGCGAAGGTCCGGCGGCTGGTGGGCAAAGCGGTCAAGACCTTCGACGCGCGGTTCTGCCGTACGACGATGGAGCGGCTGTCGCACATGACCCGCTCGCGCCTGGAGGACCTGGTCGCGGGCGGCGAAGGCGACGATGAGCCGGACGGCGAAAAAGCGGCGGCCGGTGGTGGCCGGTCGTTCTTCACCGAGCTGAAGACGGACCCCGGTGCGCCGGGCCTGGAAAGCCTGCTGGCAGAGGTCAACAAGCTGCAGCGGGTGCGGAGGCTGGAGCTGCCGGCGGACCTGTTCGCGGACGTGTCCGAGAAGCTGGTGGACGCCTGGCGGGCGCGGGCGTCGAAGGAGTACCCGGCGAACCTGCAACGGATGAAGCCGCCGGCGCGCCTGGCGCTGCTGGCCACGCTGTGCCACGTGCGGCAGACGGAGATCACCGACTCGCTGGTGGACCTGATCATCCAGCTCGTGCTGCGGATCAACACCCGGGCGGAGAAGCGGGTCGACAAGGAGTTCACCAGCGACCTGAAGAAGGTCCGGGACAAGGACGCGATGCTGCTGCGGGTCGCTGAGGCCGCCCTGGCGGAGCCGGCGGGGACGGTTCGCCGGGTGATCTACCCGGTGGTCGGCGGGGAGAAGACGCTGAAGGCGCTGGCGGCGGAGGCCGCGGCGACCGAGGCCCGGTACAAGGCGCGGATCCGCACGGTGCTGCGGTCCTCGTACTCGGCGCACTGGCGGCGGATGCTCTCGCCGCTGCTGCGGGCGCTGACGTTCAAGTGCAACAACAACGCGTACCGGCCGGTGATGGACGCGATCGACCTGCTGGAGCGGTACCTGGAGCAGCCGCTGAAGGAGGGCGCGTTCTTCGACCTGGCGGAGACGGTCCCGCTGGACGGCGTGGTGCCCGAGCAGTGGCGGGCCGCCGTGGTGGATGACAAGGGCCGGGTCGAGCGGATCCCGTACGAGCTGTGCGTGCTGGTGGCGCTGCGGGATGTGCTGCGGCGCCGGGAGATCTGGGTGGTGGGCGCGAACCGGTGGCGCAACCCGGAGGACGATCTGCCGCAGGACTTCGAGGACAACCGGGACGTGCACTACGACGCGATCCGCCAGCCACAGGACCCGGCGAAGTTCGTCGCCGACCTGCAGAAGAAGCTCCGCGGCTCACTCGACCGCTTCGAGCGGGCACTGGTGGAGGACGCCACTGGCGGGGTGGCGATCACCAAGAGGCGCGGCGAGCCCTGGATCCGGGTCTCGCCTCGGCCCAAGCAGGAAGAGCCGGAGAACCTGGTCGCCGTCAAGGGCGAGATCGAGCGGCGCTGGGGGACGATCGACCTCCTGGACATCCTGAAGTACGCCGAGTTCGATACCGGCTTCACCGCTGAGTTCACCTCTGTAGCCACCCGCGAGAACCTGTCCAAGGAGGTGCTGCGACGCCGGCTCCTCCTGGTGTTGTTCGGGCTGGGCACCAACATGGGCATCAAGCGGGTCGCGGTGACCGGCAAGCACGGTGAGACGGAGGCGACTCTCCGCCGGGTGCGGCACCTGTTCGTGAACCGGGCCAACATGAGGGCCGCGCTGGTGAAGCTGGTGAACGCCACCTTCGCCGCCCGCGACGAGAAGTGGTGGGGCACGGGGACGGCATGCGCCTCCGACAGCCGCAAGTTCGGCTCCTGGTCCTCGAACCTTATGACGGAGTGGCACCAGCGGTACCGGGGTCCGGGCGTGATGATCTACTGGCACGTCGAGCGGAAGTCGGCGTGCATCTACAGCCAGCTGCGATCCTGTTCGGCGTCCGAGGTCGCAGCGATGATCGAGGGCGTGCTGCGGCACTGCACCGACATGGAAGTGGATCGGCAGTACACCGACACCCATGGCGCGTCCATCGTCGGGTTCGCGTTCGCGCACATGCTCGACTTCAAGCTGATGCCCCGTCTGAAGACGCCGCGCGGCTGTACCGGCCGGCGGCCGGCGAGGACGCCAACTGGCCCACCCTCGCCCCGGTGCTGTCCAACCGGACGATCGACTGGGACCTGGTCGCCCAGCAGTACGACCAGATCGTGAAGTACACCACCGCCCTGCGGCTGGGCACCGCCGAGGCCGAGCAGGTGCTCCGCCGCTTCACCAAGGGCGGCCCCAAGCACCCGACCTACCGGGCGATCGAGGAGCTGGGCAGGGCGGTGCGTACGGCGTTCGTCTGCGACTACCTGGCGGACGTCGAGCTGCGGCGGGAGATTCACGAGGGCTTGCAGGTGGTGGAGAACTGGAACTCCGCCAACCAGGACCTGTTCTACGGCAAGGACGGCGACCTGACCGGCGCGGACAAGGAGAGCCAGGAGGTCAGCATGCTGGCCCTGCACCTGCTCCAGTCCACCCTGGTCCAGTCAACACCCTGCTGATGCAGCAGGTCCTGGCCGAGCCGAAGTGGGCGGCCAAGCTCACCGACGCCGACCGGCGGGCCCTGTCGCCGCTGTTCTGGACGCACGTGAACCCGTACGGCCGGTTCGAGCTGGACATGAACTCCCGCCTGGACCTTGGCCCGCAGCCCACCGTTCCCGGTCAGCGGGTGGCCGAGGAGGAGCCGGTGGCCGCCGGCATTTGAGCGGCACACGCGAGGGATAGCACCGGGTCCATCCGGTGCCCATCGGGTGAATGCGGCACCGCCGGGGCTGTTGGCCTGCACCGACGCAGCGTCGAGGCCAAGGACAACTCGGCTCGGCGGCCCCCGGGCGAGCCGGACCAGGACTCAACTGGATGCTGACACCAGGCCTGCTTCGTAGGCGGCGATGACGAGTTGGACCCGGTCGCGGGCGTCGAGCTTGGTCAACAGACGGGCCACATGGGTCTTAACGGTGGCGGGGCCGATGAAGAGGTAAGCGGCGATCTCACTGTTGGACATACCGCGCCCGACCAAGGTCAGCACCTCGCGCTCTCGTCCGGTGATGCCGTCGATCTGCCGACTCTGTGATGGGGGTGGTCCCCCCGTCCGGAGGCTGGAGGAGGATTCGCGCCGCCCGGCGAACTCCTCGATGAGGCGGCGGGTGACGCTCGGCGCGATCAGGGCATCGCCAGCGGCGACAACGCGGATCGCCGCGATGATGTCCACCAGCGCCATGTCCTTAACCAGGAATCCGCTCGCACCGGCGCGCAGCGAGGCGTAGACGTTGTCGTCGTCGTCGAAGGTGGTCAGGACGACGACGCGCGTCGTCTCGGAGCCCGCCGTGATGATTCGGGTGGCTTCGATGCCGTCCATGCCGGGCATGCGGATGTCCATCACCACGACGTCGGGCTTGAGGTCCGATGCCAGCTCGACCGCCTGCGCACCCGTTCCGGCCTCGCCCACGATATCGAGGTCCGGGATGTCGGCGATGACCATGCTCAGCCCGGCGCGAACCAGTTCCTGGTCATCGGCGAGCACGATACGGATCGTCATGTCGGCAGCCTAGCCGCCACCCGGAAGCCGCCTTCGGGCCTGGACCCGGCGCTGAACCGGCCGTTCAGCAGGGCAACCCGCTCGCGCATCCCGGAGATCCCATAGCCGGCCCCCGCCGCCGCATCGGCACGCACAGGGCCGCGCCCGTCGTCGACGACCTCGATGGCCAGCTCCTCGTCTCGATACTCCACGGACACCTGGCAGTGGTGGGTGCCTGAATGGCGCACCGTGTTGGTGACCGATTCCTGGATGATCCGGAAGGCGACCAGGTCAATCTCGGGGGGCAGCGGGCGCCGTTGTCCCAGCCAGTGCACCTCAACCCGGACTCCGGCGTCGGCCGTTGTCGCGGCCAACCGGTCAACGGCCTCCAATCCCGCTGCCGGAGCGGCTTTCGCCGGATCCGCTTCCGCTTGGTGGAGTGCGCCGAGCATGCGTCGCAGTCCGGCCAGCGTCTCGCGGCTGGTGGTCTCGATGGCGCTCAGCGCCTTGCGCGCCCCGGCTGGCTGGGTGTCGATGACCAGGCCCGCCGCGCCGGCCTGGATCGCGATGACGCCGATGCTGTGGGCGACCATGTCGTGCAGTTCGCGGGCGATCCGCAGCCGTTCGGCGACCACCGCCCGGGCTGCTGCCTCCGCGTGCAAGGCCTCACGGTAGTCGCGCCGCTGGCGGATCGAGTTGCCGATCATCCAGGCGATGACGACGGTCAAGGCGGCGCCCGACACCTCGGAGAGCAGATCACTGACCATCTCGTTCCCACGGCGCACGGTCACCCAATTGCCCATGAATGCGCCGGCCCAGACGGCCAGCACGGTGCCGGCGGCCGCGATGCCGGTTCGGCGCGACCGGGTGGCCGCGATGTAACAGATCAGAACATCCATGGCCGGGAACAGCGGCCACGTCCGCTCCCTGAGCACCATGACCGCTATCGAATCGGCGAGCATCAGCCCGAGCACCGGCAGCGGCCGACGGCGGGCCACTCCGATCGGCAACGCCATGACGACGGCCACGCCCGCCCCGGCCCAAAGCCCCCAGCGAAGGAATCGATCCGGGGAAAGGTAGAAGAAGACGTTCATCGCGGTGAACAGCACCAGCGCGAACAAGCCGGCCACGCAGCGGGTGACCGCAATCCATGCGCCCGGCGATATCCGTCTCAGCAGCGGGAGCCGCGGCATTACTTGATCCACCGGCCGATCGTAGCCATCCGATCCACCGCCGGGCGTCCCCCCGCGGGCGTACGCCCGCAGGGGGACCGGCTCGTTCGGGAGGTCCGCCTGTGTCCGGACGCTGTACGGGGCCGGCCTGCGACAGCGTTGACCGGGTGATCGAACTCAACCAACTCACCAAGCACTACGGCAGCGTCCTGGCCGTGAACGGCCTGACCTTCACCGTGCGGCCCGGACAGGTGACCGGCTTCCTCGGCCCCAACGGCGCAGGCAAGAGCACCACCCTGCGCATGCTCCTGGGGCTGAACACCCCCACCAGCGGCACCGCCGTCATCGACGGCCGCCCGTTCCGCGAGTTCGGCACCGGACTGCGCCACGTCGGCGCCCTGCTGGATGCTAATGACGTCCACAAGGGACGCACCGCGAACGCGCATCTGGCCGCACTGGCCTGCAGCAACGGTCTGCCCCGGCGTCGGGTCCAGGAGGTCCTGGAGATGGTCGGCCTGGGCGAGGCGGGCCGTCGGCGGATCGGCGGATTCTCCCTCGGCATGCGGCAGCGCCTGGGCATCGCCGCCGCCCTACTCGGTGACCCGCCCGTCCTGCTCTTCGACGAGCCGGTCAACGGCCTGGACCCGGAGGGCATCCGATGGGCGCGCGAGCTGTTCCGCCGCCTGGCCGGTGAGGGGCGGACCGTGTTCGTCTCCAGCCACCTGATGAGCGAGATGGCGAACACCGCCGACCACCTCATCGTCATCGGAGGCGGCAGGCTGATCGCCGACGAGCCGGTCGGCGACTTCGCCGCCCGCGCTGCCAATGCCGGCGTCACCGTACGTACCCCCGACCCGGACGCCTTGGCGGAGGTCCTGCGAAACGTCGGCGCGTCGGTGCTGGCGGAGTCCCAGGGCACCCTAAGCGTCACCGGCCTGACTGCGGCCCGTATCAACGAGCTCGCCTTCACCCACCGCGTCATGGTCCACGAAGTCACCGCCCATGGCGGATCGCTGGAAGACGCGTTCATGCAGCTGACCGCCGACAGTGTCCAATACCGCGCCGGAGACCCCCGATGACCACGCTCACTACCTCACCCACGGCCACCGTCCCGTCCGCTGTCGGGGCTCCTCCGCGGTGGCGCGACCTGCTCGACGCCGAATGGATCAAGCTCTGGTCACTGCGCTCGACCTTGATCGTGCTGGCCGGCATCGTCATCCTGGCCTGGTACGTCGCCTACGACGGCGCCAACCAGGCTTACACCGCCTGGCCGGGCTTCGAGGACGACTTCAAGCAGATCTTCGACCCCGGGCACGAAACCCTCTACCCCCCGGCGTATCTCCTGCTCATGACCATTGCCGGCGCGATCGGCGCACAGACCGTGGTCGGCGAGCACGCCAACGGACTGATCCGCACGACGTTCATCGCCGTGCCGGCCCGCAGCCGAGTGGTGCTGGCCAAGGCCGCCGTCGTGACGGCCGTACTGGGGGTCATCGGCCTGCTCGTCGGCGTCGGCTCATGGGGCATCGCCATGGCAATCTACTCGGACCGCATCACCGCGTTCTCCTGGAGCACCCCCGGTCTGCCGGGCCTCCTCACGGCCGTTGTGATCACGTTCCCGGTGTCCGGCCTGATCGGGATGGCCGTCGGCACGCTCATCCGCAACGGCGCGGTCACCATCTTCGTCCTCTTCGTGAACTTCATGATCGTGCCGATGGGCCTGCTGGCGCCCGACGACAAGCTGCTGCACACCGGCAATTTCTTCGAGCAGGTGAGCAACGCCCTGCCGTTCTCCGCGTTCCTCCAGCTCACACACCTCGGATCCGGGCACATCGTCGGCTATCACCCGTCGAACACGGAGGCGTGGATCGCGCTCCCCATCTGGGGCTTCGTCTCCTGCGTCATCGCTGTGATGGCCCTCCGCCACCGCGACGTATGAGCACACCAGGCCCCGCAACCAGCAGAGACGGCAAGCCAGGGCGCTGAATGGGCTGGACTGCGTGCTGACAGCAGCCCCGCGTGCTCGCCGCAGGTAGGGGGGCTGGAGAGCCTGCACGGCATCAGTTGGCCACCAACGCCGCTTTCCCAGCGAACCTGCGGGCTCGTCAGCGAGAGCTCCGGGCGGTCACGCGATTCGCGCCGCAGACCCCGGTGGGCTGCCTGGGGTAGGGCGCCTTGGCCGCCCTACCCACTCTGCCGTTCATCTCCGTCGACGGGCGGCCGGGTCCTGGGCGGCGACGTGCCGGGCGACCGCGTCGACGCCGGGGCGGGCGTACCGCTCCAGCGACCGGACGGAGGCGTGCCGGGAGCGGGCCAGCAGCATCGGGGTGCTGGTGCCGTTCTCCGCGTCGTGCGTGAGGCTCGAATGGCGCCAGCGGTGCAGCGTCCAGCCCTGCAGGTCCTCCCACTGGTCGGGCCGGGCGAGCGGGTTGGCCAGCAGCCGGGTGCTCTCCTCGAAGATCTCCTCCGCCCGCCGGTAGGACAGCCGGGCCCGGCCGGTCGTCGGGCAGACATCGAGGCTGGGCGTGCCGTCCGGGGCCCGGCGCTCGGTGAGGAACAGCGGTCCCTTGGCGCGGCCGGCGATCAGGCGGGGCAGCAGCTGGGCCGCGCCGGACTGCCAGTGGATCCACTCGATCGCGCCGCCCTTGGCCTTGATCTTGCCGCGCTTGTCGGCGGTGAACAGGTCCTCCACGTTCAGGCACAGCATTTCCTCGGCCCTGGCCGCCGACTCGTAGAGGAGCCGCCAGAGCGTCTTGTCCCTCAGGCTCACGTCGTCCAGGCGCCAGACGGCGGCGACCTGGGCGAGGGAGAGCGCCTTGGTCTTGTCCGGCGGGGACGGCCGGCGCTCGATGCCCAGCGTCGGGTCGGTGCTGATCCAGCCCTGCCGCAGCCACCAGCCGATCGCCTTGCGCACCATCGACAGTTCGCGGTTGACGGTGTCCGGGTCCATCTCGTCCGCGCGGGCGGCGGCGAGTTCGGCCAGGACCTCCGGCAGGCCGGGGTCGTCCAGCGCGGAGAGCTCCAGCGTCGGCGGCTTCGCCCCGCGCCGGGCCGGACCGGTCGGCGTCTGGTCGCCGGCCAGCATCCGCCGATCCGAGGATAGAGGTCCTGTCGCGGTAAATCCGAGATTTACCGCGACGGATGGTCCAAGCCATCGACGGACACAACTTGTCAGATCGTCAGCCAGGCCCCGATCCAGTCGTCATTGCTGGTTACCGACAGCAAGGGCAGTTATGGAGAGCTACTTGTCGGGTGGCGGCAGCTATACGAGGACACGTCCTTGAGCCCCGTGGGTTCATGGAAACCGAAGGTCCTTCATGGTGAACCCGCGGGTCCACCACCCTGATTCTCGCGAGGGGACCCGCGAGTTCGTATCAAGACACGGGTCCACCCTTGTCGGTCGCCTCCAGAGCCTGGGTCAGGTCCGCGCCGCGGATGGTGTGGACGCTGAGGACGGGATCGAGGGGAGGGACGAGCGCCCTGGTGGCGATGTCCACCAGGTGCGGTGGTGCGGCGCCAGCCTGCAGAGCGGTGACGTACTCGATGACTTGCGCGTGCGTGAGCGTGTGGACCCGTTGCCGCAGCACGTGCATGGCGATGATTCGTCCGTGGGCCGCCGCTGCCCGGCGGATCTCCTCGTGCAGGTCATCCACTGCGGTGCGTGTGGGCATCTTCCGAATGCGGGTCCGGTAGTCCAGCTCCCACTCGCCGGTAACAGCGGTGACCGGTCCGATCTGGTGGAGACTCCCATCGAGGCGATCAACCAGGTAGGGGCCATTGCCGCCCAAGAGCTGACTCGGGTCGCCCGTGCGTAGGTACTCCGCGGTCTGGTAGTAGACGATCCAGACGAGTTCGTGCTCCTCAGCCTTGGTCACCACCAGTCGCCCCGAGAACCTTCGATCCAGATCTTCTTGGGCCGCCCGGATCGCGAACTCACGCTCGATCATGTCCGGCAGCATCTCGCACGGTGTGGGACATGAACAGGGGTTTTCTCCAGGTGGGCTCGCTGTGAACCCAGGGCGATGGATTCACGCGCCCACCTCGGGAGATGCTCTTCGACGGGCCCCAGGTGCTGGTCAAGCAGGCGTCTGCCGACCAGGTCCTCAGCGTTGATCATCCAGCGATGCTGTCACGGAGTTCCACGACTCGGCACTGTTTCCAGGAGGCGCCGGGCCGAGTCCGCGTAGCGGATGGCGGTCTTCTCGTCGATGCCGAAGACGAGGGAGAGGTGGAGCGGGTCGGGTCCGTGAGTGAGGGCCTCTTCGAGCTGGCGGTCGACGCGGAGCCGTTCCAGGGTGGCGGTGAGGTTGCGGGTGGCCCGGGTGGTCCAGAGCTTGCCCGCCGGCCCGAGTTCGACGGCTGTCTTCTGGGTGATCAGCAGGTGGGGGTTGGCAGTGTTCGGCCAGCGGTTGCGGCGGTGGTCGAGCCAGTCCAGGACAGCGCGGTGGGTGAGGTCGTCGAGTGGGCGGACGTGCCCGCCCACGGTGATGCGCCGGTTGCCGAGGTCGACGTCATCCAGTTGCATCGTGCGGATCGTCCTCGGTCGTGCCGCGTGGACGGCGGCCAGGGCCATGATGAGCCGGATGTCCGGGCTGGTGGCGGCGGCGATCGCCTCGTCGATGTCCGGCTGCCCGAGGGATTGGATGACGCCGCCGGCCTGCCGTGGGACGCGGATCCGCAGGGTGGGGTTGCGGAAGACCTGGCCGTTCTTCTTCGCGTGACGGAACAGTGACCGCAGTGCGACGAGCCGGCTCTCCCGCTGCTTGCCGCTGACGGCGTCCCGGGCCGCGATGACGTCCTCGCGCGTGACCTCCCGCAGATGGTCGTAGCGGCTGGACCACTCCAGCAGCACCGGCTGGACCTCGTTGAGGTAGGCCCATGCTGTCTGTCGCGCGCGAGGCTCGGACCGTTGCCCGCCGTCGAGCAGGGTGCGGGCCCAGGCTTCGACCTCGCTGCGGATGCCCTGGGCGACTGCGTCGAGCTTGCGTTCCAGCCACCGGTCGACTGCGGGAGCGCGATCGTCGGTGAACAGGCCCAGCTGGTCAAGGACTTCGGCGGTCCGACCTACCGGGAGCCCCCGGATTCGCAGGGCCGGGAAGAGCTCGGAGTACCGGATCGGCTCGGCCTCTGTATGACCGGACAGCACGATGACCAGAGCCCGGTCGACGTCACTGGTGATCCAGCGGCTCCACCCGCGCGCCTCGCTCAGCGCGCGAGCTGCCCGCCGACCTCGAACCAGCCATGGATTGGCCAGGTCAGCGTGCTGTTTCCGGTCGAACTTGCGGTAGTCCCGTGCGGCGGCGAACAACGGCGGTTGGATCCAGTCCGCCAGCGTGCCTGGCCAGGCAGGTGCTGGTGACCGCTTCGGAACGCGACGCCCTTGCTTGCCGACTGGCGGGCCGCCGCTTCGGGGCCGCTGCAGGTTCGCGAAGAACAGCTGCTGGCAGGTCACCTGACGTAGGTACGGCTCCAACACCGATGCCTTGCCGCTGGCCTTGATCGCCCAGGTCGCCTGAGCCCGGCAGAGGCGGCAGTAGCCGTGCTTGTCGTCAACGGGAACCTCGCGTCGGCAACCCGAGCACCGTCCGACGGCATGCTGTTGGCCGTAGGTGTAGCAACCTCGGCAGTACCGGCCGGGCAGTTGTCCCCAAGCGAAGCAGCCCGCGCAGGAGGCTGCCGGCTTGTCATCGCTGATCTTGCCCACCGCGGCGATGCCGGCGTCAGACCGGCGGGAGGGAACGGCCGTCGCGGCGCTTGGGCACCACTGTCGGGGCGGTGGTGCTGGCTCCGACCGCCGCTCGAGCCGTCTCCTGCTGCCCGGGGGATTGGACCTTCGCTGGTTCGGGGATCAGCAGGTCCCCGATTTCGCAGTCGAGAACGACGCAGATGACATCGAGGTCCTCCAGCTTCAGGGAGACCGGCTGCCCGGACCACAGCCCGGACATCTTCCCGGCCGAGATCACCAGGCCGTGCTCTGCCAGGCTCCGCTGGAGCTCAGATGCCTTCCAGACGCCCTTGTTCGCGGCGGTCAGCCGTAGGTTCCACTTCATCCCAGGAGTCCTTCCAGTCGCTTCGCGGCCCGCTGTTGCCCGGTGATCCAGGCGTCTTCGACCCGGGTCTGCTGGACGTGGATGTATCGCATCGTCGTGGCGATCCATGAATGTCCCAAAACCTCCTGAATTGCGATGAGGTCCAGGCCGCCCTGATAGAGCTCCGACGCGCAGAAGTGCCGCAGGACGTGGGGAGTCAACTTCTCTGTCCAGAGCGGCAGATGGGCCTCGACGGCCGCTGCCAGACCATCACGCAGGGCGTCATCGCCGACCCGGCGCGCGGAGCCGTCGGTGTTCTTGCGCTCGCTCGGGAACAGCGGGGCGCCGGGGCGGGTGTGGTCGTCGTCGAACTGGCCCCACACATCCTCGATGAACCACCGCAGCGTCCGGTCCGCGCCGTTGATCAGCGGCACCATTCGCTCACGTGGCCCCGAGCCACGAGCGCCCTTGCCGTGGCGGACATGGAGCTTGCCGAACCGGCCCAGGTTCCACTTGATGTCGTCCAGGTCGAGCTTGCACGCCTCGTTCACCCGCAACCCGACCTGCGACATCAGCTTCGCGGCGGTGTAGTTGCGGGCTGTCGGAGCAAACTTGCGGCAGGTCGCGAGCTCACCGCCCCAGCCCGTGAATAGCTGACCGACCTCCGGCTCGGTGGGCGGGATCCGCAGTTGAGCGTCCTTGGAGCCGCGCGGACGGTTCATCTCGTCGATCGGGCACTCGACCACGCGCCCGGTCATCTGATGGATCTCGACCTTGTGCCGAAGCTCCAGGAACATGAAGTACGTGGTCAGCGCCTGGGAGCGGGCCAGCCGGGTACCACTGGGCGAGCCCCGCAGGACCCGCCCGAAGTACGCGTCCGCGTCGGTCGGCTCCATGTCCCACAGCGGACGGCCGAACCACGTCCGCATCTGCTCCAGGTGCCCGACGTCGCCGCGAATCGTGCCGTCCGTCAGCCCGGCCGAGGCCCGGGCCAAGACGAACCCGGCCAGCACGTCGGTCTCGAACTGCTCAAGCTCCTCCGCCGAGACCGGATCCCGGTACTCGCGCAGGTCCCGCACCACCGCCAGCGCCGCCAACTCGCGCCTCCTCGCCTTCGACCGGACCGCAGATCGGTCGGATGAGTTGAGAACGCTTCAGGAATCCTGAGGTTACGTCACAGGCCGGCGGAGCACTCGAAGGAGGAAGAAGCCCCTGGCCACGGCCTCGGGCACTCAGCAGGCCTCAGGAGAACTCGCGGGATGTCGCACAGGCGCAGCTCATGGCGGGGCTCCACAGCCTGGGCCTCAACAGCATCCGGCTGCCGTTCGCCGACGCCCTGATCCACGACACGACGGTGGTGCCGGACGCGGCGGTGGCGGCGAACCCGCAGTTGCGCGGGAAGACGCCGCTACAGGTGTACGACGCGGTGGTCGCCGCGCTGACCGCCGACGGCTTCGCGGTCATCCTCAACAACCACACGACCACCTACCGCTTCTGTTGCGGCCTGGACGGCAACGAGCGCTGGAACAGCGGCCAGTCCACCCAGCAGTGGGAGGACGACTGGCAGTTCATGGTGAACCGCTACAAGGCGAACAAGCGGGTGGTCGGCGCGGACCTGCGCAACGAGGTCCGGCGGGACACCTGGGACAACCCGAACTGGGGGATGGGCGACGCGCACGACGAGAACGCCGCCTTCGAGGAGGCGGGCAACAAGATCCTGCAGGCCGACCCGGACATGCTGATCATCATGGAGGGGATCAACTGGTCCGGGATCCCGACCGATATCACCTGGCACACCCGACCGATGCTCACCCCGGTGGCCACGCTGTCGAACACGCTGATCCGGTCGGACAAGCTGGTCTACTCGGCGCACTTCTACGCCTACACAGGGCCGGCCAACACCGGAGCGAGCAGTGGCTTCGGCTCGACCGGCGACCCCCGCTACGAGGACTTCACCCCGGACCAACTGGCCCAGGTGGTGAACGACGAGGCGCTGTTCGTCACCCAGTCCGGGCAGCACTTCACCGCCCCCGTGTGGGTCAGCGAGTTCGGTGCCGGCGGCCGTGGCTCCACCGCCGGCAAGGAGCAGGCCTGGTTCGACAACTTCACCGACATCCTGATCGCCAGGGACACCGACTTCGCGATCTGGCCGCTGGTCGGCTGGGCCGACAGCAGCGGCAAGCCGCTCGACAACTGGGCGCTGCTCTCCTACGACAGCGCCGGCAAACAACTGGGCATCAACGACCCCGGTGACTGGCGGGCGACGGACTGGAACAAGCTGATCAACGCCCCGAGCCTGACCGGTCAGGTCGCCAGGAGCCCGCGCTGGAACATGCTCAACCTCGACCACACCGACTACAACGTGTCCGCCCGGATGCTCGCCCAGGGCGACTGGGACAACGGCAACCGCAAGGCCAGCTGCCCCGACACCCAGCGCCTGGTCGGCCTCGGGCGCAGCGACAGCCGCGGCCTGTGCACCGACGCAGGCCAACCGGCCGCCGGCAGCGGGGCGTTCGTGAAGGTCACCGACGAGCGCTATGTCACCGGCGGCGACTGGGCGTCGGGCTACAGCAAGCTCCAGTGCCCGAACAACTCCTTCGCGGTCGGCTACAGCGTGCACTCCAACGCGATGTCCTCGCTGCTGTGCGCCCCGGCGGCCGGTCCGCTGCCGACCGGCGGCCGGACCCTGTGGTTCGACCGCGGCGACAATCGCCCCGCAACCGGCGGATCGGTGGCCAGTGACTGGGCACCCGGCTACTACAATGGCCAGTGCGCCGACAACGAGTACATCGCGGGCGTCGCCTACACCTGGAACTGGAACCAGGGCGGCGTCCCGGACGCCCTGCTCTGCCGCCCCCTGAACTGACTTCCCATCGCCCGCCGACCACCAGGAGGTCCGTGAGGCGCGTGGCATGGAAACTGTCACCGAATTGTCAGGATGACTGTCCCCGGACGCGGGACTGGTGATTCTCCGGCCGGTATCCGGGGCGGGAGATGGACGACCGGCGCGGGGTCACCAGGCCGGTCGGTCCGGCCGGGTCAGCCGCAGGAGTGCCAGGCGGTGACGTAGTAGACGACCGTCTTGCCGTTCGGGTCCTCCATCCCTTGATCTCGCAGGGAATCCCGGCCTTCAGGCCGGGCGGGAATGCGATCCCCGGCCCGGAGGCGCGGAGCGCCGGAGGTCTCTGCGCCTCCGGCGTGACGGTCAGGTAGGCCGCTTCTGGTTCTCGATGTACTTCTTGACGATGCTCAGCGGTGCGCCGGCACAGGACCCGGCGAAGTACGAGGGTGACCAGAACACTGGCCCGATGCCGATCCGGTTGATCCGGCCGGTGTACTCCGCGCGGAGGTAGCGGGAGCTGACGCCCTTGAGGGAGTTGACCAGTTTGGAGATGGCGACCTTGGGCGGGTAGTGCACCAGCAGGTGGACGTGATCGCCTTCGCCGTTGAACTCGCGCAGCTCCGCGCCGAAGCTCTCGCACACGTCCCGCATGATCTCCTCGCAGCGCGTCAGCATGGCGTCATCGAAGATCTCACGCCGGTACCTGGTGACGAACACCAAGTGTGCGTGCAGATTGTGGACGACATGGTTTCCCCTGCGAACATCGGGATCTGGTTCCCAGCGTGGTGACATGGGCCAAGTGTATGATCGAGCGAGCTCGACCGAAGGGGGGTGGGCCGGGTGATCCGTGCGTACAAGTTCCTCATGCGGCCCACCGTGGGCCAGGCCCAGGCTCTCGGCGAGATGCTGCGGGATCACTGCTCGCTCTACAACGGGGCGTTGCAGGAACGGCGCGACGCCTGGCGGCACGTGTCGAGGACGAGCATCAAGTACGGGATGCAGTCCGCGCAGCTCAAGGAGATCCGGGCGTTCGACCCGGAGCGTCAGGGCCGTTGGTCGTTCTCGAGTCAGCAGGCGACGCTTCGCCGTCTGGACAAGGCGATGCAAGCGTTCTTCCGCCGGGTCAAGTCCGGCGAGACACCCGGTTACCCGCGCGTTCGCGGGGTGAACTGGTTCGACACGGTGGACTTCCCCAAGGACGGGGACGGCTGCCGGTGGGACAGCACGCCGCACGACCCGGTCACCCGAGTCCGCCTCCAGGGTGTCGGCCACGTCAAGGTCAACCAGCACCGCCCGGTTGTCGGCAGGGTCAAGACCGTCTCAGCTTCCTGCCCAACGGGGCGGCCGCCAAGGCCGGGCTCAACCGCTCGATAGCTGATGCCGGTTGGGGGGTTTTCCTGACGATCCTGCACGCCAAGACACCTCACGGAGCTAAGTCGTCAAGCAGCTTCGAGAAGTTGTGTGGGGAAGGCGAGGTTCTCGTCGAACAGGATGTGCTTCTGGAGACAGCAGTAGAGCTGGCCGATCATCTTGTTGAAGAGGTTTCTCTGAGCCGCGGCGTGCCAGTCCCCGGCCTCGCGCCGTCGGTCGTAATGGGCTTTGGCCCCGGGCGAGGCGGTCAGTGAGGCGAAGGCCCAGAGGTAGCCGACGTGGTTGAGCCGATCGTTCTTCACCCAGCGTCTGGTGATGCTGGACTTCTTGCCGGACGCCCTGGTGATGGGGGACGCGCCGGCGTAGGCCTTCATCCCGCGGGCGGTGGTGAAGCGGGCGTGGTCGTCCCCGATCTCAGCGAGGATCCGGGCGCCGAGCTGGGTGCCGAGCCCGGGGAAGCTCAAGATCACCTCGGCGTCCGGATGCTGAGGGAAAGCCTCTTCCACCGCCTCGGCGAGCTGGTCAGCGGCCGTGCAGGCGGCGTCCAGCTGCCGCAACAGGCCGAGCATCTGCTTGCCGAGCGCGTCCTCGACCAACGGAGGCTGGTGCGCGTAGTCGGCCCGTAGGACCTCGCGGATGCGCTCGGCGTCGGCGTCGATCCGGCGTTGGCGGCCGGCGCGCTTGAGCGCTGACCGCAGCTGCGCGAGCGACAGCCGGGCCGCGCGCGAGGGCGTGGGAGCAAGCTCCAGCAGGACGCGGGTCTCGGGGCGGCAAAGACCGTTCTGCCAGTGCAGGAAGGCGTCGATGGCGGCGGGGAAGTACTCGCGCAGGAGCGAGCGGAGCTGGTTGGCGAGCTGCTGCCGGTTCCAGACGGCGTCCTGCTGGGCGCGGGCGAGGACGGCGATGGCGCGGGCGAGATCGCTGTCCTGCGGCAGCGGCCGGTGGGCGTGCCGGTCGGTGCGGAGGATGTTCGCCAGGACGAGGGCGTCGCCGGGGTCGGACTTCTTCCGGGTCACGGAGTGGCGGTCGCGGTAGCGGGCGGCGGCCATCGGGTTGATGGCGTAGACCTGGCGCTTCCCGGTCCGAAGGACCGCGACGAGCAGGCCGCGGGAGGTCTCGATGGCGACCGGGATCGGGATGTCCTCGGTGTCGCCGTGCTCGGCGAGCAGGTCCAGCAGGATCTTGTAGCCGGCTGCGTCGTCGGTGATGTGGCGCTTGGCCAGGAGCTTGCCGTCGTCGTCGACCAGGGCGACGTCGTGCGTCCTCTCGGCCCAGTCGATGCCGCAGTAGATCAACTTTCCCTCCCCGAGTGTGGCTGTTTGCGCTGGTCACGAGCGCATGCGGGGCCACGCAGCGACCTAATTCCAGGCCTCGATCAAGGACCGGGCCGACACCTCACAAGCCGTTCGTGGCACCAGCTCACCGCACGGGCCCCGGTCTGTTCCCAGAGCTCGGACGGCTCGGGGTAAGCGAGAGATCACCGTGCGACGGGCTCGCACCACCAACTCCAACGAGTGATCAAGCAAACGGTGTTGACGCCGCTGGCGGCAGTGAAGGCGCCGGATGCCGCCGATCTTGGCGGAGACGTCGTGGCCGGGCTGAAAGAAGGCGTGCGTCCGGCGCCCACACAACTGCCAGCAGTGTCAGCGCTGGTGGGTGGCGGCCGTGATAGCACCAGATGGCACCGCTCTGTGGGAAGGCATCTCGGCCATGACGTTGAGAGGTATCCACCGGAGCTCAAGAACCACCACCCACCAGCTGGGTTGCGCAGCCGTGCTCGTCACAGACCTCCTTGAGGGCCGAGTGGAGTGCAGGTATCACAACCCGTTCGAACCACCCCGCCGAGCCGCGAAAGCCCGCGGAGTGCTTACGAAGGAATTAGGCTGAGAGCGCCGGACGGGAAGTGATCGCCGTGGACCCCCGCAACACCTCCCGCGAGTGCCCCGCATGCGGGCACGTCTCGGCGGAGAACCGGCCCACACAGGAGACGTTCCACTGTGTCAGGTGCGGCCACCAGGCGCACGCCGACACAGTGGGAGCCGTCAACGTTCAACGGGCCGGGCTGGTCCGTCGCAACGCCCGGAAGGGTTAGCTATCGCTGCCGCCTCCGTCACCGTTGTAGTCCGTGATGAACAGGTACGTCCAGGTCTTGGTGCCCGTGTACGCCGACTTCACGAAGACCGAGCAGTTCGCGTACCCGTCCCAGTAGGTGAACAGCGTCCCACCGTTCCCGCTGCTGACGGTCGGAATGGACTTGGTGTAGACCAGGTTCGCCGCCACCCCGTCCCGAGTACAGCCGTAGGCGCCGGCCTGCGCGGCGGCGAGCGTGGTGACACCGACGGTGGCGGCAGTGCGGTGGCGGCGTTGCATATGCGTATAACGAGCTGGTACATGATTGCGGTGGCGATGTGACCAGCGCGGTTGCGGACGGCAGGATCTGACGGTGTGACGATCAAGGTGAACCGCGCGGTCCTCGGCCATCGGGTGCTGACCGGGATCTCGCGGCACCATCTGGCGGACCTGGTCGTCGAGCTGGCGTCTCCGTGGCATGCGGTGGTCGAGGGACGGCGGCATGCCGCCCGTGGTGGAGAGCGGCGACGGGCGGCCGGTGCTGGTGCCAGGCACCGGCTCGTGTTCGTGGACCGGGTGAGCGCCACGCTCATCCACCTGCGACACGACCTGCCGCACGCGGTCCTGGCCCTGCTTTTCGGAGTCGACCGCTCCACGATCAGCCGTGCGATTCACGAGGCCAGGGACCTGCTCGCCGCTCGCGGCTTCGCGGTGCCCGACCGCCCTGGGGTGCGGCTGCGGACCCTGGCGGACGTCTTCGCCTACGCCCAGGCCGAGGGTGTCGTGCTGCGGCTGGACGCCACCGAGGTCCAGCTCTGCCGCCCAGCCCCGCACCGCAGTGGGCGCCGGGCGTTCGTCTCCGGAAAAAGAAGCAGAACACCATGAAGGCCACCGTCGTGGCCGACGGCAAGGGCCGCACCCTGTGGACCGGCAACCTCCGACCGGGGCCCATGCACGACGCCACGGCGATACGAGGCGAGGGGATCGACGACCTCTTCCGGCAGTTCCCCAGGGTCCAAGTCCTTCTGGATGACGGGCATTTGGGCCTCCGGCGAGACCACCCAGGCAGGGCGGTCACACCGCCGAGAAAGCCGAACAAGATCGCCGCACCAGAGGTCCACGAAGCCCGGGAACAGGCCCGCACCAGCACTCCTCCCAGCGCACTTCCGTCGAGCACGCCCTCGCCGACCACAAGCGTTGGAAGGGCCTGACGCGCTGGACCCAGCCCCCCCCGCCACCTATCTCGCCGTCGCCGGCCTCGTCTCCGACCGCACTGCCGCCAGCTGACCAAGAGAGAACGATCAAGCCGTCACATCGCCACCGCAATCACGCACCAGCTCGTTAAGTGTGCCTAGTGTGATGCGCCGTAAATCACGAGGGAAAGTTGCTACCCTTTTCGGGTGTCGCACCCTGGGCCTTCTGCTGTGGTGATCTCGCTGTCCGAGGACGAGCGTGCCGAGTTGGTGCGTCGAGCCGGGTCGTGGGACCGGAGAGCCGCCGAGCGGGCCCGGATCATTCTGGCGTGCGCTGACGGCATGTCGAATGCCGCTGCCGCGCGGCATGTTGACGTCCAGGCGAAGACAGTGTCCAAGTGGCGTCGTAGGTTCGCTGCTGACCGACTGGCCGGCCTGCAGGATGAGGGCCGCATCGGTCGCCCGAAGGCCGACCTGGTCCTGAGCGACGCCGAGCGGGACCAGTTGACGCGTTGGGCCAGGCGGGCGAAGACCGCGCAGTACCTCGCGCTGCGGGCCAGGATCGTGCTGCGCTGCGCGGACGGCGGGACGAACCGGCAGGCCGCGATGGACCTGGGCGTTGACGAGTCGACGGTGGAGCGCTGGCGGGCCCGGTTCATCGACAAGCGGCTGGACGGCCTGCAGGACGAGCCGCGTCCGGGCAGGCCGCCCTCGATCCTGCTCGACCAGGTCGAGGACGTGCTGGTGGCGACACTGGAGTCGACACCGGGCAACGACACGCACTGGTCGCGGGCGTCGATGGCCACCCGCACAGGGCTGTCGAAGTCGACCATCGGGCGGATCTGGAAGAAGTTCGACCTCAAGCCGCACCAGCAGGACAGCTTCAAGCTCTCCACCGACCCGCAGTTCGTGGACAAGGTGGTGGACGTGGTCGGGCTCTACCACAACCCGCCCGAGAAGGCGGTCGTGCTCTGCGTCGACGAGAAGTCCCAGATCCAGGCGCTGGACCGGTCCCAGCCGGTCCTGCCGATGATGCCGGGCATGCCCGAACGCCGCACACACGACTACCTGCGCCACGGCATCACCAGCCTGTTCGCAGCCTTCAACATCGCCGACGGAACCGTCATCGGAGAACTCCACCGCCGCCACCGGGCCCTGGAGTTCAAGAAATTCCTGGTCACGATAGACAAGGCCGTCCCCGCCGAGCTCGACGTGCACCTGGTGTGCGACAACTACGCCACCCACAACACCGCCGAGATCAGAACCTGGCTCGGCCGGCACCCGCGCTTCCACGTCCACTTCACCCCGACCGGCTCGTCCTGGATCAACCAGGTCGAGCGCTGGTTCGGCCTGCTGACCGACAAACTCATCCGCCGCGGCGTCCACACCTCCGTCAAAGCCCTCGAGGACGACATCAAGGCGTGGATCGCCACCTGGAACCAGAACCCGAGACCGTTCACCTGGACCAAGACCGCCGACGAGATCCTCAAATCCCTCGCTGACTACCTCGCCAAGATCAACCCACCTGGGCCATCAACGCAGGAATAGTTTCCCTCGTGATTTACGGCGCATCACACTAGTGCCGCATCAGGCAACGTTCGCCGTGCTTTGACGTGGCGCCCGGTTGTGCTGGGCCGGGTGGCGCCGGATGGTCAGAGTCCCCGCCGGGGGCGTCCGGCTACCTCTCGGTGCTGTGCCCGGAAGGTTCACCCCTTGGCGACGGCTGTCAAGGCGACCCCATTTCATGCAAAGACTTCGTTGCAAAGAAATGGTGGCGATCGCTAGGCTGCCGATCATGACGGAACCTCAGCCCGCCGTACGCAGCCTCGACGCCCGCTCCCTGCGCGGCCTTGCGCACCCACTGCGGATGCGCCTGCTCGCCGCGCTGCGAGAGGACGGCCCGGCCACGGCGACGAAGCTCGCCGCCAGGCTCGGCGAGTCATCCGCCTCAGTCAGCTACCACCTGCGGCAGCTCGGCGCGCACGGCTTCATCGCGGAGGATCCGGACCGGGGCACCGCCCGTGAACGCTGGTGGCGGGCCGAGCACCGCGGCCACCGGTTCGACAGCCTCGAGGAGTTCCTGGAGAACCCCGACCCCGAAGTACGCGGCGCCATGGGTGTGTTCCTGAACGAGGTGGCCTCCGTCCACGCGCGGGAGCTCGGCGGCTGGCTCGCCGGCACCGGCGACTGGCCCGAGGAGTGGCGTCGCAGCTGGGACATGAGCGACTTCAACCTGCGCCTGACGCCCGAACTCGCGCGGGAGCTTGTCGGCCGAGCACACGAACTCGTGCAGAGCTTCCGCGACCGGGCCGCCGCCGGCGAGGACCAGGCCGTCCCGGTCCGCATCCACCTGCACGCCTTTCCCCTGCCGAAGAGCTGACGCCCCGACAACCGCCCGGAGATACACCCATGACCGTCGCCCCCGCTCGGGCCGACGAGGCCCAGACCGCCCCGGACCGGCGGCCGCTCGGCGCCCTGCTGACCGCGAACCTCGTCTCGATCACCGGCAACGCCCTCGCCGGCATCGGTGTGCCGTGGTTCGTCCTGCAGACCACTGGCAGCGCCTCCCGGGCCGGCCTGGTGGCCTTCTGCGGGATGCTGCCGCTGGCGGTGTCGGCGCTCGCCGGCGGACCGGTGATCGACCGGATCGGACGCCTGCGCGCGTCGGTGCTGTCGGACCTGGTGTGCGGGACGGCCATCGGGCTGATCCCGCTCCTCCAATGGGCAGGCGCCCTGCGGTTCTGGCAGCTGTGTGTGCTCATGGGGGTCAACGGGCTTTTCCAGGCGCCGGGAGAGACCGCGCGCCAGGTGCTCACCCCTGATCTCGCCGATCACGCCGGGCTCCCGCTCGCCCGGGCCATGAGCCTGTACACAAGTGCGTCCAGAGGGGCCCGGCTGCTCGGCGCCTCGGCCGCCGGCGTACTGATCGCGCTGTTCGGGGCGGGACCGGTCCTGCTCCTGGACACGGCGACCTTCGGCGTCTCGGCGCTGCTGGTCACCCTCGGTGTCCGGCGTGTCCCCGCCGCCGCCCCCCGACGGGACGGGCCCCCGGTGAGCCTGCGCATGTACCGCGACGAACTGCGCGAGGGCCTTGCCTTCCTGCTCCGTCAGCGGCTGCTGCTCGCCATCACCTTGGTGCTCATGGTCACCAACGGCCTGGACCAGGGCTGGAGCGCGGTCCTGCTGCCCGTGCACGCTGAGCGCGACCTCGGCGGGTCGGTCGACCTCGGCCTGCTCGCCGGCCTCTTCGCGGCCGGCGCCCTCGGCGGCTCGCTGCTGCACGCGGCGCTGGGGGCCAGGCTTCCCCGCTGGTCGCTGTACGCCTGCTGCCTCATTGTCAGCGGAAGCCCGCGCATGCTGGTCGCGGCGTTCGCGCCCGGCCTGCTGCCCTTGGGCATTACGCTGGCCATCGCCGGTGTCGCCGCCGGGATCCTCAACCCGATCGTCTCGACCGTGCTGTACGAGCTCGTGCCCGACACCCTGCGCAGCCGGGTGACGGGCGTCCTGGCGGCGGGAGTACTGCTGGCGACCCCGCTCGGCGGCCTCGCCTGCGGCTACCTGGTGGACCGGGCCGGGCTGACGACGGCCCTCGTGCTCCTCGGCGGGGCGTACCTGCTGATCACGCTCTGCCCGCTGACCTTCCCTGCCTGGCGCCGGATGGACAGCACGAGCGACGCCGGGGCAAGTATGTAGGTGCTGGGCCGGGCAGCACCGGATGGTCAGAATGATCACGTGGCTGAACGCGTGCGGGTCCGGGAGATCAATGGCCACGAGGGCAGACGGTTGCTGCGGATCGTTCGCCGGGGTGCCGGGTCGGTGGTGACCTGCCGGAGAGCCCAGCTGGTGCTGCTGTCCGCCCAGCGCATGCCCGTGGCGAAGATCGCGGAGGTCACGTACCCGGTCGGCGCTGACAAGGGCGGGCGCCCCAGGTGGGTGCCGTAGTTGTCGCAGATGAGGTGGATGTCGGGGACCTCACGGTCGATCTTGATGAGGAACTTCTTGAACTCCTGGGCCCGGTGCCGACGGTGCAGGGAGCTGATGACCTGCCCGTTGGTGACGTCGAAGGCGGCGAACAAGGTGGTCAGGCCGTTGCGCAGGTAGTCGTGGGTGCGGCGCTCGGGCATGCCGGGCATTATCGGCAGGACAGGTTGAGAGCGGTCCAGGGCCTGGATCTGGGACTTCTCGTCGACCGACAGCACCACGGCGCCCTCGGGCGGGTTGAAGTACAGGCCCACCACGTCGTAGACCTTCTCAATGAACAGTGGGTCCGTCGACAGCTTGAACGTGTCGGTCAGGTGGGGCTTGAGCTGGAACTTCCTCCAGATTCGGCCGACGGTGGACTTGGACAGCCCACTGCGGTCCGCCATCGAACTGCGGGACCAGTGCGTGGCGTTCTTCGGGATCTCCTCGAGGGTCGCCACGACCACCGCCTCCACCTTCTCCACGGCGATGGTGGGTGGCCGGCCCGGCCGTGGTTCGTCGACCAGACCGTCCAGCCGCTCGGCCAGGAAGCGTCGCCGCCACTTGCGCACGGTATCCGCGGTGATTCCCAACTCCCGTGCGACACCGATGATTGGCGGACCCTGCGGACCCGCGCACGCCAAAACGATCCGCGACCGCAAAGCGAGCGCCTGAGCTGATGTCGCCCGCCGCGTCCATCGCTCCAACTCCGTCCGCTCATGGACGGACAGGAGCAGCGGCTCCAGCTTGGGGCCTCGGCGGCGCAACGGCACGTCCGGAGAAGGGCTCATACAAGAGCTAACGACGGATCTCCGGCGCAGGACACCAGCCACTTCCGGAGCCGCTACGAAGGGACGACCGGTGGGCGGCGCTTGTGCTCGGTCCGCCGGTAGTGGCCGAGCACCGTGCGGAACACCTCCTCGCTCACCGGCCTCACCTCGAGGAAGTCGTCCAGCGCGTCGTAGCCGAGGCCGAGCACCTCCTCGTCGGGCCGGCCGGGTACGAGTGACTCGAGGTCGGCCGTGGGCGTCTTGTGGACGAGCGCCGCAGGTGCGCCCAACGCTGCGGCAATCGCCCGTACCTGACGCTTGGTGAGCCCGGCGAGGGGCATTATGTCGGCCGCGCCGTCGCCGTACTTGGTGAAGAACCCGCAGACCGCCTCCGCGGCGTGATCGGTGCCGACCACCAGCCCGCCGGACGCGCCCGCCACCGCGTACTGGGCCACCATCCGCTGACGGGCCTTGACGTTGCCGCGGACGAAGTCCTCGTGGGCGCTGTCGTCGAAGGCCAGGCCGGCGACTGCCAGGGCGTCGATTGCGGCGTCGGTCGCGGGCCTGATGTCCACCGTCAGGACCTGGTCCGGCCGGATGAAGGCAAGCGCGAGCTGGGCGTCCTCCTCGTCCGCCTGCACGCCGTAGGGCAGCCGCATCGCGCAGAACGTCGCCTCGTACCCGGCGGTGCGAAGCCGGTCGACCGCGAGCCGGCACAGCCGCCCGGTGGTCGTGGAGTCGATCCCGCCGCTGACGCCGAGCACCAGACAACGCGCGCCGGCGGACCGCACCTGGTCGGCCAGGAACGCCACCCGGCGTTCGGCCTCCTGCTCGGCGCTGGGGACGGGAGCCACCCGGAGGCTACGGGCGATCTCCCGCTGGAGGTCGGCGGGCAGAGGTTCGGGCATGACGGCTCCCTGGTGGCAGAAGGGGGTGGGTTTTCCGGAGACCGGCACGAGAGGGGCCGCCGGTGAAGCCGACGGGTCGTCCGCGGCCAGGACCTTCGGGGTCACCATGCCGTCGGGTGTCGTCGGTGTGGGGCGGTTCATCGCTGTCACGGGTGACGGCGGACGCGGTGGGTTCCCGTCACCGACATCACCAGCGAGTACAGGGATGTTGTGGCGGTGATGAAGAGGCGGTTGTACTTCGGACCGCCGAAGGTGATGTTGGAGACGGGCTCGGGGATGAGGAGGCGGCCGATGAGGGTGCCGTCCGGGGCGTAGCAGTGGACGCCGTCGCCGAGGGCCGCCACCCAGAGCCGGCCGTCGCTGTCGAAGCGGATGTTGTCGAAGTGGCTGTCGGCGGCCTTGGTGAAGACCCTGTCGTTGCCGAGGGTGTCGTCCTCGCGGACGTCGAAGGCGCGGATGTGCCCGGCCCGGGTGTCGGAGACGTAGAGCCGCTGCTCGTCGTGGGAGAGGACGAGTCCGTTGGGTCCGGCGAAGCCGTCGGCGGCGAGGTGGACTTCGCCGCTGTCCGGGTCGATCCGGTAGACGTTGCAGGCGCCGATCTCGCTGTCGGCGCGGTGGCCCTCGTAGTCGCTGGTGATGCCGAAGTCCGGGTCGGAGAACCAGATCGAGCCGTCGGAGCGGACGACCGCGTCGTTGGGCGAGTTGAGCCGCTTGCCCTGGTAGCGGTCGGCGAGGACGGTGATCGTGCCGTCGTGCTCGGTGCGGGTGACGCGGCGGTTGCCCTGCTCACAGCTGATCAGGCGGCCCAAGTGGTCGAGGGTGTTGCCGTTGCTGTGCCCGGCGGGGGAGCGGAAGACACCGACCAGGCCGGTGGCCTCGTCCCAGCGCAGCATCCGGTCGTTGGGGATGTCGCTCCAGACGAGCTGGCGCCAGGCGGGTAGGTAGAGGGGCCCCTCGGCCCAGCGGCAGTCTCCGTACAGCTGCTCCAGCCGCGAGTCCCCGTTGGTGCACCGGCGGAAGCGGTTGTCCAGGATCTCGTACAGCCCGAACTCGATCTCGCCAGACATCATCCACATCCAATCGTCAACAGCCGAATGAGATTCCGATTCCCTGGAGTATGGCAGAACGAGGTATGGTTCCACCATGGCGACTGGGAACCTGGACGACACCGACCGCGAGCTGCTGACGCTGCTTCAGCAGGACGCCGGACAGGCGTATGCGGCACTCGGCAAAGCCGTGGGGCTCTCCGCCGCCGCTACCCATGAGCGGGTGCGCAAGCTGCGGGAGCGCGGCATCGTCCGCCGTACGACGGTGGAGGTCGACCCGCAGAAGCTCGGGCTCGGCGTGCTCGCCTTCGTGATGGTCGAGTCGTCCGCCTGGATGGGAGATTCGGCCGAAGCGTTCGCCGCCATCCCCGAGATCGAGGAGGCGCACGTCATCGCCGGCAGCGCGTCGGTGCTCGTCAAGGTGCGTACGACCACCACCGAACAGCTCCAGGACGTGCTCCGGCGCCTCTACGCGATCGACGGCGTGAGCGGCACCCAGGCCACGGTCGTCCTGGAGACCTTCTTCGAGCGCCCGCCGTCCCCAGCGCCGTGACAGCCCTCGCTCGGCCAGGCGGGCACGGCAGGGCCCGGGCCGGTGACGGAAATCCTCAGCTGACGGGGTGTGAGGTCGAGTTCCAGGCAGGCGGGGCCGCAGGAGTGGGGGCCTTCGGCACGGCCGATTCGGGTGTTCAGGCCGGCGCGGAGAGGGCCGTGAAGTAGCCGGACAGGGCCGCCGCGGTGGCGGCGAGGGGGAAGCGGGCACCGAGCTGCCCGTCCGGGCGGACGACGAAGCCGGTCGGGCCATCGGGGCGGTAGAGCCGGGCGAACTCCCCGGCCGCGTCCCGGTATCCGGGGACGTCCAGGGTGTCGGGAGCGGTCGATGCGGCTTCGCGGGCGAGGACGGCGATGGTCTGCAGGCCGGGCCGAGGGTCCGGACCGTCGGAGGTGCCCGGACTGCCGCTGCTCAGCTCCGCCACCCCGGCAGCCGCAGCCGCTTCGGCGGCCTTGGCCAGGGCAGCGGTGTCGGCTGCGTACAGAAGCAGCACGTGGCCCGTGCGGCCGCGCAGGATGTCGAGCAGGCGCAGCGGGTAAGTGGCGACCGGGTCGGTCAAGTCGGCGCAGTCCGGGGCCCGGTCGCCGGGCTGGGGCGCGTCGGCCGGCCCGTACGGGCTGCGGGCGAGCGGGCCGTCCCGGTAGCTGGCGAGCAGTTGGGCCTCGCGGAGCATCAGGGTCCGCGGGTCGTCCGGGTCGGTCTCGATGCCGTGGGTGGCGTGCCGCACGGTCCGGCCGACGACCTCCTCGCCGACCGGGCGGCGTTCGGCGTCGTAGCTGGTGAGCAGGCCCGGCCCGGCTTCCCCGCGAACGACGAGGGCGAGTTTCCAGGCCAGGTTGCAGGCGTCCTGGATGCCGGTGTTCATGCCCTGGGCGCCGGTGGGCGGGTGGATGTGGGCGGCGTCGCCCGCGACGAAGACCCGGCCGTCGCCGTAGCGGTCGACGATCCGGTGGCTGATGCGGAAGACGGAGGACCAGCGCATCCGGGAGAGGGCGGCCGGCCTGGGGGTCAGTCGGTCGACGACGGCCTGGATATGGGACAGCTCCGGGGCGCGGCTGCCTTCCAGGCCGTGCGCGACGCCGTCGACCCGCGCGGGCGCCCGGCCGGTCGCGTGGGTGGAGAGTTCGGGTGGGACCAGCATCGACATGCGGTAGCGGCCTGCGCCGGGCAGCGGGATGCAGACCAGCACGTCGTCGGTGGAGCCGTCGTCGGCGCGGTGGCTGGAGCGTACGCCGTACCCGTACGGCAGGTCCCAGTCGGCCTCGACGTCGGCCAGCATGTACTCCTCGGGGAAGGCCCCGCCCTCGAAGCCGAGTCCCAGTCCCTTGCGGACGATGCTGTGCGCGCCGTCGCAGCCGATCAGGTAGCGAGCCCGGACCTCCTCGGTGGCACCGGAGTCGGTGCCCAGCCGTGCGGTGACCCCGTCCGCGTCCTGGGTGAAGGACAGCAGCTCGGTGCCGCGTTCGATGGTCGTGCCCAGGCCCGCGACGTACTCCTCCAGGAGGCGCTCGGTCTCGTACTGCGGCAGCGCGGCGAAGCCGTACGGCACCTCGGGCGGCAGGGCAAGGTCGATCCGCGCCTGTTCCCGGCCGTTGACGTAGATCAGCTGACCCCGCATCGGGACGGCGGCTTCCAGGACGGCACGGGCCAGGCCCATCCGGTCCCAGATCTCCAGGGTGCGCGGCTGGATGCCGACCGCCTTGGCGTACGGAAGGCGCTCCGGCAGCCGGTCGACGAGGCGGCAGTGCACCCCGTGACGGCGAAGCTCGGCGGCCGCGCTCAGTCCGACCGGGCCGGCGCCCGCGATCAGTACGTCGGTTGTTCGAGTGTGCGCCACGGATGCCTCCCGGTGTCCGGCCCCGGCCGGTCCCGTCCCCTCATTCCATGGTCGGCCGACGGGGCGAGGGCGGCGAGCCGGGCACCGGGCCGGCGGCGGGGAGCGACGTGGCCTGCCGCGCCGGCCAGGTCGTGATCGTCGACCCCCGAGTCCCGGCCCGACCCTGGATTCCTCGCTCACCTGGTAGGAGCGGTCAGTCACGCCCATGTGGTCGAGGAAATCCCGGACGGGGTGCATGCACTACGGCTGACGAATCGTTGGACAACGCATGTCCAATGAGTCAAGTGGCCGCGAGGAGCAGGCACCGATGGTGTGGGCGCTGGTGGTGCGCGAGGAGGACGAAGGGTCACCCTTCGCCGAGGCCATCGTGGAAGTCGGCCCGGCACTGTTCGACAGCCTGATCGAGGACGCGACCGACAGCGGCTTCGCCCTGGCCGCCGGCGAGCCACCGGATACCACCGCCTCGCTGCAGGTGCGCGACGACCAGCTGCTCAGGATGCTGTTCGTCGGTGGGCGCCTGGTGTGGGAACCGACCTCACCCGTCCAGGTATCGCCCAGCTGGCTGTCGGCAGCGCGGGCCCGCCAAGGCGTCGTCGTGGTCATCGTTCCGCCCGGGACCTGGCCGCCCGGCCTGATGGACATGCCACCGCAGGATCGCAGCACTGCGTTCACCGACAGCCTTCAAGCAGCACGCGCGGCCGGCTTGGCCATGCACGGCATGACCGCTGTCGACACCACCTGATCGTGGGGCCGAACAGAACTCGAGCCTCGGACAGGCCGCCTCCGGACTCGCGGCGACGACGCCCACCTGCCCGCATTCGCGCTTGGCGGGGGCGACGGGGCGGCAAAATCAGCTGGGGCCGGTCGGTGCGGGCCAGTTCAAGACGGTCTGCCGGCGCTTGGCGCGGGTCTCGCGGGCGAGGAAGGTGGCGCCGGTAGTGATCGTCACGGCGAATGACACGACTGCGGCGAGCGGCCAGATGTAGGTGTCGCGAAGCAGTGCGATCCAGCCGGCAGCCACGACCGTCGCAACGGTGGCGAGAGTTGCCAAGCGAACCGAGCGTGCCTGTCTGGTGGTCAGTGCCACGGAGGCGAAGGCCGTGGCGGCGGCCGGTACGCAGAGAACTGCGAACCCGAGTGCCAGGAAGATCAGAGCGGCGAAGATCATGTTGGTCCCTCCCTGTGTGGATGAAGCCATGGGGCCGACGTGGACGCCGCTGTGGCGGGCCGTCGGACGGGCATGCCGAAGCAGCCCGCAGGCGGGACGGTCGCACACGCGGTAGCGGCGCCGCTTCCCAGCCGCAATACTGACAGTAATTTTGAACATGTTCAAGACTGTGGGGAGGGCCGCGAGATCCAGTGGCCGACGGCCGGGTGGTCGTGCCGGTTTAGGGAGGATCTCGGCCCCACCTGCGCGGCAAGCCATGCGGCGCGCACTTCGCCGTCGGTGTGGACGAACAGCGTGCGGTGGTCCCCCCGCGGACTTTCGAAGTCGGTGCCGTCGTGATGCAGGATCACCTGTGGAGCGGCGTACCTCGACGTCCACCGGATACCGTGGTCCGGCACGTCCGGCCAGGAGAGTTGTCCCAGTGGACTTCGATCCGGTCGACGACGCGGATCGCGGCGCACGCCGCGCCCTCCGCACGATCCGTGGGTTCCGGAGTGGTGACTGCCCGCTGGTGAGCCGCCGCAGGGCTGCTCCTCATGGCCCAGGGCGTTGGTGGTGTTGCCCGCTGTCGTTCGGGCCGGGGCGGGTCCGCGAGCGGAAGGTGCGGCGGTAGGTGTCCGGAGGCACGCCGACCGTGCGGTTGAAGTGCCGGCGCAGCGTCGTGGCGGTGCCCATGCCGGTGGCCGACGCGATGGTGTCGACGCTGTCGTCGGTGGTCTCCAGCAACTCCTGGGCGTGGCGGATCCGTTGAGTGAGCAGCCATTGCAGTGGGGTGGTGCCGGTCACCGACCTGAAGTGGCGGCCCAGGTTGCGCGAGCTCATCCGCGCCCGGCGGGCCAGGTCCTCCACGGTCAGCGGATGGTCCAGCCGTTCGATCACCCAGGGGAAGAGTTCGGCGAGCGGGTGGTTGTCCGGGGCGGGGACCGGGGTGGTGACGAACTGGGCCTGGCCGCCCGCCCGGTGCGGCGGCACGACCAGGAGGCGGGCGAGCGCATTGGCGATCGACGAGCCGTGGTCGAGGCGGACAAGGTGCAGGCAGAGGTCCATGGCGGCGGCTTTGCCGGCGGAGGTGAGCACACTGCCGTCGTCCACGTAGAGGACGTCCGGATCGACCGTCACCCGGGGGTAGCGGGCGGCCAGGGCCCGGGTGTGCGCCCAGTGCGTGGTCGCGCGCCGCCCGTCCAGCAGGCCGGCGGCGGCCAGCACGAACGCGCCCGTGCAGAGGGAGGCCACGCGTGCGCCGGCCTCGTGGGCCACGCGAATCGCGTCGACCAGGTCGACGGGCGGATCCTCGTCGACGTCGGCCCAGCCCGGGACGATCACGGTGTCGGCGCGCGAGAGCCGGTCGAGTCCGTGGTCGGGCTCCAGCCGGAACCGGCCGACCCGCACGGCACTTGGCCCGCAGACGGAGACGCTGTACCAGGGGTCCGCCACGTCGGTCATGTCGGCTCCGAAGACCTCGAACGCCAAGGACAGCTCGAAATGCAGCATCCCGTCGGTGACGGCCAGTGCGACAGTTCCCATGTCCGGAATTGTACGGGTGATGGCGTTCCAGACACTCGCGGCAGGGTGCCCGCCCCCGTCAGGATGTCCGTGACAGATCGCAACGGATCATTCGAGTACGGGGGAGAACCCATGGGATCGGGACTCACGGTGGCGGTGTTCGGCGCGTACGGGCACACCGGACGCTTTGTGGTGGCGCAGTTGCGGGACCGCGGGTTCGTCCCGGTCCTCTCCGGCCGCGACGCCGACAAGCTGCGCGTACTGGCGTCCGAGTCCGGACTCGACGCCCGCCCGGCGTCGGTCGACGACCCGGCCTCGCTCGACCGCGCACTGGCCGGTGCGGCGGCCGTGATCAACTGTGCCGGGCCTTTCGCCACGACGGCCGCCCCCCTGATCGAGGCGGCACTACGCGCCGGGATCCCGTATGTGGATGTGGCGGCCGAGATCGAGGCCAACGCCGATACGTTCACGCAGTTCGCCGACCGCGCCCGCGCCGCAGGAGTGGTGATCGTCCCGGCGATGGCCTTCTACGGCGGCCTCGGGGACCTGCTGGTCACCGCAGCGATGGGCGAGTGGACGGCGGCCGACGAGGCGCACATCGCGTACGGGCTGAGCAGTTGGCACCCCACCGCCGGGACGCGTACGGCGGGCGCGGTCTCCCGCCAGCGGCGGGGCGGCGGACGCGTCGTGTACACGAACGGGCGGCTGGAGCACCGCCAGGACAACCCGCCGACCCTGGAGTGGCCCTTCCCCGACCCGATGGGCCCCCGGGCCGTCATCGGGGAGTTCACGATGGCCGACGTCGTCACTGTTCCCAGCCACCTGTCCATCCCCGAAGTGCGCACCTACATGACGGTCGAGGCGGCCAGGGAGGTGTCGGCCCCGGACACACCGACGCCGGCCGCGGTCGACGCACGCGGGCGGTCCGCGCAGACCTTCCTCGTCGACGTCGTCGTGCGCTCAGGCGACACTGAACGGCGCGCCGTGGCAAGGGGTCAGGACATCTACGCCGTCACCGCGCCACTCGTGGTGGAAGCGGTCGACCGCATCCTCACGGGGCGGACCAGGACGGTCGGCGTCGCCTCCGCAGGCGAGATCTTCGATGCGCCCGACTTCATCCGCGCGTTGTCCTCGCACATCTCCCTGGAACTGCGTCCGTGACTTCCTCTCCGGCCTGAAGGGCCGTGCCGGTGACGTGGCGCCAACTGTGCCGCAAGCGGCTGACCGACCGTCGACCGACCGCCGGGGTGCGGCGCGCACCCCGGCGGCTGCGCAGTTCCGGGTCGGTCCGGATCCGCCCTCACCGTGGTGACTGCCGGTCAGCTGGACGGGGAGGTCGTGGGCTACGGTGCCGGCTTGATGTTCTGGTTGGCGTGGAAGAGGTTGTCCGGGTCGTACGTCCGCTTGATCTGCGACAGCCGGTCGTAGTGGTTGCGGTAGGTGGCGTGGACGCGGTCCTGTCCTTCCTCCATCATGAAGTTCACGTAGGCGCCGCCCATGGAGTGTGGGTGGAGCTCCTCCCAGTAGCCGACGCACCAGTCCCTGATCACCCCGGCGTTGCCGGGATCGGGGTCGATGCCCCCGTAGACCCCGGACCAGACGGCGTCGCGGAAGCCCCACGCGGTGTCGTCGGGCCCGACCCGGTGGGCGGCCCCGTCGACCGGGTACAGGTGCATGGTCGAGAGCTCGGTCGGGATGTTGGCCGCGTACTTGGCGTGGACGTCGATCGCGTCGTCCGTGATGCGGTCGAAGAAGTCCCCGCGCCAGTACCACTGCAGCCCCGGCGGGATCAGCTCGTCGAACATGCTCTGCACCGCCGGGTACGGCATCGGCGTGGTGAAGTGGAAGGCGGGCGGGCCGGGATCGTTCACCGGGGCGAGAACCTCACCGGTGCGGTCCGGATCGCCGGTGTGGCACCACACGACGCCGCACATCTTCCGGTGGTGGAGCTCCTCCGGGAAGGGCGGCCCGGGTGGGATCACCAGCACCGCGAAGAACCCGTTCAGGTCCTCCGGTGCCTGGGGGAGGAACTCGCGGTACCACCTGAGGACTTCGGGCGTCCGTTCGGCCGGCCAGACCGTCAGGCCGAGCCCGACGGTGTCGACCGGATGCAGCCGGTAGGTGAACGAGGTGACGACGCCGAAGTTGCCGCCGCCGCCCCGCAGTGCCCAGAAGAGGTCCGGGTGCCTGTTCTCGTCCGTCGTGACGAAGCTGCCGTCGGCGAGGACGACGTCCGCCGACAGCAGATTGTCCACGGTGAGCCCGTACTTGCGGGTGAGATGGCCGTGGCCGCCGCCGAGGGTGAGGCCTCCGACACCCGTGGTGGACACGATGCCCGCCGGGGCGGCGAGCCCGAAGGCGTGCGTGGCGTGGTCGACGTCGCCGAGCAGCGAACCCCCGGCGACCTGGGCGGTCCGGGCCTCCGGGTCGACGCGGACCCCGCGCATCCGAGACAGGTCGATGGTCATTCCGTCGTCGACCAGGCAGAGCCCGGGGCCGCTGTGGCCGCCGCCGCGAACCGCGACCTCCAGCCCGTTGTCCCGGCCGAAGTTGACCGCCGCGATGACGTCGGCCGCGTCCGCGCACGGCACGATGGCCGCCGGACGCTTGTCGATCATCGCGTTGTAGATCTTGCGGGCCTCGTCGTACCCCGGCTGTTCCGGCCCGATGACCGGGCCGCGGAGCGCGCTCCGCAACGACTCTAAGGTTGCCGTGTCCATCGCGATCTCCCTTGCCACAGGCTGCCCTCGGCGTCGGGCGCCGCGTCCTGTGGCCGTTCATGGAGCGCGCGTGAGCCAGGAACGCACAGGGCGCGGTGCGAGTCGCCCGTATGGTCCAGCGTGCGCCTGCGTTCGCCGGGCTGCCATCGCAACCGTCGTACCACCGAGCCGCGGTTGAGGCCGGTTACCCTGCGCGCCGGGGCCGGTGCGGTCCGTTGAGAACCGCTATCGCCATGACACAGTGCGAGCAAAGCCCGAGACATGCTGCCGAACACTCGATCACCTCGATCACCTCGATCGCCGAAGTCCTCGGCGGAGGAGCTCCAGGCGGGCGTCCACGGATTTCGCGCTCACCGATGAGGACCTGCAAGGCGACCGTCGCCTGCCTGCTGGGTGCTGAACCCCTCTGGTGTCGGGGCCAATTGCGCTAGCCTCATGGGACGGGCAACTGGAAGCCCCTGGAGGAACGATGCGCATCGTGTTCGACCCCACCGAGGCTGAGGGGCTGCGCGCCTCCGCGCGGGACGCCGCGCTGGAGGACCCTACCCTCGCGTATGTCCTGCTTGACCTGGCTGACCGCGGTGTCGACCTGAACGAGTGCCGCACCTGGGAGGACATCCGCGTCGAGCGTGGCCTGGTTCAGACCGCCGACGAGCAGCGCGTTGCCTGAGCCCGGTCCGGCCCGGCGGCGGGCGGTGATCACCTTCCACGAGGTCGCCGAGCGGCAGATCGCGGAGATGGACGACGCCGCGCTCGCCCGCCTCGACCCGCACCTGACGGTTCTGGCGCTGAATCCAAAGGCCGGCGTACAGAGCAAGCCGGCCAGCCCGGTGCGCGAGTACGTCAAGGACGGTGTTCGCATCGCGTACATCTCGACGGTGCTCGGCACGATCATCCTCGTCGCCTACGTCGAGGTCGACTGACCTCTCACCAGGGTCAGTTCCAGTCCCCGGGCCCAGTCGGCCCCTTGGTGGCCGAGTCGGCCCGAGCGCTGTGGTCGGCCCGCCACGGTCCAGCCGTGGGTGGCTCCTTGGTGGCGGGGTGCCGCTCACGGCAGCCATCGCACCGGAGACACCCGGCGAATGTGGACGAGGACGTCGAATGCGTCGGCAAGGGAAGCGACGGTCATGTGCTCGGCAGTGTCACGGGACGGGTCGTAGACGCCGCTGATGACGCGGACCTTCGCCGGCCCCTCCCACCGGCGGCGTACGGCGTCGCGGCGCAAGTCCAGCCAGTGGGCGGGCAGATCCACCTCTCCCAGCGTCGCGTCGATCAGATCCCCGGCCGGCTCCGGGACAGCGGCGACACCGAGATCCCCGTGATGGAAGCCGATCGCCACGGAGACATACCGCGTGCCGTGACGCTTGCGCAGCAGGCTGCCGACGGTGGGCTGCGGACCACGCCCGGGAGCCAGGCCCAGGACCGTCTCGACCGCCGAGGTGTGAGCGATGCCGTCCCAATAGACCACGCGCGCACCGGTCCGACGCTGGGAGTCGCTGATGGCCTCCGCCCACACTGCGGCGTCGCCCGCGTAGTCGCCTCGCCCGGCGACGCTGCGTTCATGGAAGTCCACGATCCCGCGCATCCGCGCCAGGATGCCCTCGTCATGGTCGGCACCGGGCCATGACCGGATCAGCGCCAGCGCGTCGCGGGCGTGATCGGCGAACGGGCGTCCGGGGTGCGTTCCCTGGGCGCGCTGCACGTGCTCGTCGGTGTGGTGAGCGGTCCGGATCGGATCCAGGTGGGATGCCACCTTCGCCAGGAGCTCCGGGGCCGACCCACGGACGTGGTCGAGGACGGCGTCGTAGTCCTCGGGCCGGGCCTGTGCGGGCTTCACACCGAAGATCCGGACGGAGTCGTTCGGGTGGTCCCGGTTGAACGCCCGGATCCATTCCAATGCCGCGACCATCTCGGCGGTGCGCCAGGGACGCCAGGCGCCCTCGAGCGCGGATTCGGCCGAACCCTCGCCGCCGCGCACGTACTTGTCGAGGCCGGCGGCGACGCCGGCACTGTCCTGTACGGCCAGCGCCCGGAACCCGTGGTGTCGGACCAGCCGCCGCAAGAGTTGGTCCCGCACGCCGAAGGTCTCCCGGGAGAATCGGGTGGACTCCCCGATGCCGACGATCGTCGCCCCGGCGGCAAGCCTCTCGGCGAGTTCATCGAGCGTGGCGTCGGACAGCGGGCCGGCATCGGCGTCGGCGTGCTGAGGATCGGGTGACCCTGTGGTCGAAGGGAAGAAGGCCCGGGGAGCGGCGGTGTCGGTTTCCATGCCTCCCAGACTCCTACTTCAAGTGCGGTTGAGGTCAAGTCAGGAGATCGGCCCGGCCCGGCGACCGGGTCGGCCCGCGGGGTACCGGCCGTCACCGCCGCCCGCCGGGCCTTGGCGTGAAGTCTTGTCACAACGGTGCACGGGCGGGCGCGAAGCCGAGCGAGTGCACCACATCAAGAAGGAGCGGGCCCGCCTCCGCCACACCACGTGATTCCGGCTCGCCCGCCCCGCCCCGATGCGCCGTCATCAATACATCGACACCATCAACCGCCGCGGGCCCGCACCTGGCACTCCAGGGATCCCGGCGGTCCCGGTCGACAAGAGGCAGCGTGCGGCGGCCGACCACGTGCGAGGCATCGTCTTCAACCGGTGCGCTCGGAGGCGGTCAAGGTAAGAGACACGCATGTGTCCCGACGCCCTTCCAGGACGGGTGCCTCAGCATTCCCCTTCGGTGACTTCGAGGTACTCCACCTCGCCGACCAGCTGGGGGTGGACGTAGCGGAGGTGGGTGCCGCGCTCGGGTCCGGTGGGTGTCGCGGTGAACGGCGAGGTGGTGGTGTCGATGCGGCGCAGCGCCGCGGCGAGGTCCGGCGTTCGGCCATGCTGAAACCGGTGCCGACGGGGCCGACGTAGAGCAGGCCTTGGTCGGTGGGGACACCGACGAGCAGAGCGCGGACGGTGGCGGCGGTGGGTCCGCCGGGGAGCCATCCGCCGATGGTCACGGCCGAGATGCTGAGGTGCTCTGCTTCGCCCAGTCCCGGGAGCGTGCGCCGGGTAGGTAGGGCGAGTCGAGGCGCTTCATGGTGACGCCTTCCAGGTGCTGTTCCTTCGTCCAGGCGAGGGCGTCCTGGCCGGCTTCGGTCCACGCGGGTGAGACTCGGACGTGGACAGCGTCGAGGTGCAGGTTCTCCAGGTGCCGACCGCGTTCGGTTGCGCCTGCGCGGTCGCCATCGCTGGCGCATCGGCTCGGTACAGCATCTGCCCGGCCGCGCGGGCGCTTGCCGCCGGTGAGTGGGCTACCGGCCGGGCTGCCGTGCTGACTTCTGGGGCATCCCTCATGGAACGTGAATGTCACCTCGAAATGGATCATGCCGTATCGAGAACGAGCCAATATGGGAGGCACTCTGGCCTCCGGTGCATGCGTCCGCCACACTGATGGACGTCTGGTCCTTCGAGATGAACCATCAGTCTGGATCAGGGGGTTGTGTGCGGGTCTCTTCGACCATTCAGAATGTGCCTTCCTGGGCGTTGGAGTTCGACTGGCATCTGACGAACCGATGTGACTTCTTCTGCGAATACTGCCATCCCCAGATCCGTTATGTTCTCAACCGGAAGTACCTGGACGAGCCCTCTCCGGAGCTGGTGAAGCGGAGATTCGACGAGCTCGGCAAGACCTGCCTGGTGCACATGTCCGGCGGAGAGCCGTTCATGTTCCCGCGTTTCGTCGATCTGTGTGTTGGGTTGACAGAGCATCATTTCATCAGCATCAACACGAACCTTGCTTCCGGCGATGTGGAGAGCTTCTCGAAACTCGTGGACCCGAACCGGGTCGCGAGGATCACCGCCGCCGTGCACATGCCGGAACGTGAGCGCCGGGGGTTGGAATTGGCTGCTTACGCGAGAAACTATCTGCACCTGGATGAGCGCGGATTCGACGTCACGGCCCTGTACGTTCTCTACCCTCCGCTGCTCGGCCGCCTCGCGGAGGATCTCGACAGGCTGAGGTCGCTGGGGGTGACGCGTGTTCAGGTCAAGGTTTTCAAGGGCGTTCATGGAGGAGTTCGATATCCCGAGGGCTACACGGAGGAGCAGAAGCGCCTGATTCTTTCCAACTCGGGCGAATACCTGTTCAACCGTTCTTACCTCGACGGGCTGATGTCGTTCCGGGGCCAGGCGTGCACGGCCGGAGTGTCCTCGTTCAAGGTGATGGTGACCGGCGACGTCCGCAGGTGCGCGTCCGTGCCCGTGGGTTACGGAAACCTCTACGACGGTTCCTTCCGGCCGAGCGAGGTGAACGAGGGGTGTCCGGCACGGCGGGTACTCGTGCTGTCCCAGTGTCTGTCGTACCTCGTCGATCCTCCGGCGGCTCATGGTCACAGCGGCGAGGCGGAGGAGTAGGCGCATGCGAGTGATGATCCGTCACGCTTGTACCAGTCCTGATCACCTGCCCTTCGACGTGGCTGAGCGCAAGGGCATCGGCCACCCCGACAGTCTCGCCGATCTGGTCGCCGACACCTTCTCCGTGCGGTACTCCCGCTGGTGCCTGAGCCGGTTCGCCTTGGTGCCGAACCACTGGGTCGACAAGGTGAACCTGGTGGGCGCCGCGGCCGACGTCGACTTCGGCGCTTTCGACATCCTCAAGCCTGTCGACGCGTATCTCTTCGGCAAGATCACCGACCGTGTTGGCGACATCGAGGTGCCGGTCGCGGAAATCTTCGAGGAGGCCGTCGCCGATGTCCTGGCCCGAGCGCTCGGCGACGCCCGCATCCTGGATCACGTCAGGCTTCATGTCAACAACACTCGTGGCACCTCTGTCGACCACGCTCCCGAGTTCTACCGTCCCAGAACCCTGCCGTTGCTTGCCGACGTGCTGGCGGTGGAGTCGGTCGCGAACGACACCGTGATCTGCGTGGGTACCAGTCTTCGCGGGCTGGCGGCCGAAGTAGCCATGGGGCTGGAGAGCGAGCTGACCGACGCGGCGTTTCGCGTCGACTTTCCGGCGGTCGGCACAGACGTGAAGGTCATGACGGTCCGTGCGGGATCCCACCTGGACGTCACCGCCGCCGTGCCCTTCCATCCGGAGCGGATCGCCTCGTGGGAGGCGTATCGCGATTGCCTGGCCGAGGTGGAGAGCGCGATCACCCAGATCTTGAAGGGCCTCGTGGACCGCGACCCCCGAGCGCGGGCAATCGCGCGGACCTCCCTGCACCTCAACACGAAGGACAGCCCAGGTCGGGGTTATCTCGCCCCCTTCGGAACGTCGTTGGGAAAGGGCGACTGCGGTGCGGTCGGACGCGGAAACCGGTACAACGGTGTCATCGAACCGATGCGCCCCGCCGGTTGTGAGGCGCCTGCGGGAAAGAATCCGGTCCACCACGTGGGAAAGATCTACTCGGCGATCGCCGCGCAGATAGCACGTGACGTGTTCTCGCAGACGTCCGTGTACGCGGAAGTCACGGTCGCCACCCGCAATGGCGGGAGTCTGGACGATCCCGCCTATGTGCTCATCGCACTGGATCGGGAGCCGGACGCGTCCACGGCCCGCGCGATCGACGGGATCGTGCGACAGGGACTGGCCGACGTAGCGAACTTCACGAACCGGTTCCTCACCGGAGACCCGATCGCGCGCTTCCCAGCCCCTCGGCTTCCATGACCTCGGGCCCGTTCACCGAAGTCCATTGCCGGCACATCGCCCGGTTGCGGTCACTGCCCGCCGTTGTCGACGACCACGGCCTGCGGCTCGGAGATCAGTACGTCATGTTCAGAGCGGAGGCGGACCTGATGCGCCGGCACGTCCGTCACCTGGTCGCGGGCACCAGGCGGCCCGACGTGCTCGAGATCGGACTCGGACTCGGCGTCTTCGCCGAACAGCTCCTCGACGTCCGGGTCGGCTCGTACACCGCCATCGAGCCGCACGACGAAGTGGCCCGCCTGGCCCGGGCCAGGGTGCTGGACGCCTTCGGCGCCCGAGCCCGCGTGATCGGCGAACCCTGGCAGCTCGCCACTCTGCCGACACGGGCCTATGACGCGATCATGTATGACACGTGGCCACCGGACGGCTACGCCGACGCGGACTTCGCCTGGTTCGTCGAGCACGTCGCCGTTGCCTGCTTGCGTCCCGGTGGAAGGTTCAGTTTCTTCCACAGCGGCGACGCGATCGGCTCGCTGCGTCGTCGCGTCCTGGACACGCACTTCACATCGTGGGCAGCGCACCCGTATTCGATACCGGTCGCGGGCCTCCCGGCGATGTGGACCAAGCCCACCAACCGATTTCTCGTACCGGTCGCGACCCTGGGGGACGAACGACATGTCGGAGCCGGGCCCTCTGCCGATATCCGGTGACCAGCGCAAGCGTTTCGACGCGGACGGTTACCTGGTGCTACCTCGTCTCCTGTCGTTGACGGTCGTCGAGCGCCTTCGAACGGACGCGGACGCGCTTCGTGACCGATTGCTCGCCGCGATGGCGGCGAGCAGGGACTGGGACGCGAGAGTCACGTGGTGGCGCCTCTCGTCGGGCGAGCCGTATCTGTTCAAGATCAAGCCGGTCCTGGGCCTGGCTCCTTCGGTGGAGACGGTCGCAGGTGGGGCCGAGCTTCGTGCGATCACCACCGGGCTCCTGGGCTGTCCGTCAGAAGTCATGGAGAGCAAGTTCATGTACAAGCAGCGCGTCGAAGTCGCCGCCGGCTGGGCGACGTTGCCGGTGCTGGGTGAGGAGGTCCGCAAACACACGGATGCGGCGTACTTCACCCGACGCGGCTACCGGCGGGTGATCAGTGTCGCGGTGTGCATGGACGAGTGCACCGAGTCGGCGGGGGCCCTGCAGGTCTGGCCCGGTACCCATCGCCAGGACGTCGAGCAGGGGCAGACACCGCATCAGGGTCCCGTCGTGACGGAACACGCAGCGCCGGACTCGGCGGCGGTCACGCTCGAGGTGCCGGCCGGCTCGGTCGTGGCGTGGGACTCGCGATTGGTGCACGCCAGCGCAGCGAACACGTCCGGCCGCCCCCGGCGGCTGCTTGTGCTCGGCTACGCGCCGACATCTGCGTCCCGCGGCGACCGGCCATGAGGGTTCTCGTGCTGGGCGGAACGCGGTTCATCGGTCGGCACCTGGTGGACGCATGCCTTGCCCGTGAGCATCAGGTGACGATCATTCACCGAGGACTCTCCCGTTCGCCGTTCGGTGGCCTCGTGCGCGAAGTCCTGGCCGACCGCCGCACCCCGACTCCCGAGGCCCGGCACACACTCAGGCAGAGCTGGGATGCCGTGATTGACACCTGCGCGGCGGAACCCGACGACCTCCAGGTGACCACCCCGCTCCTGCGCGACGTCGGCCTGTACGTCCTTCTCTCGTCGTGCGCCGTGTACAGCCGGCGGGATACCCCCCTGACCGAGCTGTCCCCGACGATCCGGTCTGATACAGCCGACCCGATCGAGCGGTCGGGTGCGTTCAAGCTGCGATGCGAGGCCTATCTGCGGGACAACTTGGGCACGGCCGGTGCGAGCCTGCTCGTCGCTCGGCTCGGCCTGGTCATCGGCCCCCATGACCACAGCGGCCGCCTGGCGTACTGGTTGGGACGCGCCCTGCGGGGCGGTGACGTACTCGTTCCGATGGACCTCGACCAGCCACTCCAGCTCATCGACGCTCGAGACGTGGCACGTTCCACAGTGCAGGCGATGGATCGCGGCCTGACAGGTGTTGTCAACATGGCAGGCCCTTGCATCACGGCCGGTGAGCTGCTGGAAGCCATCGCGCTGTGTGCCGACACGTCGATGAATCCGTGCTGGGTGGGCGAGCAGTTCGTCCTCCTGCGCGGTGTGCGCCCCTGGGCCGAGATCCCCCTGTGGCTGACGCGATCCAGCCCTGAGCGCGCACTGATGAACGTCTCCTGTGCGCGGGCAGCCGATGAAGCGGGACTGGCCCATCGGCCGCTCCCGGAGTCCATCGGGGACTGTCTCCTACGGCACACCTCGCACCCCCTCGGATCGACGACTCGCTGGCTCGACCGCTCCCACGAGCTTCGCCTGCTCAAGGAATGGGCGAACTGTTGATCTTCGCTGATTCGCTGATCTTCGCAAGGAGATTGATCCAGAGAGGTGATTCTTTCATGGCGTCGGACAGGAGTCGGGAGAGGAGAAGAGCCGTTCTTGCGACCTTCCGGAGAAAGGGATTCGCCTATGTGCATGTACCGAAGACCGGCGGGTTTGCCATGACTCGCAAGTTGTTGGACGGAATAGCGACCGAGCATGCCACGGCGGCGGAACTGCGCGAAGAGCTCGGGCCGGCCGAGTGGTCCCGGTTGTTCTCGTTCGCGTTCGTCAGGGAACCAGCAGCAAGATTCATGTCCGCGTTCCACTACCTGAAGAGCGGGGGAATGACCGCGATCGATGAGGAGTGGGCTCGCGCAAACCTACGAGGCTGCGCAACGGCCGAGCAGTTTCTCCACCGCATGGTGGACTCTCCGGACTTGGCCGATTGGGTTCATTTTCGCTCCCAGCGGACATTTTTATGTGACGGGAGGGGGCAGATCTTGGTGCAGTTCGTAGGCCGGTTCGAGAGGTTGTCCGAGGACTTTGCGTTCGCGGCCAGGAGAATTTCCCTCCCTGATCCCGCCCTGAGTGTCCTGAACAAGACCTCCTATGGCCGTGAAAGTCTCTCTGAATGGACTTTCGAGAGTCGTGCGCAGTTCACGCAGTTCTATCGTGACGATTATTCGCTATTTGATTACCGGCCTCCATGGGGGCCGTGCTCCTGAGAGGTCCAGGCCGAACGGGGAGCCCAGGTCTCCGAAGTCTGTGCCGAACACCTCGTCGCTGAGACGGAACACGGCAGGTGCCAGCGGTCCAAGGTGGCCGCGTACGGGGAGGCGATCGGCGAGCAGGGTCGCTGTCAGCAGCCAACCCCTCGGGGACGGACGGAGAGTGAGCTGCCCATCGGCGGTGGTGCTCGTGGCATCGGTGACCGGTCGAAGCCCTTCCCAGCGGAAACCGATCCGCCTGTTGCCGTCTCTCCGGGCGCGTGTCGCCGCGCCATGGAGTGTGTACGCACCCCGATCCGCGAAAACGTCCCCGGCGAGCGTTTCGACGGCTTCGGTGGTGATGCCGATGCCCTCGCGGGCCAGGAGGTTGGCCGTGTGAAGCAGAACTCGCAACTCGGGCGGAGCGGCCGCCATCGCAGAGGTCAACCTCGCGTTGAAGTCGGTGGGCACAAAACCGTCCCTGGTGACGATGCCGTCCACCGAGAAGCCACCCCGGTAGCCCATCCGTTCCTGCAGCGCAGAGCCGATCCGGGCGGCTGACTCCCGGAGGCCGACCTGATCGATGAGTGCCGCGTTCGGCACGGTTCCGGCACACAGAAAGGCGCCGCGGTCAAGCCGAGGCAGGGTCACGATCTCCATGGGTGGGAACGTGACCACGCCGTGCGGGAGAACGAGGCCGTGAAGACGCGCAGGCAGACCCTCCAGCAGCGGCATGAGCCTGACGTGATGTCGGCCCGTGAGCGAGCGGGGAACGGATGGCGGTTCGCCGGGCCGCCACCACCACATGCCGTCGCCACCTGTCACCGGATCGCCGTCCACCGGCTGGAGCGAGCAGACGACACCACCGCCACAATCCACCCACTCGCCGAGAACAGACACGTCGTGGGGCAGATCGCTGATGAACGACCGCGCCCTCGGCACGCCGAGCGTGTCCCAGAGAGTGTCCACGACCGTCTTGTTCTCGAGGAATCGGAAGGCCGGCTGCCGACGGCCCAGGCGACGACGCGTGCCCGCGCGCGCAGGATCGAGCGGGTCGGGAACGACAAGCCACGACGTCCTGTCCGGGTCGAAGGCGTCGGCCTGCGAGGTCAGCCAGCCGGGCGCGTCCAGCTGCGCGATGAGGTGGTGGTGCATGGCCAGTAGTCCCGAGGCGCCTCTGACCGGGACGCGGCGGAGACCGGCCGGCATCCCGTCCAACGCGATCGCGCGACAGCGACTCCGTCCGAGGAACTCCTCCCATGCCGTCGCTTCGGCCCTGCTGCTGCAGATCACCAGAATCTCACCGTAGGGGAGGCAATCACTCAGCTGCTTCTCTGGTCCGGTCATGGTGGTCGCCGCCCAAGGTCCTGGTCATCGAGGTCGCGTGTTGTCGGTGCCGAGCTGTCGGAACATCACGGCGTACAGCCGCCCGAGGACGTGTGGAGCAGGTCGGCGGCGGGCCGCCGACGTCGGCACCACAACGGATGTTCCCCCTGATACGAGGTCACCAGACAAAGGATCTTGGTGGTTCAGTAGAAGCGTCTGACGGGATGGCAGAGACGGCGTAGCCGTTGCCTCGGGCGGCAGATCGTAGACCTGCTCGGGGCGAGAGTGCCGGTGATCGCCTACCGGCCGGTCGACCACCGAGCTCGGGAGTGTTCAGCTGGCCGCGGCGCAGTCCCATGGACGTGGACTTGATGCAGCTCATCGCAGACGCGCTCGCTTGAGCTTGCAACTGGGCCGGGTGAGGTCCACCGGCTGTCCTCACCCAGCCACTCGCCCCCTTTCGGCGCGCCGAGCGGCGGGGGCGGCACCTGGGGACCGTCGTGGTCGAGCTGTGAGCGGTCACCGAGCGGAGTTGACCCGGTTTGCGCACGCACGGTGCGTGTCTCGCAGCCTTGTGTCAGCCTTGCTGCGACCCTTCCGCGCACGCGTTGCCGGCGCGGCTCCTCGCCCGTCGGAAGTCGGAGGGAGGAGTTGACCTGCCGTGATGCAGCCCATGCCCGAATCCGGACCCGACCGGCTGACGAGCCTGCGGAGCAAGGCGTTTCCGCCCACAGGCCGGCCCCTCGGGGTCATCGGCCTCGGCTGCGCCGGGCTCAGCAAGTGGATGTACGACCGCCCTCACCCCGACGACGCAGCCTCGGCCGCCCTGCTGCGCACCGCCCTGGACCACGGGGTGACCCTGTTCGACACTGCCGGCGTGTACGGAGAGGGCCACAACGAGACCCTCATCGGCCGGGCACTGTCCGACCGTCGGAGTGAGGTCTTCCTCGCGACGAAGGTCGGGCTGGTCGTCGACGATCTCGACTCCTTCACCCTGCACAACGACGGCAGCCCGGCCCACCTGCGCAAGGCCCTGGACGACAGCTTGGGCCGGCTGCGCACCGAGGCCGTGGACCTGTGCTACCTCCACCGGATCGACCCCGACGTCCCCCTGGAGGACAGCTGGGCCGCCCTCACCGAGCTGGTCGACGAGGGCAAGATCGGCCACCTCGGCCTCTCCGAGGTCTCCGTCCACGATGCCGAACGGGCCTACCGGATCCACCCGGTCGCCGCGATCCAGTCCGAGCTCTCGCTCTGGGCCCGGCAGGCGCTCGGCGGTGAGCCGCACACGGGGGCATCACGCGGCGAGGACATCGTCCGCTGGTGCGCCGACCACAACGCCGCGTTCGTCCCGTACGCGCCTCTGGGGCGGGGCTTCCTGGCCGGCGCCATCACCCCCGACACCTCCTTCGCACCGAGCGACCTGCGCTCCCGGCTCCCTCGCTTCACCCCACACGCCCGCACGGCCAACCAGCGGATCGTCACCGTCCTGCGCCGCGTGGCCGAGCGGCACCAAGCCAGCCCCGCGCAGGTCGCACTCGCCTGGATCCTCGCGCAGGGCGACCACGTGATCCCGATCCCCAGCACCACCCACACCCGGCACCTGGAGGACGACCTCCGCGCCGCCGCACTGGACCTCACTCCGCGCGACCTCGCCGACCTCGACGGCGCGCCCCCGGCCGCCGAGGAACCGTCCGAGCCACACTGACCGCACTGCAACTCCCGTAGGGCCTGTCCGGCGGATCTTGGTGGGCCGAAGGTGCAGAGCAGATCGGCCAACGGCCTGTCTCACCCGGGCAACATCCGATCAGTTTCGGAGAAGCCGCCGCTGCGGCGGATCCCTAGCATGAGATGGTCCCCGATCAAGCCTTGCAAGAGGAAACCTGCAATGAAGGGCTCGCAGATGTCCGCCAAGAACACCAACGCGACCGACGAGCATTACGACGGATTCACGGACGACGAACGCGACGCGATGAAGGAGCGCGCCCAGGAGCTGAAGGCGGCCGCGCGCCGCGGCCCCCGCGCGGCCAAGGCGGGCGCGGAGAGCGAGGTGCTCGCGAAGATCGCCGAGATGCCGGATACGGACCGTACCCTCGCCGAGCGGCTCCATGCCATCGTCAAAGCCGGCGCGCCGGACCTCGCGCCGAAGCTCTGGTACGGGATGCCCGCGTATGCCAAGAACGGCAAGGTCGTCTGCTTCTTCCAGAGCGCGCAGAAGTTCAAGACGAGGTATGCCACGCTCGGCTTCAGCGACCAGGCGAACCTCGATGAAGGCACCATGTGGCCGATCGCCTTCGCTCTGACGGAGTTGACCGCCGCCGACGAGGCACGGATCGGCGCGCTCATCAGGAAGGCGGTGAACTGAGGCCGGTCCTCCTCGCGGACGCAACGCTCGCCGCGGCCCGGCCGGGCGAGTAACCGTCGGGCAGAAGTTCCGGACAGGGCGTCGAAGTCGGCCCCGGATGAGCCCGTGAAGCGGATCACGGTGTCTGCTTGTTGAGCCGTCGCCGGCAGATGAGTGCGGCGGTGAGTTATGGAGGTCGAGGGGCAGGATCCGACGTCTGATCAGTTCCCGCCGGACGTGCCGCCTGTCGCAGCCCTTGTCATGGAGCAGGGGTTTGTCCCTCGCCCAGTCGGTGCGCAGGCCGCCAGTAATCAACTGATCATGGAATTTGCACCGTTGACATCTTGATGCTCCCGAAACGGCCGACGCCGGCCACTCGGGGGGAAGTGGCCGGCGCCGAGGCCGCCGCAGGCCGCGGCTGGATCAGCGGTCCGGATCGATCATCGGATCAGTGCTGATGCCAAGTCAGCAGTCCGGGATGACGGTGCCGTTGTTGCCCTTGGCGACGTCGTTGCCCCAGCGGGAGAGGTAGTAGGCGGAGACTCATTGGCCGGCGGGTCCGACGTCGGGGTCGGTCTTGAGCCACCAGTGGTTGTAGCTGTTGCCGTTGGAGATTTGGCGGCCCCAGGTTTTGCAGTAGACGTAGTTGGTGCCCTGGTAGAGGGTGCCGGTACTGGTGGTGCTGGTGGGTGAGGCGTAGACGGAGGCGTTGGAGAAGGTGTCGACCCAGTACTTCCCGCCCGACGGCGGCGGGTTCGGCGAACCGCCCCCGGGGTCGTACACATGCCGGAGCAGTCCGGGCCCCGCACGTTGCAGTCGTTCGGCGCGCCGTTGGACGCGTCGCAGATCCCGTACGAAGGGCCGGGCTGCGCGCCGTGGCCGCCGCCCCACGAGTATGGCGTGCCGATCAGCCCGCAGGCCTTGTTGACGGCGGTGTTGGCCTGGGAGGCGCCACCGGAGGCCAGCACCCCGCAGGCCGGCTGGGTGCGAGCCGGCCCGGCGAGGGAGAGGAAGACGAATAACTGATCGTTTCAGAATGCCGTTCGGAGTCGTCGGAGGCAGATGATGCCGAAGGCGAGTTCGAGGAGGCCTTGGTGGAGGTCGGCGCGCCGCTCGTAGCGGGTGCGGAGTCGCTTGAACTGGTGCAGCCAGGCGAAGGCGCGCTCAACAACCCAACGCACCTTGCCCAGTCCGGAGTGTCAGTGGCGTGTCGCGCAGTTCCTCGCGCCCCTGGGAGCGGTCAGCCGTTGAGCCAGTCCTGGTAACGGGTCGGTGCCAGGCGGGCGCCGGGGCCCGGGGTGAGGACGTCTCCGTGGACGGCGGCGAACAGGCCCGCCTGGTCGTCGACGACGACGGGGCGCCGGTCGCCCCGCGCGGCCAGCGTCATGCGGCCGATCTCGTCGAGCGTGAAGGTGTCGGGGCCCGCGATCTCGAGAACCCCGCCGAGCGGCGTGCCGGTGGCCACGTCTGCGAGGACGTCGACGATGTCGCGGCTGGCGATCGGCTGGAGCAACGTCGCGGGCAGTCGCACCGCGGTCTCGTCCGAGGTCCACGACATGGTCGGCTCCATGAACTCGAAGAACTGCGTGGCGCGCACGATCGAGTAGGGCGTCGGACCGCCGCGCAGCAACTCCTCCTGGAGCGCCTTGGCGCGGTAGTAGTCCAGTTCGGGGACCTGGTCCACGCCGACGATGGACAGAACCACCTGGTGGCGTACGCCGGCCCGCTCGCCTGCAGCGAGGAGGTTGCCCACCGTGGTCCGGAAGAACTCGATCGACTGCTCGTCGAACGTGGGGGAGTTGGTCACGTTCACCACTGCCTCCGCGCCGGCGAGCGCCATGTCGAGGCCGGCCCCGGTGAGCAGATCGACGCCGGACGACAGCGACGCGGCGGTCACCTCGTGGCCTCGTGCGGTCAGCTCGGTGGCGAGCTGCGAGCCGATGAGTCCGGTGCCGATGACGGTGATCTTCATGGTGCGCCTTCCTTCGTGAGTCGAGCCCCCGCAAACTCGGACAGCTGATATCCGAGATAATACTCGGATATCCTATGTCCGAGTCAAGTGGAGGTGGCATGAAACTGTCCGGTGGCGTGGAGTGGGCACTGCACTGCTGCGTGGTGCTGACCGCGGCCGGCGATCCGGTGCCGGCGGCTCGGCTGGCCGCGCTGCACGACGTGTCGCCGAGCTACCTGGCCAAGCAGATGCAGGCACTGTCCCGCGCGGGCCTGGTGCACTCGATCCAGGGCAAGACCGGCGGCTACGTCCTCACCAGGAAGCCCGAGGAGGTCAGCCTGCTGGACGTGGTTCAGGCCGTCGACGGGGCGAGTCCCGCGTTCGTCTGCACCGAGATACGTCAGCGCGGACCGCTGGGGACGCCGCCGGAGCAGTGCACGAAGCGATGCCCCATCGCCCGGGCGATGGGAGCCGCCGACGCGGCGTGGCGCGCGTCGCTGGCCGCCGTCACGATCGCCGACCTCGCCGCATCGGTGGAGGGCGACAGCGGTCCCGAGGCCCTGCCGAGGATCGGCGCCTGGCTGAACGCGGACCCGGACGACCGGCCTCACTGATCGTTCTCAGAATGAGTTGAGCCGCACGTCTAGCACTCAGTGATCCTGGTCGGCAGTGTGTCCGGGCGCGTGCTGATCTTGTTCCTGACGGCCTGTGGGAGAGGTTGGCTCCGTTGTTGCCACCCGCTCCCGAACGGCGCAGCCGCTACCCCGGGCGACTGCGCGTTCCGGACCGGGCGGCCCTCGCCGGCATCATGTACGTGCTGCGGACTGGTGCAGCCTGGCGCGACGTCCCCGCCGAGACCGTGGGATGCTCTGGAGTCACGGCCTGGCGTCGACTTCGGAACTGGACCGAAAGCCGGCGTCTGGCCCCGCCTGCACGCCGCTCTGCTGAGCGAACTGCGTCGCGCGGACGTTCCGGACCTGGACGACTGCGCCGTGGACGGGTCCCACGTCCGAGCCCTCAAAGGGGGGAATCACGTGGGCCCTCACCCGTCGACCGCGTCCGCGCCGGCTCCAAGCACCACCTGATCGTCGACCGCCACGGAACCCCGCTCGCCGTCACGCTCACCGGCGGGAACCGCCACGACGTTACCCAGCTCTTGGCACTGCTGGATGCAGTCCAGCCGATCCGGGGCCTGCGGGGACGGCCCCGCCGCAGGCCCCGACGTCTGTACGCCGACCGGGGCTACGACTTCGACAGGTACCGCCGCCTGCTATGGAAGCGCGGCGTCAAGCCGCTAATCGCCCGACGCGGCGTCGCACATGGTTCCGGACTGGGCAAGGTGCGTTGGGTTGTTGAGCGTGCCTTCGCCTGGCTGCACCAGTTCAAGCGACTCCGCACCCGCTACGAGCGGCGCGCCGGCCTCCACCAGGGCCTCCTCGAACTCGCCTTCGGCATCATCTGCCTCCGACGACTCCGAACGGCATTCTGAAACGATCAGTAACGCGGCCAGCAGGCCGATCAGAGCGCCCGTGCGCACGATGGGCGTGCGCCGGGCGGTAGGCGGCTCGCTGGCATCGTGGCGAACCGTGGCGAGCGTCCCGGCGTCGGCGTTCGTTGCGAGTTCGTACGTTCCCCTGGACTGTATATGCCGGTTGCCGATATATGTAGTCCCATGACGGATCGTTCGATGCAGGAGCCGACGCTGCTCCTGCTTACCGCACTTGCCGATGCGCCCCGGCACGGGTACGCGCTGATCCAGGAGGTCGCCGCGATTTCCGGGGGCCGGGTGAAACTGCGCACTGGGACGCTCTACGGAGCGCTGGACCGCCTGCTCGGGCAGGGGCTGGTCCGAGTGGAGAGCGAGGAGGTGGTGGACGGGCGAGCCCGCCGGACCTACGCGCTCACCGACCGCGGGTGCGAGGTGCTGACCGCCGAGGCCGAGCGGCTGCGCGCGGTCGCCGCCGAGGCCGAGCGCCGGCTCTCCGCCGCCGCCCGTGCCCCGAAGCTGCGCACCGGGTTCGCCTCATGAGCGGGCACGGGTTGAAGTTCGCGCTGCTGCTCCACCCGGCCGCCTATCGGAGGGAGCGGGGCGAGGAGTTGGCATCGGTGTTCGCGGACACCACCGCCGGCATGGGGCGCTGGACCACCGCGCGAGAGGTCATCGACCTGGCCGGACACGGGGTGCGACTGCGGATCGGGCTGGGCTCCGATGGGCTGCCCTCGCAGTTGGCCGCACTGGCCGCACCGTTCGCGGCGACGGCGGCGGTGGCCGGCGGGCTCGCCTCGCAGGTGGTGGACCTGGCACGCTGGCATCAACTCGGGGTGCCGAGCAAAGTCCTGTGGGCGGAGTACGGCAGCTTCCACGTCTTCCTGCTCGGCCAGGGTGGCCTGCTGCTCTCGCTGGTGGCCGCCATCGCGGCCGTGTTCGGGCGCTGGACGACTGCCCGGCTGTCCGGCCTGGTCGGCCTGCTGCTGACGCTGACCAACACGATGATCATGCTGACGTACTCTCCGTCGTGGGCCGAAGGCCAGTGGGCCCTGCTGATTGCCCGGGCGGTCGTCTGGTACGGGCCGCAGGCACTGTGGGTGCTGATCCTGCTGGCCGCGCCGCGCGACCTGCTCGGACCAGCCACCCGTCGGCGTACCTGGAGCGCCCTGGCGGGAGCGCTGATGGGCGGCTTCGCGCTCAACACCGCGCTCGGACTGGGGCCGGTGAGGTCGCTCAACAACGGCGCCGGCAGCGTGGTGCTGGCGCTGGTGCTCGGCGCGACGGAACTCGCGCTGCTCGCAGTGGCCGTGCCCGCCCTGCTGCGCGGCCGGTACGGTCCGGCCGCCGCAGCGCTGGCCGGGTCTCCCATCGCCTTCCTGATGTTCTCCACGGCCGTCTCCCACCTGTGGAAGTCCGGCGGGCACGGCACGGCCGTGGCACTGTTCGGCATAGCCGCGGTGATCGCGGTGGCTCTGAGCCGCCGGCGGCCGACGATCCCCGACCGTCAGCCGCCCGAGGCCGGCTGACGTCCCGCGGCACCCTCTCATCAGGTCGCCGGCCACTCCGCAGCTTGCCGGTCGGCCAGCCTGAGCACCGTCGCGCTGTCTCACCCCCCGTTGCCGCTCACCGATGCGGGCGACAATGGGAGGTGCGACAGCGACAACGCCACGCGGGACGGGACATTGGCTTGTCGTCGTTTAACGGCCGGGCATTCGTGTGCCTGCCCTCTTCTGCCCGCGCTGCCTGTGGATAGGTTCATCTCGTGGCAGTGTCGAGGGGCCGTGGGCCGAAGTATCGCTGGGCGAGGCCGGAACCGGACAGCGGGGTGGAAGAGGTCACGCTGCTGATCTTGGAATGGCTCGGCGAGCAGGGCGTGAACGCCATGATCCGAGTAGATGCCGAACGGGTTCGGGACGGTCGTCCGCCGTGGACCTTCGCTGCGAGCGGTGGACCGCTGTCGGACGGGCTGAGAGCTGACGGCTCATCGGCCGGGGAGTGCATGGCGCGGGCCTTGGTCAGGCTGCGTGAAGCCGGAGTGGCGGTTCCGTTCTGACGTCGGGTGGTCCGGCAGCCAGGCTGTGTCCGTCGCGCGCGTCGGCCTGCGCGCCGTGTTTGGTGCCTGTCTTGTGGTGAGCGGGAGGGGTGCATGTATGCCTTGCCTGTGGCGAGGACGCGGCTCACCTCGCGACGGGTTGCCGAACGGCTGTTTCTCGAATCGAGCGGGCGCCCAGGGCCGGGACGGGTCGGTTTGGGTGCACGCGCTGGAGAGAGGGACTTCGTGTGGAGGTTCCTGAAGCCCCGCCGGACACGGGCAGGGGTGAGTCTGTTCGATTCGGCCGGCTTCTCTCGCCCGGCTGGCCGCCACCGCGCCCGGCCCCGCCCGACACCACCGGCTTGGAGATCGAAGAGCGCACGGTGGACGCCGACCCGCAGGTGCCGGTGGATCGCCGTCGGTGGCCACGGCGCCGGCGCCACCCTCGCGGCCGCCGCCGCACTGCGGGCACGCGACCGGCAGGATCCGCCGATTCGCTTCCAACTACTCAACCAGCCCACGCTCGACGACCGTCAGCAGACGTGGTCGGCGCGGCACTTCACCGCAACTCCGTTCACCTTGGTCGGGCCAATCCTGCGCTAATGGACAGTGATCAGGAGCTGGAGCGATATATCGCCATGGGGTCCGGGAGTGGACGATGGGTGAACTTCGCCGGGTGCTGGACGGGCTTGCCAACGAGATGCGGCCGCGCACCCACGTGCCGGCAGCACCACGGTCCAACCCTTTGGCCTTGGGGCGTGGGCCTGTGGCGGCGGCGGGGTGCCGTTCTGGCACTCTGAGCCGATGGACGATTTCGCTGGTACCCAGTCACCAGTCCGCCGCCTGACCGATCCCGAGGAAGCGATCGCGGAGTTGGAGCGGGCGGTGCCGGGGCTGACCGCGTTGCGTCTGCCGGGGCCCAAGACCGTCAACTGGCGTGTGCTGGAGGCGGAACTGGGCGCCGTCCTGCCGGCCGACTACAAGCTCCTCTGCGAGCTCTATCCGCCCTTCGTGCTCAGCGACTTCCTGGGCTTCGGCGGGCCGATGCCCGGCCTCGAGGACATCTGGGTGCGGGGGACACGGGAAGACCTGGAGACCATCGCGGAGTGGTGTGAGGAGGCCGGCCTGGCCGTTCCGCTCCACCCGTACCCCACCCCGGGCGGCCTGCTTCCCTGGGCCGGGTCGACCCAGGGGGACTTCTTCCTGTGGACCACCAGCCCTGCCGGCCCTCAGGAGTGGACGGTCACCGTCGCCTCACGGAGCTCCGCATGGTGGCACTACACCGGTGGGGCGGTTCAGTTCCTGGCGGATCTGGTGAGCGGTGCCCTGGAGCCCTGGGCGCTGCCCCAGGTCCGTCCCGAGGTGGCTACCTGGTGACGACGGATCAGCCCGTGAGGTGGCGGTAGGGGGATCGGAGTCGCCGGGACCACTCGAACTGGGAGGGGTGGAACGCGGTGGTGTTCGGCGCGTGCCGCGTCGGCACCTGCTGCGTAGCCGGCAGGCGCCGGGCACCCGAGCACCTTCCGCCTACCCACGGTTCCGGAATCGTGACGTGCCGGCGATGGCCGGATGGCCCGAGACCCGCGAGATGGGCGAAGACCTGCCAAGCGGGGCCGATTCGGCGGCGCGGGTGCCGCCCGTGGGAAGCGGCAGGGCGGCTGGGCAGATCCGGGTCCACGCTCCGCAGTGGGCATTGGTCTAGACTTTTCCAAGTGGTCCAGTCCACAATGGGGAGTATGCGAAGGGACATGCGACACCCGGCTCCAGGCCCGGAAACGTGGACGTGTACGCACCCGGGCGCCCCGGAGAGGCGAGCACTGCCGATCGCAGCGCATCTCGTCCCGCCCGGTCCAGCCGCCCCGGCTCCGGGAAGCGGGGTCGCATGCGCGTGCCGCAGGTGCCGTCCTGCGCCTCCGCCTCCGCTCAACGAGGAGCGACCATGACCGTCATCCACCCCCGCAGCTCGCCAGGCGGGGTAGCCGCGTACCTGCGCTGCTACCCCTATGACGCCTGGCAGATGGCATCGCACCTGCGGGCGCTGGAGGAGTACGGGGACCGGCTCGGCCTCTCGGCCCCGCGTGTCTTTCTGGACAACGGCGTCTCGTCCCGAAACCTGCGGCCGCAGCTGCGGCGGCTGCTCGCCCGGGCGGCCGAGGGCCGCATCGACACGGTGCTGGTCCCGGGGCGCTGGGTCTTCTCGCTCGACAACCGGACTGCGGACTCCGTCACGGACTTCCTCCGGGGAGTCGGGGCCGACGTCGTCGAACTGCCCTACCAACCGCGGAAGGCCCCGGAGCCCTGGCCCAGCGCACTGGTCGGGGCGGAGCGGCAGCCGGTCTGACCTCGGGGCCGGGCAGGTCAGAACCCCGAGCCACGGTCGCCCCCCACGGCTCAGGCGCCGCCCCGCGGCGGCAGCGCGTCGCGGACTTCCGACGCCAGGGGTACGGGTCGCCGGTCGGGCAGTGGGGTGCGGGTTGCGCCGTCCCGTCCCGATCGCCAACGCTGTCGACGCCTGCCGCAGGCGGGCCACCACAGTGGGCGAGCTGCGGGAGGTGATGCACGACCGATGCCCGCAGCGGTTGCTGACCCCCGCCCGGCCGCTGGAGCACGACGAGGTGCTGCGCGTCGCCCGGCCCGATGTCGTGCTGTGCCGGGGTGTCCCGAAATTCCTGGAGCTGAACATCTCGGCCACCATCTACGGGATTCCGGCGCTGGACCGCCTGGCCGACGCCTACGCCCGGTTGTGGCCCGGCGCCGCGTTGACCGCCCCCGCCCCGATCCTGGCGGCTCGCTCGGCCCTCATGGCCGCCCTGATGTCCCGGCGGAGCGGGTCCGGAGGCCGCCTGCTCGTGCCGACCTGGCGCAGCCGCTTCGGGCAGGCCGCGAAGCTCGGCAACCGGCGTGCGCTGCGTGCTTACCTGCGACCGACCGTCGAATCCGCCGCAAGCGCGGGGCTGGACGTCGTGGTGGAGGACCTCAGCCGGTTGCGCACCGATGAGCACGGCCGTCTGTACGCGGGGGATGCCCGTGTCGACGTGGTCCTCAACTGGTTCCACACCTGGATGATCACGGATGACTCGGGTGGCGTGGACTCGATCGCGACTGCGCTGGCCGCCGGCACCGTGGAGCTGTTCCTGCCGGAGACGATGCGGCTGCTGCGGAGCAAGCAGGTCCTGGCCTGGCTTTACGAGGACCTCGACCTGCTGCCCGCCGAGGACCGCACGCTGGTCCTCTCGCACGTCCCCTGGACGGCATGGGCCGGGCCCCAGCAGTCCCGCACGGACCGGGACGCCGTCGTGCGCCGCGCGCTACGGGAGCGGGCGGACCTGGTCCTCAAGCCCGCGAACGAAGGCAGCGGCCGCGGAGTGGTGTTCGGCACCGACCTCGACGACCACAGCTGGCGCGCTCTCGTCACCGAGAGCGCCCGGCAGGGGACCGTCGTCCTCCAACGTCGCGTGGACGGTGACAGCGTCCGGATGCCGTTCCTCGACCCTTCATCCGCCGCACAGTGCGATCTCCGGCTTCCCTACGTGCTCTCCCCGTTCCTGGTCGGTGGCCGGATCTGCGGAGCTCTGGTCCGCCACGTCGGGCCGGACCGCACCGGAAGCCGGGTGATCAACCTCGGTGCCGGTGCGGTGGCCAACACCGTGCTCCTCACGACGCGGACTCGAGACCACGGGTCGGCAAGCCGACGCCGGTGACGAGTACGGCGAAGATCCGGTGACACCTACCGTTTCCGTGCCCATGTGTCGGCGGTCCGCGAACCCGGACGACAGGCCGGGCCCGGGTCATGTCATGCAGGGACGAGCATCCCGAGGGCGTGCGGCACGATGCTCACATCGACGGGCAGAAGGGCGACGAACTCGCCGTCGGCGTAGGCGGTGATGCCCGGGGACTCGATCCGCAGGGTGGTGGTCCGGTGGGTCTCGACCTCCTCGTGCTGCACATGGGTGCCCTTGAAGACGGTCGGGAAGAAACGCACCAGCTTCCGCCGCCGCATCGCGTGCACCAGGGTCACATCGAGCTGCCCGTCGGCGTGGTCGGCGCCCGGGCAGATGGCCATGCCGCCGCCGTAGCTGCGGGTGTTGCCCACGGCGGCGAGCGTGAGGTCGCGCTCGATCACGGTGCCGTCGTCCAGCACGAGCCGGAACGGCAGCGGGCGCAGGTTGGCCAACTCGACCAGGATGGCGAGGTTGTAGCGCATCCGGCCGCGCGGCCAGGTCAGCCGGTTCGCGCGGTCGCTGACCAGCGAGTCGAAGCCGACGGCGAGCACGGAGCCGAAGTACCGGCTGGTACCGTCCGCGGCCGCTATCCGGCCGAGGTCCACCGAGGTGACGTGCCCCTCGGCGACCACGTCCGCCGCGGCCTCGGGATCACCGAGCGGCAGGCCGTACTCCCGGGCGTGGTCGTTGCCGGTGCCTGCCGGGATCAGCCCGAGCGGCACGTCTGTCCCGGCCAGCGCCTGCAGCGCGAGGTTGATCATGCCGTCCCCACCGACGACCACCAGCGCGTCCACGCCGCGCGCCACCACCTCGCGCGCCAGCCGCAGGGCGTCCTCCGGGTCGGTGCCCTCGATGCTGTGCACCTCGACGCCGCGCCCGCGCAGCCGGGCGGCGGCCCGCGTCGAGGCCCGTTCGGCGTGGCCGCCGCCGGCCACCGGGTTGGTCAGGACCACGACGTTGCGGATGGGTCTGCGCCCGGTCGGCGCGCTCATGCCGACGTCCCTGCGAGCTCGGCGCGTGCTTCGGACAACGAGCACCTCCTGATGGGCCGTTCGCCGGCCGTGGTCACGGGATGAGCTTGCCGGGGTTGAGGATCCCGGCCGGGTCGACGGTGTCCTTGACCGCGCGGAGGATCCGCACGCCGAGTTCGCCGATCTCCTGGTCCATCCAGGGCCGGTGGTCGGCGCCGATCGCGTGGTGGTGGGTGATGGTGCCGCCGTTCGCGACGATCGTGTCGCAGACGGCGCGCTTGACCACGGCCCACTGCTCGATCGGGTCGCCCTGCTGGGCGGCGACGACGGTGAAGTAGAGCGAGGCGCCGGTCGGGTAGACGTGCGAGATGTGGCACATCACCAGCGAGGCGCTGCCGCTCTCCTGGAGCGCGGCCGTCAGCGTCTGCGTGACCGCCGTCTTGAGTTCCTCGAGCTGCGCCCAGCCGGTCGCCGTCTCCAGCGTCTCGCACAGCGCTCCGGCGGCCAGCAGCGAGTCACGCAGGTACGGCGCGTCGAACCGGCCGTGCTCCCACGCCCGCGCCGGCTCCTCGCCGAGCGACGTGCCGCCGGCGGCCAGCAGCGCCACGCGGGTCAGCTCGTGCCGGGCGGCGACCTGCTCGGCCGTGCCCTCGAACACCGTGACGGCCAGGCAGCCGCCGGTGACCTGGGCGCCGCCGATCTTGTCCGTCATGGCGAGGTTGACGGCGGTCTCGGTCTCGTCGGACAGCCGCATCACGGTCGGTCCGGTGCCCTGCTGCTCCACCGCGCGCAGTGCGGCCGCGCCGGTGGCGAAGTCGGGGAAGCTCCACGCCTCGTAGGCCCGTACGGCGGGCAGCGGGTGGACCCGCAGCCGTACCGCAGTGATCACGCCGAACACGCCCTCGGAGCCGAGGAACAGCTCGCGCAGGTCGGGACCTGCCGCCGAGGCGGGAGCGCGGCCGAGGTCCAGGGTGCCGACGGGGGTGACCACGCGCAGCCCGCGGACCATCTCGTCGAACCGGCCGTACCCGGCGGAGTCCTGGCCGGAGGAGCGGGTGGCGGCGAAGCCGCCGATGGTCGCGTACCGGAAGCTCTGGGGGTAGTGCCCGAGCTCGTAGCCGCGGGCGGCCAGCAGCTCCTCGGCCTGAGGCCCGGTCAGGCCGGCGCCCAGCACCGCCTCGCCGGAGACCTCGTCCAGGGTGTGCAGCCGGTCGAAGCGGCGAAGGTCGAGCGAGATCACCGCGGTGAAGCCGGCGCGGATCGGGTCGACGCCGCCGACCACGCTGGTGCCGCCGCCGAACGGGACCACGGCGATCCGCCGCTCCGCGCACAGCGCGAGGACGGCCGCGACCTCCTCCTCGCCGGCCGGCAGCACGACGGCGTCCGGCGCGTCCTGCGGCTCGCGGCTCTTGCGGCGCAGCAGGTCCGGGGTCGACTTGCCGCCGGCCCGGGGGAGCCGGTCCGCGTCCGCCGTGCTCACCTGCGAGGGGCCGACGATCGCGGCGAGGGCCTTGAGGTCCTCGTCCGGCAGCGCGGAGGGGCGGAGCACCACCTGATCGGCGGTCAGCTGGGACGCGTCATCGCCCGTGACGCCGAGCGCGGCGGCCAGCAGCCCCTTGATGTCCTCGGACAGCGGCTTGGCGCGTGCCGGGTCGCCCCAGGCGTCCCACTTCATCGGCGGCAGCGGGAGGGTCGGCCGACCCGATTGCGTCTCAGGTTCCATGCGTTACAGTATTACGCATCATGTCAAGTAGTAACGATGAACCGCGAAGCGTCGACGACGCGATCCTGGACGCCGCCGCCGACCTGATCGTCCACCTCGGCGTCCAGCGCACCCAGCTGGCCGAGATCGCCCGCCGCGCCGGGGTCAGCCGACCCACGGTGTACCGGCGCTGGCCCGACGTGCGCGCGGTCATCGGAGCGCTGCTCACCCGGGAGATCGTCGCGACCCGGGAGCAGGTCGCGCCCGCCGGGGACGACCGCGAGTCCTTCGTGGCCTGGGTCGTCGAGGTCGCCGTCCGGCTGCGCGACCACCCGGTGCTCGGCGCGCTCCTGCACTCCGATTCGGACACCCTGTTCGAGTACGTGGTCGACCGGCTCGGCACCAGCCAGCGGGGGATGCTCGACGCGTTGCGCGCCGCGATCGAACGCGGACAGCGGCACGGCTCGATCCGGCCCGGCGAACCCGCGGAGCTCGCCGCCATGGTGCTGCTCATCGCCCAGTCCACCGTCCAGTCGCACCGCATGGTCGCGCAACTCCTGCCGGAGCAGGCCTGGCGCCGCGAACTGGCCACCGCACTGAACGGATACCTCGCCCCATGACCACGCACGCCGGTACGACCACGCTCGACGCGCGACGCCGTGCCGAGGAACTCGACGCGCTCGCCGACCGCGCCACCGACGTCGACGTGCTCGTCATCGGCGGCGGCGTGACGGGCGCGGGCGTCGCGCTGGACGCGGCCTCCCGGGGCCTGCGGACGGTGCTGGTCGAGTCCCGTGACCTGGCGTTCGGAACGAGCCGGTGGAGTTCCAAGCTCGTCCACGGCGGCCTGCGCTACCTCGCCTCCGGCCGGATCGGCGTGGCCCGGGAGAGCGCCGTCGAGCGCGGCATCCTGATGACCCGCACCGCCCCGCACCTGATCCGCCCGCTGCCCCAACTCGTCCCGCTGCTGCCCTCGATGGGGCGGGGGCAGACGGCGCTGGTGCACGTCGGCTTCCTGGCCGGAGACCTGCTGCGCGCCAGTGCCAGGACGCCGGCCGCCCTGCTGCCCAGAGTGCGCAGGGTCGGCGCGGCCGAGACCGTGGAGCTCGTCCCGGCGGTCCGCACCGACGGCCTCGGTGGCGCGCTGGTCGCCCACGACGGGCAGCTGGTCGACGACGCCCGCCTGGTGCTGGCCATCGCCCGTACGGCCGCCCAGCACGGGGCCGCCGTCCTCACCCGGGTCCGCGCCGAGAACGTCACCGGGACCTCCGCCCGGCTGACCGACACACTCACCGGGGAGTCCCTCACGGTGTCCGCCCGGGCCGTCGTCAATGCGACCGGCGTCTGGGCCGGCGAGGTGGACGACTCGATCCGGCTGCGGCCCAGCCGGGGCACCCACCTGGTCTTCGACGCGGCGGACTTCGGCCACCCGCGCGCCGCGCTCACCGTCCCGGTGCCCGGCTCCACCAGTCGCTTCGTCTTCGCGCTCCCGCAGCAGCTCGGGCGGGTCGTGCTCGGCCTCACCGACGAGGACGCGCCCGGCCCCGTTCCGGAGGAGCCCGTCCCCACGGACACAGAGATCGACTTCCTGCTGGCGACGGTCAACACCGCCCTGAGGACCGCCCTGACCCGGGCCGACGTGCGCGGAGCCTTCGCCGGGCTCCGGCCGCTCATCGACACCGGCGGCGGCAGCACCGCCGACCTGTCCCGCCGCCACGCCGTGCTCGCGTCGCCCTCAGGGGTGATCACCGTGGTGGGCGGCAAGCTCACCACCTACCGGCGGATGGCCGAGGACGCGGTCGACGCCGCGGTGCGCGCCCGCGGTCTCACCGCCGGGCCGTGCCGCACCGGCGTCCTGCCGCTGGTGGGTGCCCCCGGGCACCGTGACAGCGCGTCACCGTCGACCGGCCTTCCCGCCTCGCTGATCGCCCGGCACGGCGGCGCGGCGCGGGCCGTCCTCGACACGGCGACGGTCGCGCGCCCGCTCGAGCCGATCGGCGAGGGCATCGATGTCACCCGCGCGGAGGTGGAGTACGCCGTGACCCACGAGGGCGCACTCGACCCCTCGGACGTCCTCGACCGCCGCACCCGGATCGGCCTGGTCAGCGACGACGCGGACCGGGCCCGCCCGGCAGTCACGGAGATCCTCGCGGCGCACGGCCGCTGACGCCGGCCGCCCGGCCGAGGGCCCGCAGCGCACCCGGGTCACGGGCCGGGTACGTGGTGGTCCGTCGGCCGTTGGTGGGTAAGGCTGTTGGCGATGGCGATGGCGATGGCGATGGCGATGGCGATGGCGGACGCCGGAGTGCGGGGGAGGCGGTAGTGGGTGGGTGAGCTGCTGGCACTGCTGCGCAAGGACGAGGGGCTCGCCGGGTGGCTCGACGGCCTGGCTGCTCTTGACACCTCCGAGACCGACACGGTGCTTCCCTCACGGGATGAGCTCCCGGACGTGCTGCTGGATCTGGCGGTTCCGCACGAGGACGTGAACGGGCTGGTCGCGTTGCGGGAGGTGGTGCTGGACGACCCTGAGTGGCGGTGGCTGCTCGGGCACTGTACGGCCGGGATTTTCAGGCACCCGGAGTCGGTCGGCGCCGGCGGGCCGCGTATGCCCCGGCTCCCGCGGGAGCTGGGTGCGATGGCACGGTGTTTTGCCGTCTTCGTGTTCGTCGCGGCGCTGCCGCGCGCATGGGCGCTGCACCGCGAGCGCGGTGTCCCGGGGGAGGTGTCCCGGCGGACGTTCGCCGACCTGGGCCGGCAGATCGCCGTTCACCGCCTGCGGCGGGGCACGGCCGGGGTGGAGACGCCGTCCTGGCTGAGTCTGCATCTTCGCGGGGAGCTGTTTCAACTGGGTCGTCTGCAGTTCCAGCGTTCGAGGCTGGCCACTGCGTGGCTGCCGCTGGCCGGCGCGGCACCGAGTCTGTCTCTCCACATCCCTGACTTCTGCGGGCCGTTGACCCCCGCCGCCTGTGACATGTCCCTCGCTGCGGCGCGCGAGTTCTTCCCCCGCCACTTCCCCGAGGAGCGGTGCACGCTCGCCCACTGCGAGTCCTGGCTGCTCGACCAGCAGTTGGGGGACTACCTCCCGGCGACGTCCAACATCATCCGCTTCCAGTCCCGGTTCCATCTGACAGACCGGCCGGGCGGGCCGAACGACAGCGCCCCGGTCCGCTACGTCTTCGGCGACCCCGACCTCTCACCGGCCGACCTGCCCCGGCGCACTTCGCTCGAACGCGCGGTGGGAGACCATCTCCGGGCGGGGCTCCACTGGTACGGCGGCCGCGGCTGGTTCGCCCTCTGAGTCGGGCCGACAGGGTCGAAGCTGCATGGGACGTGAGCGTACGGCCCGTCATCGACAACCCGGGAGACGGGCCGAATCCCAGTGGGAGGCCGGTCGGATGATCAGCTATATTCACGCGACCGTCGAGCCCGGCGGCACCGCACCACCCGGGGGAGTCCCACCGTGTCGTCCGAGCCCGACCAGTCCAGCCCTGCCCGGGCCGACTGGATCTCCCCGTCCGCCACCAACGACCCCGCGCCCGTCCCAGACCCGTATGCGCCACCGGCCGACACCAGCCCGTACGCCCCGCCGACCAACCCGTACGCCCCGCCGACCAACGCAGCCCTGTACGCCTCGCCCTACGGTCCGTCAGGCGGCCCGTACGGCCGGCCCTCCTGGCCCGGCGCGCCCCAGCCGCCGACCGAGAGCGTGAACGGTCTCGCGATCGCCTCGCTCATCCTGGGCATCTTCGGTTTCGCCTGCATCGCCTGGGCCGTCGGCCTCGGCCTGGGTATCGCCGCCTTGGTGCAGCTCCGCCGCCGTCCCCGGCGCGGCAAGGGTCTGGCCGTCACCGGCATCGTGCTCTCCTGTCTCTGGGCCGTGCTGCTGGCCGTCTCCGTTCCGCTGGCGCACAAGGGCATGAAGGAGGCGGCGCAGAGCGAGCGGACCGTCAAGCTGCTGCCGAAGGACTGCTTCAAAGAGGGCACCGGCGCTGACGGTCGTATCCCGCGCCGGGTGACGGTCGTGCCGTGCGGCGAACCGCACCGCGGGGAGGTCTTCGGCGTCGTCCGGATCCCGGGCGGCCCCGTCTACCCCGGCGAGCAGAAGGCCGCGGAGGCCACTGTGAAGGGCTGCCGGCAGCAGCACGAGCTCTTCCTGCTCGACCCGGCGGCGATGCCCGACACCGTCGAGGTCGTCCCGTACCGCCCGAGCCAGGCCGAGTGGGCGTACATGGCCGGGTGGGGCTACTGCCTGTACCTGTCTGACGCGCCCCGTACCGGGGCCCTCCGCCGGGACATGGACTCCTACACTGCCGAGCAGGCCGCCTACCTGCGCGCCACCAAGGATCTCCGGAAGGCCATCAAGAAGAAGCCTCAGCGGTCGCTGGCGGACGCCCCCACCGACTACCAGAGTTGGGCCGGGGATCTCTCCACTGCCGCCTTCATGGCCGGGATCGGTCTCAAGAACGGCCCATGGACCGGTTCCGCCAAGGAGCTGACCGCCGCCCTCCAAGCCGATCTCGACCAGCTCGTCAAGCAGGCCTGGGCCGCGAAGAAGACCGCCGACCCGGCCCAGCTGGCGGCACCGGTCGGCGCCATCCAGGAGATTCTCGACCGCCTGCCGGACGCCAAGATCCGTGCCGCCCTTGGCCTGCCCCCGGTGGCGAAGGCCCTCGCCCCGGTGTGAGCCCGCGCTCGGCCGTAGCCGCTCACCGACAGTGTGGGCGGTGCCGTCCCATGGGCAGGCGGACGGCGACGTGCGAGGACCCCCGAAGTCGCATGAGAGCCAAGCCGAATTCCGGTTGTACCGGCTGCGGCCACCAGGACCACGCCGACGTGAACGCGGCGAAGAACATCCTCGAACGCACCCTGCAGGTCGCCACCCAAACCCTCGACGTCCTCGGCGAAAACGGCCACCTCACCCTGCGCGGCGCCAAGGCGCTCAACTGGCGGGCACAACCCCTGCGACGCAACGCCCCCGGCTGTCTGGGCTCCTGCCAGTGCGTCGTCGGCTGCCCCACGGGCGCCAAACAGAGTGTCCAGCTGTCCGTCCTCCCCGACGCCTGTACGGCCGGCGCCCGCATCATCACCGACGCCCACGTCCAGCACATCCTCACCGACCCCGACCGGCCCGGCGGCCCACGCGCCGCCGGCATCGCCGCGCGCCGACCCGACCACACCACGTTCGAGATCCTCGCCCCGCTCGTTGTCGCCGCAGCCGGTGCCCTGCAGACCCCACCACTGCTGCGCCGCTCCGGACTCGGCCGGCACCCACGACTGGGCCGCAACCTCGCCATCCACCCGGCCACCAGCGTCGCCGGACGCTTCCCCGCACCCGTTGCCCGCGGAGCCGCCGTGCTGCAGAGCGCCGGTGTCGAGGAACTGCACAGTGACGGCATCCTCATCGAGGCCACCGCCCCGCCACCCGGCATGAGCTCCTTCATCCCGCCCGGCGTCGGCCGCGAACTGCGCACCGAACTGGAGAACGCCGCCCACCTCGCCACCCTCGGCGCGATGATCGCCGACCGGCCCGGCGGCCTCGTCCTGGGCAGCCGGCACACCCTTGTGCGCTACACCCTCGGCCGGCGCGACGGCCACCGCCTGATGCGCGCCGTCAAAGCCATGGGCGAGCTGCTCCTCGCCGCAGGCGCCGAGGAGGTGCTGACCGGGATCGCCGCCGCCCCACGTGCCCGAACCGCCGCCGAACTCGCCGATCTGCTGCAGAACATCACACCCCGACAGCTCCACCTCTCCGCGTTCCACCCGACCGGGACCGCGGCGATGGGGGCCGACCCGCAGACCGCCCCCGTAGACCCGCACGGGCGCCTGCGCGGAGTACAGGGCGTCCTGGTCGCGGACGCCTCCGTCCTGCCCAGCTGCCCCGAGGTGAACCCCCAACTCACCATCATGGCAACCGCCCTGGCGATCACCGAAGCTGCCACGGCGAGTACCTGACCCGGCCGGAATCCGGGGCACCGGGATAGGCCTCGGTCCGGGGCAGGCGGCTTTCAACTCCGTCGTCGCGCGCGGTGGTCAGGTCACGGTCACCCGAGACGGCAAGCCGGCCATCATCGACGAGGTCGCGTCCCTTGAGTCCTGCCAGTCGCAGGCGTCCACACGCGGGGCTTCGGCGTAGTCGGGTGGCGTCCGATTTGTGCTCAAGCGAGGCCGACCCTCGCGTGCAACGCCGAAGGCCTCACCCTTGGACAGGCGCGGCCTTCGGCGTTGCACGGCGTGAGTGTGGCGGCTCGGTCGGTTGGTGTCGGGTCGGTCGGTCGGGCCCGCTCCAGGGTCGTGCTACACGGTCCACGGCCGGAGCTTCTCGGGGTTGCGCACCGCCCAGATGTGCGTGATCCGGTCGTCTGCGAGGCTGAACGCGGCCACCGTCACGGTGACGCCGCCGTGCTGGGCCACCAGACCGGGCCGGCCGTTGACCGAACGCTCAAGGAGCGTCAGGCCGGGTGCCCTGTCGCCGATCTCGATGATGTAGCGGGCAATCCGCTTGCCGCCTTCGATCGGCCGGAGCACCGCACCGACCCGGCCGCCGCCGTCGGCGATCATCGTGGCGTCGGGGTTGAGCAGGCCGACGAGGGCGGCGATGTCCTTGGCCTCCCATGCCTGCTTGAAGTCCCTGATCACGCCGGCCTGTCGGGTTGTCGGAGCCACGGGAGCCCGTGCCGCACGGATACGACGGCGGGCCGACGAGGCCAGCTGCCGGCACGCCGCCGGCGTGCGGCCGACGATCGCGGCCACTTCGGTGAAGGGGTACCGGAAGACGTCGTGCAGGATGAACGCGACCCGTTCGGCCGGGGTCATCGATTCGAGCACGACGAGGAAGGCCATGTCGACCGACTCGTCCAGGGTGACCCGGTCGGCCGGGTCACCCCTGCCGTCACCCGGCCGCCCGTGCATCCACTCGGTACGGTCGGGCAGCGGCTCCGGGATCCACTCGCCCACGTAGCTCTCGCGCCGCGCCCGCGCTGAGCCGAGCAGGTCGAGGCAGATGCGACTGGCCACCTTCGTCAGCCAGGCGCCGGGGGACTGGATGGCCTCCTGCTGCTGCCGGGACATGGCGTACCAGCGGGCGTAGGTTTCCTGCACGGCATCCTCGGCCTCGGCCAGGGAGCCGAGGAGCCGGTAGGCGAGATTGATCAGCTGCCGGCGCTCGCTCATGATCGCGCTCAGGCTCGGATCGGGTCGGCCGTGTCCGGGCTCTGGCTCGGGCTCGGATCGGGTGGTCATGGTGTCGACGACTCCCTTGTTCGGATCTGCGCTCACCATGTTCGACGAGGCACCACAGCGAAATGTGAGGCCGGTGCACCGTCTCACATTCCCGGTGGCTGCGTCGTCGGACTGGTGGGACGTCGGGGCGCAAGCCACGAGGAACCACTGTCGGGAAGCAGAGTTGAGCAACAGAAGGGAAGGGCTCACCATGCCCATACGGACGACGGCACAGCAGCGCAGCCTCAAGTTCTTGATGTTCCTGCGAGCCGCGATCGCCCTGCAGACCGCGGCCATCTTCTTCCAGGCGGTCACCGCCGGACTGTTGTTGTCCTCGCAGCACGGAGAGGCGCTGCACAGTGCCGGGGCGCGCGGGATGTACGCCGCGGCGATGTTGTACGTGCTCACCGCGATCCTGGCGTGGCGGCCGGGCGGCGGCTCGCCCCTGCCCATCCTGTACGCGGTCGGGTTCCTGGTCCTCGCCTCGGTGCAGGTGGTCCTGGGCATCGCGCATGTGGCGACCCTGCACGTCCCCTTGGGCGTCCTGATGTTCGGCCTGAGCGTCCTTCAGCTGGGCCAGGTGCTGGCCGGCCGCCGCACTCGCGCGGATGCCGCGGTGTGACGGCCGTGCCCGAAGGCCACGTTCGACTTCCTCCACGTGCCCTGAGGATCAGCGGTACTTGAACTCCTCGATGGCCGCCCGGACCGTCTCCCGCATCGCGTCGCTGCCGACGTGTCCTGAGTCCTCGAAAATGTGGAGCCGCGCGTCAGGCCACATCTTCGCCAGCTCCCACGCCGTCTGTACCGAGCTGCCCATATCGTGCCGGCCGTGGACCAGCACCGCCGGGATCCCGGCCAGCTTGTGGGCGTTGCGCAGCAGTTGGTCCTCCTCCAGCCACGCGCCGTTGCTGAAGAAGTGGGCGCAGATCCGTACGAACGCGATCTGCGCGTCGACCTCCCGATCGCTGTACATGCCGGGCAGGCCGTTGGGCTCGTTCGAGATGACCGCGTCCTCCCAGGCGAGCCAGTCGGCAGCGGCCTTCTCCCGGATCGCGCGGTCAGGGTTCTCCATCAGCCGCGCGTAGGCCGCGAGCAGGTCGCCGTCCCGCTCGTCCTCGGGGACGCCGTCGCGGAACCGGTCCCACGCTTCGGGGTAGAACCGCCCGGAGCCCCGGTAGAGCCAGTCGATCTCGGTACGGCGGGTCATCGTCACCGCCTGAATGACGATCTCGCTGACCCGCTCGGGGTGCTGCTGCGCATAGGCCAGGATGAGCGTCGAGCCCCAGGAAGCGCCGTCCAGCAACCACCGCTCGATGCCGAGGTGTTCGCGCAGCCGCTCCATGTCGTCGATCAGGTGCTGCGTGGTGTTCAGACTCATGTCCGCCGCCGGGTCGCTGGCGTGCGGGGTGCTGCGACCGCAGTTGCGCTGGTCGTAGCGGACGACGCGGTAGCGCTCGGGGTCCCAGGCCCTCGTCGGCCGCTGCGGCGCGCCCGCTCCTGGGCCGCCGTGGACGTACAGGACGGGCTTGCCTTCAGGGTTGCCGAGCTGTTCGTAGTAGACGCGGTTGCCGTCTCCGGTGTCGAGCATTCCACTGTCGTAGGGACTGGTCGGAGGGTAGAGATCAACCATAACCGTCGATCCTAAGGCGTGATCGTGGTTGAGCTCCGTTATTTTCTCCCAACCTGCCGCATGGACATGGGCGTTGAGCCGAGGCCCGGGGCTGGTTCCTCCGTCTCGTCCTGCTCGGGCGACCGGTCGGCGCGCCGACGGGAGGTCAGGCCCAGCCACGGCGGGCGGCCTGCCAGCCGAGTTGGATGCGGGTGTCGACGCCGGCCTTGGCCATGAGGTCGGTGAGGCGCCGTTGGACCGTGCGGTGGGAGATGCCGAGCTGGCCGGCGGCCGCCTGGTCGGTCAGGCCGGCCAGGAACAGGGAGAGGATGCGGGCGTCGAGTTCGTCGATCCGGCCGACCGGCCGCGCACGGCGCACGACGAGCAGGAGATCGCCGCGCTGTACCGGGCGAGCGCGGAGGGCGAGCCGGAAGGCCCGATCGTCGTCCGCTACAACGCCCACCTGGCGGAGCGCGCCGTGCCGGAGTGGCAGGCGACCCTGGACGCCCTCCAGGAACTTCCGGAGATCGGCGCCGGTGGGCCGGTCGGCTACTTCGGTCTGAACATGGGAACTTCGACGTGGGAAGCGGGACGGGCCGTCACCGGTGTTGTTGGTGACGGCCCGTTGTGTTCGGGGTGTTCATGCGGCCAGGTTGGTGAGGGCCTGGCGTGCGCGCTGGGTGGTGCGCTCGGCGCGGTTCTTGAGGCGGAGCGCGCGGACGAGTCGGTCCTTCTCCGCTTCCCGAAGGCGCTCGTCGATCGTCGCGCGGACCACGTCGAAGTGGTAGGTCATGGTGATTTCCCCCTGGTGGTGGGTGCCTTCGGCATCACCGTGATGCCGGTCCCGAGGTCGCCCTTGTACTTCAGATTCTACACCAAGATGCCGCGCTGCACCTTTCATTATAAGCCTTACGTGGAAAATGCCCTACTGATCGAAGGTGTCGTGCGCCGAACGCCTGGGCGGTCACTTGCGGCAGGTCTATGTGTCCCGGCTCTGGGAGTTCACGCGTGCAGGTAGAGCGTGACGTCACGGCGGGCTTCGCCGATCCGTTCGAGGATGGAGAAGTCGGCTGGGGCCATCTCGGTGCAGATCAACACCCGGGTGGCGGGGATCCTGCCGTGGCTGCTGGCCGAGGCGAACGTGATCCACCAGTGCGGCCCGGCGAACGAGGCGCGCCTGCGCGCGCAGGCGGCCTCCCTGCCACCTCACCTGACCGGGCGTTACCTGCTGACCGGGTTCGTCGGACCCGAACAGCCGGACGTGCTTGCGCTCGCGGAGCTGGTCATCTCCCGCAGCGGCGCGGGCACGATCGCCGAGCTGACCGCGCTGGGGATGGCCGCGGTGTTCATCCCGCTCGCGTCCTCCGCAGGCAACGAGCAGGCCCACAACGCCTCCCACCTGCAGCAGGCCGGCGCCGCCGTCGCTCTGTTCGGCGAGGTCACCCCGACCGCCTTGCAGCAGGCTCTCGCCCCGCTGCTCACCGACCCGGCGCGCCGCTCGGCGATGGCCGCCAAGGCCCGCGAGCAGGGCCGGCCGGACGCCGTCGAGCGCCTGGTCGACCTCCTGCTCTCGGTGGCCGACGGCCGCTGACCGGTCCGGGATGCAGGTCGGCCCCGTTCTCGCTTCTCGCGATGACGGGTCCGCGAGCCGCAGCTGACGCTGCCCGCGGCCGGGTCGGACCCGTCACCGCTCGCTGAAGCCCGGCGAGGGCCCCGGCGCGCGACCGGGGCCCTCGCGTTGTCGATCCGGGAGGGGCACCTGCTGGGCGGGCCGGGGCACGGGCGGGCCGGGCCGCTGGACGCCGCCGCGAGCGTCGTTACTGTCCCATCTGCTCGTGGCGGGTGAGCAGTTCGTCGAACTGCTGGGCGCCGTTCGGGCGATGAGGAGATCGAGGTTCTCCGCCGACACCTGGGCCATCTCGGTGGAGCGCGGGACCAGGGCCTTCTCGTACGTCGTGAGGGCGGAGGCGCAGTCCCCCTCAGCGTCGGCGACGGCGTTGGCGAGTTCGGCGGCGTCGCGCAGGGCGAGGTCGGCCCCGACAGCGACGAACGAGGATACGAGGTGGGTGGCGTCGCCGAGCAGGGTGACGCCCGGGTTGAGCAGCCAGGTCAGGCCGATGTACGAACGCCAAGGTCCACGCCGCACACAGCCAGCCCCGCTACAGGACCAGTTGACCGGCCTTGAGTACTGACCGACCGGTCAGTACTTGCAGTCCTTCCCCGCCGTCACCACCCGGTGCTCCACGGCGTCCACCACCACCCGGCCGTCCTTCTCCCGCACCGCGGACCGGTACGACCACGACGCCGGCACGCAAAGCCAGTGGACGTGGATGACGGACCGCCAGGCACCGTCCCCGTACGACTCCGTCGGCAGCGACTTCGACACCTGCTCCACCGGCTGCCCGTCATCCGGGACCACTTCCACCGTCAGCGTCCGCGCCGGCCCGCCCTTGCATGTCGCCGTCACGTCCACCGTCGTGTACCAGCCCTTTCTCGGAACGACCCCACCACCGAACCACGCCTGCCGAACCGACTCCTCCACCCGGCACAACCCGCCGCTGCGCGTGCTCACCGGCACATCAACCGCACACCCGGCAGCAGCAACCACCATGAGCAGCAGTACACGGGACAACCGGATAAGGGTCATGCCCGCCAGACTGGCACCACCAGCCCGCCGCGCCCAGAGCCCCCGCACACAGCGGCACATGCCGCAGGCCAACCCCGGCCGGCTCGCCATGCCTGTCGACTGACCCGGCCTCGAGTACGGAACCACCCGCGACGTGCGAGCGGCCTCCCGCCTGTCGGCTCTGACCGCCCGTGAGAGTGACGCCCGTTGACCTCCGCCGGTCCGCACCGCCTACGCTGTGCAGCGCGGACCGGCTGCCCGTCTTGAGTGGGTCGATCGGGGCTCGGGCCGGGGGAGGGATAACCATCCCGCAGGCGATCCTGCTGCCCCTGGACCCGGTGTCCCGGCATCAGGTGACGACAGAACCGCCAAGTGCAAAAATCTCTCTCAGCCGCGTTGCTCCCTGCGGGCTGCGCCGATGCCGGCGGCGACCACCAGGACGGTGCCGCCGGCCTGGACGGCGGTCGGGGTCTGGGAGATGAGGATGAGCCCGGCCAGCAGGCTGATGGCCGGTTCGAGGCCGACCAGGGTGCCGTAGGTGGTCTTGCCGATCCGCTGAAGGGCCGTCATCTCCAGCAGGAAGGGCAGCAGCGGCATCAGTACCGCGATGCCCGCCGCTGCGGCGACCACGCCCCAGTCGAAGTTGGCGGCGACCGCGGGCGCGCCGAACGGTGCGCTGACCAGGGCGGCGACGGTGAGCGAGATGGCCAGGCCGTGCTGGGCGGTGAAGCGGCTGCCGACGTGTGCGGTGCCGATCACGTACAGCGCCCAGCAGGCGGCCGAGGCCAGTCCGAACAGGACGCCGGCGCCGCTGATCGCGCCGGTCCACGGTGAGGTGAGCAGCAGGACGCCGGCAGCGGCGAGTGCGAGCCAGCCGAGTTCGGAGCGGCGCTTGGAGGCGGCGACGGCGACGGCGAGCGGGCCGAGGAACTCGAGCGCGGTGGCGGTGCCGAGCGGCACTCGCGCGGTCGCCTCGGAGAACAGCAGCATCAGTGCGGCGCTGACGGCGCCGAGCAGAGCGGTGGCGATCAGGTCGCGCCGGGACGCGGCGCGCAGCGCGGGCCCGAGCGAGCGGCCGGTCCAGGCGAGCAGGATGACGGCGGCGAACGCGATCCGCAGCCAGGTGGTGCCGGCCGGGCCGATGGAGTCGAAGAGTTCGGTGGCGAGCGCGCTGCCGGTGTGCAGTACGGCCATCGCGGCGAGCACGAGCACGGCGCCGGGCACCCGCCGCCGGGTGTCCGTCCGGAAGGACTTCTCAGCCGTCTGCTGGCCGCCGTCGACAGCGGTGGAGGTGGAGGTGGAGGTTGATGCGGTCACCCAGTCATTTGATCGCCAGCAGGCCGTTTCCGTCCACGGTCCATTGGTGGACCGATCGTCCACCATTGGTGGACAATATCCTCATGGAACCATTCGGCCGGCTGCCCGACCTCACCCGGTTGCGCCTGCTGGTCGAGCTGGACCGGCTCGGCACGATGGCGGCCGTGGCCGACCACACGGGGTACGGGACGTCGGCGATCTCCAAGCACCTGGCGGTGCTGGAGCAGGAGGTCGGCGTGCCGCTGCTGCGGCCGGTCGGCCGCCGGGTGCGGCTGACGCCTGCAGGTGCGCGGCTGGTGGAGCACGCGGTGGGGATCCTGGCGGCGGTGGAGGAGGCGACGGCCGAGCTGCGCGGCGGCGCGGAGCCGGCCGGCCGAGTGCGGCTGACCAGCTTCTACACGGCGGTGGAGCCGGTGGTGCTGCCGATGGCGGCCCGGCTGCGGCAGCTCCATCCGCGGGTGGAAGTGGAGATGTCCGAGCATGAGCCGGAGCGCACCGTGGAGCTGCTGCGGTCGGGCGAGGTCGATCTCGGGGTGGTGTACGACTACAGCCTGGTGCCGCATCCGTGGCCGTCGGAGCTGAGCGTCCGGAGGTTCGAGGTGCAGCCGCTGTACCTGGCCGTACCGGCCGGCCACCCGGATGCGCAGCGGCCGGTCGCGCTGTCGGAGCTCGCCGCCTTCGCAGAGAGCGGCTGGATCACCAACTCCCGTGGCACGGACGACGACGAGCTGGTGCACCGGGTGTGCGCGATGGCCGGTTTCGTCCCCCGGATCCCGCACCGGATGGACAGCCTGCACCTGGTGAACAGCCTGGTCGGCGCGGGCCTGGGGGTGGCGGTTCTGGCCGAGTCCGGCATCGAGCGCGACCGTACGGACGTAGCCTTCCGCCGCCTCGACCCGCTGGCCGGCACCCGCCGCAGCTTCCTGCTCGCCCGTGCCGGCCAGTGGACCTGGCCCCCGATCGCCGCCGTCGCCGCCCTGATCTGCACCGGCTTCGCTCAGGACAGCTGGGCCGACCACCTCGCGGCCTCCCAGGAGACCTGCGGCTGAGCATTCCGGCTGGCCCCGTCCGGCCAGGTGGGTGCTCAGTGAGGGGCCGATCAGTTCGGTGAAGCCGGCAGCCGTGGCATCCCGGGCCGACGCGCTGACTAACGAAATTGGGGACCTCGGGGCCGCCGGGAACGGTGCCGCACGCGGCTTCGCCGGGCCCGCAGCCGCGATCCGGCAGCAGTTCGCGACCCCGGGGTCGACCGCCTCCGGACAGGCGCTCACGCGCCCGTCCACACCCTCGGCAAACATGGCATGACCTGGTGTTTTCCAGAAATTCGCCTACGCTGGGGCGTTCTGCTGGCCAGCGTTGGAGGGGACATCGTGAGTGAGGAAGCCATCAGGTACGACGCAAGCCACCGTCAACACCGCACAGCGGCGATCCCCGCGTAGCTGGTCCTCACCCCGCCGCCCACCCCGAACCGGGGACGACCGGCCTGCCCGCGATGACCCAGACCGAACAGCTGCAGGCCGAACTGGAGGCAATCGGCATGGACGCCTCCCGCCACCTCATGGAGCCCTACCATCCGCTGCTTGCCGAACGCGGCGTCACCCCCGCCCACCGACTGAGGGACCATCAGACGGGCGAGACTGTGTTGGTCGCCGGTGCGAAGGTCGCGATCCAGACCCCGCCGATGAGGAGCGGCCGCCGGACGATCCTCGTGTCGTTGGACGACGGCTCCCGCGGCGACCGGGGCCAAGTCGACCTGACCTACTTCGACGACACCCACGAGCTGGTCGTTATCTATAGCTGTCAAGCCTTCCCCAGATCAGAGGCCTACGTGTCGTGATGGCACGTAGGTCACGTAGGACCCCTCTCGACGTGTGACAACGTCCTCCGAGGAGCTGGCAGGACGAGATCGCCAAACGATGCCTCAAGAAGAGAAAGGGTCATGTGTCGAGGCGACCGTGAAGATCAACACGATGTCAGATCCCCTGGTACGGCAGTTGACTCGTGGAGCGATTGGACGGCCGGCTACGGCGTCACCGCCAGGACGGCGCCGGGTAGTCGCGCGCCGGTGCTCCGGACTTGCTCCGACAGATCCGTCGTTGACGATGACACACGCCTGGCTGCACTCCTAGAATCCTCAGGGCATCAAGAGAGCCGTCACGTACGGGCGCAGTACTTGGGGACGGCAGAATTGACTGACAGGGGCGACAGGGGAGGGTTGAGGTGAGATTTCGGACCAGAGACATCCTGCACTCTGCTCCGATCAATAAGTGATCTTCGCGTCATGTTGTGCATGGAAACCTCGGGGGTCCGATGAGAGCTTCAGGGATCCCATACGGGTCAGCGCACCTCGTGCCGCTTGCCGCGAAGGGCAAGGTTGGGACGATGGCTGGTCCAGCTAGGATCAGGGATTTCGAACGTCGCCGAAAATATCAGCTGGGAGAATTGTGTGAGCGCTGACGTAATCATTCAAATCGCATCCAGCCCGGGCAGTGAAGAACTCGCGTCCCTGCGAACCTGGCTTTCACGCGATCCTGCAGTCCGCCGCGCGCGAGTGCAGGCTGCGTCAATTAATCCCGACGATCAAGGCGGCATCTTTGAGCTAATTAGCATTATACTGAGCGATATAGGAACGATCGCTGCTCTCGCCGGTACGATCCGAGCCTGGATGAGCAGTCGAAGGACTCCACCTCAGCGCGTTAATATCACGCTTCCCGACGGGTCCGTTGTCTCTGTGGATCTGGATAATGACCAGCCGGGCGAGTAGCCCTCGGCACTGGGAGCCAACGGGAGTCCGGGTTGTCCTGATTGGATTTTCAGAGTACAGCCACTATCACCCTCTGCCGGCAATAAAAAGAAATCTTGAGGACCTTGCGGAGCTTCTCGTTGACCCGATGAGCTTTGGGATCCCGAGGGAGAATATTGAAATCTTGGACGATCGGGAGGCAACTGCCGCTGATGTAATATTGGCAGTTGAGGCAGCGGCGCTATCGGCCGGGGAAACGCTGATTGTCTACTATGCGGGGCATGGCGTGATCGATGACGCCTCGTCGGGGTTCCACCTGGCACTACCCGGAACAAGGCCAGGCCTGGAGGACGTCTCCGCACTACGCTATGACTCTCTGAGAATCCGAATTCGCGAAGGCCCCATACGGCGTGTCGTGATTCTTGACTGCTGTATGAGTGGGATGGCAGTAGCCGATTTTCAGGGCGGGCGAATAGGAGACGCAACGAGGATCGAAGGCACGGGGGTCCTTACGGCTTGCCATGAGAACGAGAATGCCAAGGCCCCCTTGGGGGCAACTCATACGGCATTCACCGGAGAAATGCTAAGGATACTGCGAACTGGCATAGTCGGGGTAGGCGAGTACGTCTCACTCTCGGACCTTTACACGGCGCTCCGCAGAAACCTAGCAGAGAGTGGCTTGCCATCCCCGCAACTCGGGGGGAGGAACCAGGCTGGCGACATTATAATCGGGCGCAATCGAGCAATAAAAAAACCAAGGCCTGAGGTTAAAGCGCCGCGCGTCCTCTCTATTGCCGCATATAGGGCGCCGGTGACTCCGATGACATTCAGTCAGGATGGAAGCACTTTCGCCGGTGCTGTTCACGCCGGATTTGTGGACACCTACCGCATTGGCGGCGATCGGATATCGCGTGTACTGCACCATGCCTCCTTGAGCCGACGACTGCGTCGAGTGAGCTCGCTGGCGCTGAGTCCGGATGGTGAACTTCTGGCCACGGCTGGCAATGACGGATTAATTCGGATATGGGAATCGAAAAGCGGTCACAATATGCGCGTGATCCAGCATTCGAAGGGTGCGGAGCGGCGGGAAAGTGTTGCTGAAATCGATTTCAGCACGGATGGAAAATGGCTGGCCAGCCTTGGCGGCGACAAGGTCCGCATCTGGAAGGTTGAGACTGGCGAACCGAATCCGCAATGGGGTGTAGCCGACCACATTTCCGCCGAGGGTATTTCTTTCATTTCAAACGGAGAGCTTGTTGCCTACTATGGCGATACGGTGGAGTACTGGGAGGTAGAGTCTGGTCGGCGTGAGCGCCGTCTATCGACCCCCGGGAAGGTGCTTGCTGTTGGCCGAAGCGGAATTGCTGCCCTTTCGGGGATCCAGGATTCGGGCGGCGGTTCGCTGAAATTGTGGGATTTGAGCGGACACGAAATGGTCCAGCGCATAGAGTACTCGCTCGATCCCGGTCGGGTGGCGGCACTGAGTCCCGAGGGGCGCTATGTTGCGACTGTCCGGACAACGTCAACGGACATTACGTATGATGTTGAGGGGCTTCCAATCTATAATGAGTGGAGCGACCTCTATGTCTGGGACATCCAGTCCGGTGAAAAGGTGTTCTCGAAGTCCAGTCGCCTTGGAGATGGCGATGCCGAGTTTGGCCCTGGAGGACTTCTCTCGTTTGGTGTCGACAAGGGAATGGCCAGCATTTGGAGACTCCCGCTTTAGAAAACAGTCACTGATTTGTACTCGGCGCGGTGCTTGCGGCCCGTACCATTCTGCGAAGGCTCGCACGCGCCGCCTCTAGATCCTCTACAGCCTCGGACAGCTTCGTCTCCAAGTCCTGCTTCTCGCGCTTCCAGGCCTCTCGTGCAGCTCTGAACTCATCTAACTGGACGGTGAGTTCGTTGATGCGGGTCACGAGTTCGCCGACACCGACCTGATCGAGCTGCTGTCCCAGGTTCCGCCGCACGACATTCTTGAGGTTGTCCCGCTCCAGCCGCAGAGGCGCGATCTCATGACGAGCCATCTCCAGGTCGGTTCGCAACGAGGCCGGGCTCGGCGGGCGCCCGGAACCGGGTTGCGGCGGGTGCGCGGCTTGACGAGTGCGGGCGGCCTCGATGTGCTCGCGGACCCCCTCTGCGACGAGACGCCCAGTCAGACCAGTGCTCGCCAAGGCGAGGCGGCATCTCTTGCAGCGTCCGTTCGCGGTACGGTTCATGAAGCGACAACTCGCTGTCATACAGGGATAGATGACAGTACGACGGTTGTCCCGATCGCCGGTGAAGAGCATGGTGGCGGCGTCCCACCCGCTCGGTTCTCCGGGCTGAGCCCTCTCATGTGCGAGGTGGAGCGAATTTCGAGCGACAGGGCGGCGGGTTTCCTGGACGATGACGGCCGGTGACAAGCAGGACGACGTGGCGGTGGACGGGATGACGATGACGGGAATGTCGCTGGAAGCACTGGACGCGGTGGTGTGGGACGGGCTTGAGACGGGGCGCCCGATCGATCCGGTCGAGGACGTGCCGCGGACGCTCCGTCGGCTCGCTCTTGCGGGTGCGGAGGCGACGGAGGAGGACTGCTACCCGCTCTACTCCCTCGTCACGAGGGACGGGTGTGAGACGCCGTCCGCGATGCCGGTTGCCCTGCCGTTCGTCGTCGCGCTCGCCGCCGACCCCGGCATGGGCGCGCGGGTCTTCCTGGTCGAGCTGCTGGTGGCCATGAACGAACCGGGCCAGGCGGAGGAGGACTGGGCCAGGGCACGGGACCTGCTCGCGGATCCGGAGCCGGCGGTGCGGCGGGCGGCGATCCCGCTCGCGCGCAGCGTCGCCCGGTTGCTGGATCGGTGGCGGGTGGAGACGGATCCGGCAGTTCGGCTGCCGGTGCTGATCGCCCTCGGCGAAGCCGCGGCCGAGCCGGAGGCGGACCAGGACGCCGTCGACGCGGCACGGGCAGCGCTGGCGGACGTGCTGGGCGGGGACGATCCGGTGATGTGGGTCGCTGCCGTCTACGCCTCGGCCGGCCTGGACCGGGAGCTGGCGGTCCGTCAGCTGGACCGTCTGGTGGAGGTGTTCTCCGACCTCGGGGTGCGGCCACGGTTCGAGGACGTATGGTTCGTGCCGAACGTCGAGGGCCCCTGTGATCGCGAGACCCTGGTCTGGTGGGTCGCTCGGCGGTTGGAGCACGATCCCGAAGCGAAACTGTCCTTCACCGCCCGACTGATCGAGGCGTCGAGGTGGACCGGGGATGCCCTGCTGTGCCGGGAGGCCCTGGACGTGGCGTGGCAGCTCCTCATCCAACGGCGTTCCGTGGCACCCACGTTGCTGCCGCTGGCGGGCGGTCTGCTGGATGACCCGGACGGGGCCGTCCGGCTCAGGGCCGCGAACATCCTCGCGGCACTCGGCCCTGCGGCGGCCCCGTACGCCGACCGGCTCGCCGAACTGCTCGACGACGACGGGGCCGACGAGTACCTCGACGGAACGGTCGGCGAGATCGCCCATTGGGCGCTGGCCCGGATTGGTGACCCGCGCGCCCTGCCGGGCCTGATCGAGCAGCTCCGAGCGCAGGAGGAGGAGCACGGCCGCGGCTACGGCACGGCGGAACCGAGGCGGCCGGACATCACGGACGTGCTGATCCCGCTGCGAGCGCACGCGGACGTCCTGCTGCCCGCGGTGCGGGAGGCTATCCGCCGCGGCGGGGCCCGAGGCGGTGCGACCCGCGGGTTCCTTGCGGTGTTGGAGGCATGGGGCGCGGACGCGGTGCCGGCACTGCCGGATCTCCTGCCGCTACTGGCCGACACCTGGACCTCGATCTCTGTGGTCGGTGTACTGCGAGCGATGGGCCCGGCAGCCGCCTCGGCCGAACCGGCCCTACGCACCTGCCAGGTGCTGGACTACCCAGGGAACCACTGGTCGGTGACCTGGACCGCCGCGTGCATCAGTGGAGACCGTGCGGCGGCGCTCCGGCTCCTCGGCGACGCGGTCATGGCGGCCGAGGAGCCCGAGTTCGGGCCGTTCGGCGCGCTGGCCGAGTTCGGCCACGACGCCGCGCCGTATGCCGACCGGGTCCGGTCCATCATGGAGAACGGCACGCAGTGGTCACGGCTCAGCGCGGCGATCACGCTCATGTCGATCACCTGCGATTCAGGGCCGGCCATGAAGGTCCTGGAGGAGTTCGTGCTGCCGATCGCCGCTGGTGGCGACCAGTTCGGGGCCTTCCGCGACGCACTCCAGCCCCTGATCCGGATCGGCGAAATCAGTCCGGCGATCCAGACCGCACTGCTGGCCCTGCAACAGTCGGAGCGCCGCCTGTCCCAGCTCGAGGGCTACCAGAGGATCTTCCAGGATGAGGAACTGCGTGGGCTGATCGAGCAGGCCCTCGTGTGCGCCCAGGTCTCACCGGCCGAGGCATGCTGAAAAGTCTGGTGAACTCGGGTTCTCCAGGCCGAGCTGTGTCTCATGAGACGACGGCAGGGTGCTGGCTCCCATCTGTAGGCACAAGGTGATGGCAACCCCGACGCTCTGACATGCGTTCAGACGTCGCCGAGAGCCAGGAGGAGATCCCCCCGTGAAGAGCGGCGTCGGCGTAACTCGTCAGGTGTGGGTGATCTCGCGTGGTGGGAGACCGGCCGCCCGCCCGTGCTGCCGCGCTACTTCGGTTCGGGGCCTGGTCGACCTTCTCCGGGATCACCGCCTTGACCTTGCGTTTGCGCAGGTAGGCGCGGTTGATCCAGGAGGAGTACGCCTCTTCGGCGGCGACCGCGTCCGGCCGGGTGCGCGGACGGCAGACCGGCCCGCCCACCCTGACCTCCTCCAGCACCGCGACGAACCGAGGGCTGTCAGCGGCCTGCCTGGGGGTGAGCACGAACGCCGACGGGCGGCAGCGGCGGTCGGCCGCAAGGTGGACCTTGCTGGTCAACCCGCCGTGCGAAGGTCCCAGCGCGGCCGCCTCGAGCCGGGCGCGGCGGCGCCGCAGCAACCGCAGGCGCTCCGCGCGGTCCTGCCTCCCGCGCTTGCGACTCGGCCGTCACTGGGGCGGGTTGCCCGGTTTCTGTCGCCCCTTTTCCTCCGCTGCGGCCTTCTCCAGCGCCGCCAGGACCTCCGGGTCCACCGCCATCCCGGCCGCGTCGTGGTGCGCACGGGCCACCGTGGAGTCCACGCTGACCGGGGGCAGGTCCGTCTGGCCGCGCCGGGCGGCCTCGGCGATCATCCCCTCCATCAGCGCGGTGAACACGCCGGCGTCGCGCCACTGGGCGAAGCGGTCGTAGACCGTCTGCCAGGCCCCGAACTCCTCAGGCATCTCCCGCCACTGACTTCCGCTGCGGAACCGCCAGATGACGCCCTCGAACTGATCGCGCAGGCGCTGCGGGTAGGGGCCGTACCGCCCGATCGGCAGGAACGGCTCGATCAACGCCCACTCGCTGTCGCTCAGTTCACGTCGCGTCACATGAGCGTTATACCAGCTGGCATGGTCCCGGGGCCCGAATCGGGCGATGTTGATCACAACTCCAGACAGGCCCTAGCATGGGTCCCACGACGCCGGAGTTGCCGGCGTCAGGAAAGGGACCACAATGCGCATCCGAAAGCTACTCGCCGCCGCCACCGTGGCCGGCACCGTTCTGACCGCGGGCGTGGCGACCACCGGCACGGCCTCGGCCTCCAACCTGGCCGACTGCCAGGGTGGCCAATACGTCTGCCTGTACTACAACTCCAGCAGCAGCGGCTACGGGGCCGTCTTCGTCCAGGGGTCGGACATATCGGACTACTCGGGCTACCACTTCGGCGAGAGCGCCTACGGCACCAGGGGCGCCGGCGTCTCGGTCAAGAACAACGCCGCGTCGGTCGACAGCTGGTACGCCGGCTCCTTCACCGTCTACTACAACAGCGGCTACCGCAACTGCAGCTACGCCTGCCAGACCATCCCGGACTACGGATTCAGGGACCTCAACTCGACGATGAAGAACAACAACGCGGCCGGCTTCTTCGGCTGAGTCGGAGCTCACCCCGTCCGAGAAGTGACAGCTGAGAGCTGACAGCGGTCTCCGACCATGGGCACTGGCCGGAGACCGCTGCAGCCCAACCTACTTCAGCCGTCCACGCCCGCCCGTCTCGCCGAACCGAGAGAGATCACGCCTGTGTTCAGCCGCCCGCGTCGCTCCACCGCCCTCCTGATCGCCCTGCCGCTGCTGCTGGCCGGCTGCACGAGCGCCGTCGCGGACCCGAAGCGCGGCACCGACGCACCGTCCCGCGTAGTGGTTCCGCCCCTGGTGTCCGCCACGCCCGTGCTCGACTCGGCAAACAACCAGCCGCTGCCCCTGGACGCCTATCTGTTCGATCCGGAGCAGATGTTCACGGTCGAGAAGGCTCAGGCGCAGCTCGGCACGAGCTGCATGGCACGCTTCGGATTCAGTTACACGCACCCGGCACCGCTCCAGCCGAGGCGCGGCAGCGATGCCCCCACCACCCGCAGGGACGGCCGTTACGGGCCGCAGAATGCCGCCGTGATGGCGAAGTGGGGCTATCACCCGGAGGGCGACGACGTCGGCACGGGCTCGGCGCCCCCCAGGCCGCAGCTGAGCCAGCAGATGACGGCCGCACTGCGGGGTTCGTCCGACATGAAGCAGAAGTACGGTCCCGGTGGGCAGGTCATCAATGGCCAGACGGTGCCGGACCACGGCTGCGTCGGGGAGACCGTCAAGAAGCTGACCGGCGCCGTGGACGGCAGAGTGGGCGATGCGCAGCTCGCGGAGGACCTCAAGTTCCGTACGCTGCAGGACTCCCAGCAGGATGCCCGGACCCGGGCGGTGTTCGCCCAGTGGTCGCAGTGCATGAAGGAGAGCGGCTTCAGCTACCCGGACCCGGTGGCCGCGATGGGCGACAAGACGTGGTCGGACAGCCCCGTGCCCACGCCCCACGAGATCCTGGTGGCGACGGCCGACGCGGCCTGCCGGCACAGGACGAACCTGGTCGGCGTCTGGTACGCCGTCGACTTCGCCTATCAGCAGCAGGCGATCGCCGAGAACGCCGCCGCCATGGCGCAGATCAAGACCGCCCTGCAGGCCCAGGTGAAGGCCGCCACCGCGGCGCTGAACGGCTGAGCCTCGCTTGGGGGCGCTCGGACACCGGCGCTAGGACACCGGCGCCAGGGCGGGCCGGCCGTGCGCCCCGATCCCCACCACCGTCACCAGGTGAGTGGTCGTCAGTGGGCTGGTCAAAGGGGTCTCCTCACAGGTCCGGGCAGGTGCACCGGGGCAGCCCACCGGGCCGTAACCGGCGACCCGCCGAGGCGTACCAGTCCACCAACGCGGCGGAGATCGCGTGGAGCGTGCCGTCCGGGTAGGCCGCACCGATCAGGCCGTCGCAGAACCGCGCACAGCGGAGATCCGCGCCGCCGAAGCCGCCCTGCGCCACCCGGTGATGCCGCAGCCCTCATCGACCGCTGCTACCGGCAGACCAGCCTCGTCTTCCCGGCAGCCCGCCTGGTGATCGACAAGCTGCGCGGCGCTTACTTCGAACTGCGATCAGCTACGGGTGAACCGGGGGTTCCGGCTGGGCAGTGCTGGTTACGTTCCCGGGTATGGAGATAGTCGAGGTTCTGCCTGAGTTGCACCTGCTCGCGTTCGAAGTCGGACACGCCTACCTCTGGCGCGACCCGGGGGCGTTGACGCTGATCGACACCGGCGTGGTCGGATCCGGCCCGGCCATCGCGGAGGCGGTGCTCAGTCTTGGGTTCGCGCCGGGTGGCCTGCGGCGGATCGTCCTGACGCACTGTCATGAGGATCACGTCGGATCGGCGGCCGAGGTCGCCGCCTGGTCCGGTGCGGAGGTGCTGGCGCACGCGCTCGACGCGCCCGTTATCCGGGGGGAGCGAGCCGCAGCGGAGCCGGTCTTCACCGACGCCCCCGTGTGGGAGCGCGAACTCTACGAGAACATGTCCCGCCCTCCGGCGGCCCCGCCCGTGCACGTCGACGTCGAGCTCAACGACGGTGACGTGCTCGACTTCGGCGGCGGCGCGCGGGTGGTCGCCGTCCCGGGGCACACGGACGGGAGTGTCGCGCTGTATCTGCCGGGGCCCCGGGTGCTGTTCACCGGTGATGCGGTGGCGAACGTGGGCGGCCGGACCATCCTCGGGGTCTTCAACACCGACCGGAAGCGGGCCATCGACTCGTTCCACCGGCTTTCTGAACTGGACGTCCAGACCGCGGTCTTCGGGCACGGCGACCCGCTCACGGCCGACGCCTGGGCCGTCCTGCGGGCAGCTGCGGCATCGACCGTCTGAGCTTCTTCTTTGACCTTTGCCCCCCCGGTCGGCTCGTTGAGCCGGCCGGGGGTTTTGGCGTTCGGCGGACAGCGGAACGGCCTCGAGGTGATCACGGGCGCTGTCGAGACGGCATTGATCAACCACGAGGCCGTGAAGGTGAGTCTGCTGGACGAAACCGCCCGCGCCGGCCCGGTCGGAGCGGATGACCGGCAGCCCGCCGGCCTGGCCAGCGGGCGTGACCGGGCCGGACGTCTCCAGCTCGCGGGCGGGCGGTGCCCCCGGTGCAGGGGCGGCGTGCTACAGGTGGGCCGCCAGAGCCTCGTGGACGCGACGCCAGGCGTCCGCGCCGGCTTCCGGGTCGTAGTCGGCCGGGCGGTCGGCGCAGGCGAAGCCGTGGCGGGCGCCCGGGTAGCTGACCAGTTCGTGGGGGACCTTGGCGTCGGTGAGGCGCTGCTCGGCCTGCTCCCACTCCTCGGCGAGAATGATGTGGTCCTCCTCGCCCCTGAAGCCCAGCAGGAAGACGCCGTTGGCGGCGATCCGCTCGCTGTTCTCCAACGGCGGCACCGGGCCGACCAGCGGAAAGCCGCTGTTGAGCAGCCAGCCCGGGTAGAAGACCGCAGCCAGCTCGAAGCGCAGCTCGGTCGCCGCGCGCACCGCGATGTGCCCGCCCATGCTCAGCCCCAGGAAGGCCACCCCCCGCCCGCCGGCCTCGCTGCGCGCGAACGCCAGCGCGTCCGCGGCATCCGCGACCAGTTCGTCGCGATCCAGCGCACGCATCAGTGTCAGGCCCGTCTCGCGCTCCTCGGGCGTGTAGCCGAGCTCGGTGCGCCGTGCGCTGCGCCAGTAGTAGTCGGGCGCCAGCGCCACGAACCCGGCCTGCGCCAACTCCGCGCAGGTGGCCCGGGCGTAGGTGTTCACCCCGTACAGCTCCGAGCAGACCACCACCGCGCCACGCACCTGGCCCTCCGGGCGGTGCACGTACGCCTCCACGCCGTCGGCCTCGCCGAGCGTCTGCCACTGACCTGCCATCACAAATCCCCCGTGATCGTCTATCAAGAGATGCCGGACCGCATCCTAGGCCCGGCTGTCGCGCCGGAGCGCACCAGCCCTGTCAGGATGCCATAGTGACTGATCGTCACATCATTCCCATGCGCGGCCGGGCTGCCTGGTGGCCGGCTGGGCGGCCCGAGCCCCCTCGGGGGCGGCACCCGCCCTCACGATCGCTGCGCGGTGCCCACGGGCGCGCGCGTCTCTCGTCGGCGCATCGTCGGGATCGCCCCGCTGCGCCTTCGGCAGCCCTGGGACGGACTTCGTCATACGGGCGGACGGCGTCCAGGCAGCGGCGTTGCTCGGCGGTCAGGCGAGAGAGATCGGCAGGTAGTGGGCTGGCGAGCGGGACATACGGGCCTTCGTAGAGGCAGGTGGCGACCGGACGGTCCTTGAGGTCCCGCTCCCTCGGGGGCACGATTGCAAACTCGACATTGGCCGGGAGAGCCCAGAAAACCGGGTTGTAGTCCGCGTAGTGTTCCCGGCAGGCCGCGTGTGAGGCGCCGGGCAGATCGTTGTAGGGATTCGGCCGGGGTCGATGGCGGCCTGGGCGACCACCTCCGCACGGTGCGGCACGGCGCACGCTTCGGGTACCACCTCGCGTGGGAACCCGTCGAAGGCATCGGAATGTGTCGGGAGGTAGGTCTTTGACGGGAGCCGGAAGCAGCTGCCGGGCGTGAGCGAGGTGAGCGCCACCGGGTGCTCGCTGTCGGTCGCCCGGAAGGCGAGCGGGACAAGCAACGCGGCGGCCAGGGCCACGCCGCCCTGATCCCGAGCCACACCCGGGCAGTTGGGCCATCCACGGCACGCCACCGCGGCCGGCCCGCACGCGGCACGACGTCCGAGACCTGGGAGGACACATCGGATGGAGAGGTTCGACGCGCAGCACCGACGAGGACTCTTCCCGCCGGGGCGCCAGGGGCACTGCCCGCAGAACCGTCTCCGTCCGTTTGCTGTCCATGCTCGGCATCGAGCTCGACGGCCTGGAGCAGCTCACCTCGCTCTACGTCGCCCTGCCGGCCCACGACGCGGGGCACAGCCCCTGACGGGTGGTCAGGGGCCGTGCTCACGGGCGTACAGGGGTCAGAGGCCGATGGCGGTGCCGCGCCACTGCTGGTAGGGGCGCGCCGAGGAGCAGTCCCAGATGACGAGGCGGTTGAAGATCCAGTAGTAGTTCACGTCCAGGCACTTGCCGGACTGCACACCGCGCAGCTTGCCGCCGGGCAGCAGCTCCCACTTCTGGTTGGTGCCGTCGTGGCAGGTGTTCAGGCCGAGGACCGAGCCGTTGTCGGTCTTGGCGTACTGGACGTCCATGCAGCGGCCCATGGAGCGGACGGTGCCGTCGGCCTCGAGCTTCCAGAGCTGGTTGGCGCCGCCGTTGCAGCTGTACAGCTGGATCGGGGCGCCGTCGCTCTTGCTGCCGTCCTTGACGTCCACGCACTTGCCGTTGGCCACACTGATGATCTGACCGGAGCCCTCGGGCGGCGGCGGGGTGCAGGAGATCTTCACCAGTACCTGGTAGTAGTCGCCGCTGCCGATCTGGATGTAGGCCGGGCCGAGGGTGTGGCGGCAGAGGTAGGACGGGTATCCCTCTGCCGCGGCCTGGGCGTAGGCCGAGTCCCATGCCGCCGGCTCGGCGATGTTGGCGGGCCCGTAGCCCTCGCCGGTGAAGTCCTTGGGGACGGTGGGCACTGCGGTGAGGGCGGCCTGAGCAGTTCCGGACTGCGGGAGGGTGGCAGCCGTGGCCCCGGAGGGCAGCACGAGCACCATCGCGAACACGGCCATGAGGGCAGCCGCGAGCGTACGGGCCAACTTCATCGTTGGTTCCTTTCGTGGTGGGCAAGGCCGAAGAGTGAGGTGCACCTGACACTGCACCCGCCGGAGGGAGCGGTCCCCGTCCGGCTTTCGGCGGGGACGACGTTACCGACGAGACGGGCTGCGGCAGTCTCACGAGAGTCTCAACCCACTTGGCATGTACGGACTCTGAGCGATCGCCGGACGCCCTGGCAGTCGGCTCGGTATCGTCCTGCCGCTGCCGAGGTGAAGGTCACGAGGGGTTCAGGTGTCGGATGAGTGAAAGCATCGGGTCGCGGTCGGCCGTCCTGGAGGAGTTGCGGGCGGCCGTGGCCGCCCACCCGCTGGTCAACCTGACGGGCCCGCTGGGTGTCGGGAAGTCGCGGCTCGCGGCGGCGCTCCACCCGGCGCTGACGGTCGATCTGGACCGGCCACAGGCGATCGGCACCCTGCGGCGGGCACAGGCGTCTCCCGTCGACGCTCTGCTGGTGGTCGACAGCGCCGACGGCCCCCGCAGGCTGGTGGCGGTTCGCGAGGCGCTGGGTGCGGCCGCGAACCTGCTGGTGGTCAGCCGCCGTCCGGTGCTCGCCGACCCCGGTTGGGCGCACTCGGGAGCCGTCACCGTGACCGTGCCGCCGCTGCCGGACGATGAGCTCGCGGCCGGGATCGAGGATGCCGAGGGCCGCGACCTCACCGTGCGGCTGGCGGGCGGCCTACCGCTGCTCGCGCAGGCCGTGGGCCGGGCGCTGCGGGCCGGGGCGGCGCCGACCGCGCCGGGCGCGGTGGCGGACCAGGTCGCCACCGAGATCCTTCAGCGGCTCGGGAAGGAGCTCCCGGGCCGACGCCGGCAGCACATGCTCCGGCTGCTCGCCACCGTCGGGAACGCCGACGAGAAGCTGCTGGCCGGCGGCCCCGAGCTCTTCACGGCGCTGGCCGAACTCAGCATCGTCACCCGGAGGCCGCTGGGGCTGGCGCTCGCCGAGCCGTACCGCCATGTGATCGAACTGGCCTACCGGTGGCGGCAGCCGCAGGCCCACGAGGCCGTCCGCACGCGCGCCGCCGGGTACCGGCTCACCCTGCTGGAGCGCGCCGAGGACCCCGCCGAACGGAGCGAACTCGTCGAGCAGGGGATCTTCCTGACCGGCGATCCGCTGCTGCGGCAGGAGCTCTTCCCCGCGGCGGAGCGCTCATCGCTGTTCCGTACGGCCGAGGCCGCGGACGCCGGCGACATCGGTCGGCTGATGCGCGAGTGGGCCCTGCGCAGCGGCTTCGACCCCCGCCGAGCAGACCGCCTGGCCGAGCGCTGGGCCGCCGACGACATCTCCGCCTTCCACCTGGCCCGGGACGAGGACGGCAGGCCGGTCGGCCTGGCGAGCCTGCTGCCGATCAGCGAGCGCACGGCGGGCTCGACCGAACCGCTGCTCCAGCAGCACAGCGACCAGCTCGCCGCCGGCGGGCTCTTCCTCGGCGCGGCGTACTGCCCGGACCCCGCCGTGCACGCCCTGTTGCTGCGCCACATCCTCCGACAGGGCGTCAGCACCGGGCGCCTGGTCATCTCCACCGCGAGCCCCGGCTACCAGAGCCTGCTCCACGGCCTGGAGTTCCGGACGCACGGCAGCATCAGTGAGGACGTCTACCGCTGCGGCCGCCAGCCCGAGGTCTTCAGCCACGACTTCGCCCCCACTGCCCTGCCCCGCTGGCTCGCGCGGATCACCGGCGGCCCCGTCCGGGACGTCACCGCGCACATCGCCAAGGCCCTGGCCCGGATCCGGGACCCGCAGGCCCTGGCGGCCAGCCCCCTGCTCGCCCTGCCCCGGACCCCGACGGCGGCGAGCCTGCGCGGCTGGCTGTACGACGCGGTGCACGGCCTGGCGCTCAGCGAGGACGACGCCGAGGCCGAGGCCGGCCGGATCCTTCAGGCCTACTACTTCGGCCGCGCCAGCACCCACCACCAGGTGGCCCGCGGGCTGCACCTCAGCCGCGCCACCTACTTCCGCCGGCTGCGGCACGGGCTCGGCACGCTCGGGGCCCTGCTCCAGACCCCCGTTCAGTAGGACGGGGGTCCGGGGCGGTGCGACCCGTCCTGATGCCGCGTCGGCTCTCTGTGCGTCCCGTCAGTCCGCCGCGACGGCTCGCAGGATGTCGAGTTGTCCGGCCCGCCGGGCCGGACGGAGACCGGCCACCGCGCCGCTCGTCACGCTCGCCCCTGGCTGCCACACCGCGATCTACTGGCAGCCCGGCTGCAGCCGCTGCTGCTGACCTCGATCAGCGCTTCGGTCACAGGTTCGCGAGCAGATTGTGGAGGGGAGCAGGTACCCGCGCGGAGTCGAGGGCCTCGACCAGGAGGCGGCCGTAGCGGATCTTGCGGCCCTTCTTCGTGCCGAGGAAGCGCCGCATCTGCTGCTGCGGGGGCCGGCCTTGGTGTGCAGGTTGGCGCACGAAGGTCTGCCAGGCTTGGAGGTCGCCCTCAGCCTGGACGATCTCCTCAACCTGCGCCACGCCCAGCGCGCGGATGAGTTCGTCCTCCAGGTCCGTCACACACACGAAGAACCCTTCGCGCGGCGCGCGGGCCCTCTCAAGACCGCGGTCGTAGAAGCGCTGCTCGCCCTCATCGCACAGTCCGGCAAGGCGCAGACCCAACCCCGGCGGCCCGAGGAGGCCGGCGTAGCGGCCGACGCTCATCGCTCCGCCCATGGGTATGACGCACACCCCTTCGGCGGGCAGGTCCCGGCCGTAGCGCGCGGCCAGCGTCTCAACGGCCGCGAGGTCGCTCGGCCCTTCCAACAGCACCGCAGTCCGCACGCGCAGTCGCACGGCCAGCTCACTCGCCGGCCCACCGGGGCTGCCCGCCGCCCAGCCGGTGACCGCATCCCGGAACGCTCGCATATCCGCCATGGCGCGATTTTGCTCCTGCTCGGACAGGCGTGGCACGGGATTTTTCGTCGGCCGCGCTCCGGGGGGCTTCACATGGACGTACCGTCGGCGCCGCGCCGGCGCCGCCAGTTCCGTACGCCATCGGCACGCTGCGCCCCAACGGGCCGCCGCCGACGGCGGGGAGCCGGACCGGCACTGGCCAAGGACCCCGTCGGCCAGGAAGCGGCTGTCCTCCGCCGCGCAGGCCCTGTGCACCCTTACCGGGCAGATGTAGCAGCTCGCCGACAACGCCCGCACTGCCGCCGGCGGTGCCCGCTCGCAGCGGGCTCCCGCGATGTCCGCGCGAGACCGGTGAAGGCGCGGGCCGGGCCGGCTGCGACACTGGCCGTTATGACGCCCGATCGCCGTACCCTCGCGTTGCCGGCATTCTCCGAGCCCGCCACCCAGGTCCCCCATCCCGCCCCGGCCGGCGCCCGACGCCCGCTCGCGGTCGAGCAGGGCGCCGACTTCCGGCAGCCGCCCGGCGACCACGTCCCCGAACCGGGCCCGGCCCGCCGCCCCCTCGGCACCGGCGACATCTCCTTCTCCGCCCCCGACCGGACGATCTGACCGGACCGCACCCGCCGGCCGGGCGTGGCGCGGGGTGCAGAGGGCGGCGGGTGGCCCGGCGGGGTGTCTGTCACATCCCGGCCCTGGCGTCCGGCACATGTCCCGTCACACCCCTTCCCGCCCGGTGAGGGTGGAGAGCCTCTTCCCCGAGCTGCTCCCCTTCCGCCGTCAGGCCCTCCGGCTGCATCCGCGTGCGGGCTCGTCGACCTGCCACGACAGCTGTCAGGCGCCAACGACCGGCGGCTCGGCCCCTTCGGGCCGGGGCTCCAGCGTGGCCTGGACGATCTGCTGGGCCAGGTCCTCCGCGCGGTTTGCATCCCGCTCGAACCACGGGCCGATGTCCAGGGCCGTCAGCCGGATCGGCTGCTCCTGGTCGTCGTCGCTTGGAGAGGCCCGAGGGAGACGGCTCCCCACCTCGCCGTCTCGGAGGATGCTCAGTCGAGACAGAACTCGTTGCCCTCGATGTCCTGCATCACGATGCACGACTCGTTGTCGTCATCGGCAAGCAGTGTTCGCACGTGTACCGCGCCGAGCGCGACCAGTCGTGCGCATTCGGCCTCAAGTGTGGCCAGGCGCTCTTCACCCACGAGTCCGGTGCCGACCCGCACGTCAAGATGCAGCCGATTCTTGACGGCCTTGCCTTCGGGAACGCGCTGGAAGAACAGTCGCGGGCCCACACCTGAGGGATCGATGCATGCGAACCATGAACCCTGATTTTCAGGCGGCAGCGAGCGATCGAAATCGTCCCAAGTCGCAAACCCCTCCGGTGGCGGCGGTACGACGTACCCCAACACCTCGCACCAGAAACGAGCGACGCGCTCAGGTTCTGCGCAGTCGAAGGTGACTTGGAACTGTTTGACCGATGCCATCGGTCAAACATAGCAGGGGGACTCTGTTGCCCAATGCCCGGTGGGGATCTGCATGTTGACGAGCGGATGGCCCTTGCGGGCCGCTGCTGTGTCGTGCGGTCGCAGGGGGGTGAACCGATGTCGATGCCCCCAAGGGGTTGCCCGCCGTTTCCGGACCGGACCCGCGGCCACGGCCCTCGCCACGTTTCCCGACGGCAGCCTGCCGATCCGGGTCCGCACCTACGGAGAAGACGCCTCCCGAGTGAGGACCGGAAGCACACCCCGAGCCATGGCCGCCCTCAGGGACCTGGCCATCGGCCCCCTCCAGCGCACTGGCCGCACAGACATCACCTCCGTCCTCCGCCACCACGCCCGCAACCCGCCCGGCCCTTGGCCACCTTGGACATCAGGTGATCAGACCTGACACCCCGCGAGAGCGACGCGGCCCTGGCGGCGTCGCCCACCGGCGGGACCTAATCCCGACCAACCACCCTCATGCCAAAGATCGGTTACGGGGACAGCCTTTAGGGTGTCGTCATGACGTCGATGATCACTGCTATTCGGGAGCACGAGCCTGCGGCCGATTTCCTCCTGTGGCCCGGGGACTTCGACTTGGATCGGACCGATCACGTGGAGGACGTGCGGCTCGCTTCCGGTGAGCCGTTGGAGGGCCTTGCCGGGGACGGCAGCGGCGGCACGTACTTCTTCTGCGGCAAGGGCGGTGAGGAACGCCCGATCCTGTATGCCGACTCCGAGGGCGGGGCGGCACTCGTGGCCATCGGCCTGCCGGAGCTGGTGCGACTGCTGCTGACGGTGCCTTGGTGGCGCGACTGCCCACGCTTCACCGCGCAGGAGAGCCAGGAAGCCGCTGAGGAGTACATGGAGGACGAGCCTGACCTCCTGGCAGAGCGGGACGCGGCGGCCACCGCGCTCGGCATCGCGTTGCCGACCGAGGAGGAAGCGCTGGCCCGACTGCGCGAGGTCGCCACCGGCCCCGGGCGCGAGTACATCCTCCTCAACGCGGTGGAAGGCACGTCCTACAGCTCATTGATCACCGCGCCCCGAGCGGGAGCGGAGACAGAGGGGTGACAGGGATGGGAAGTTCCCGGCCAATCGCTACCTTGAGTACGTCATGCGACCGCGTCGGCCGCAAAAAAAATGCCGAGGCTTCTCGCCGCCCCGTCATTCGCGGAGACAGAGACCAACATCGCCCTGATCAGTCTGGACGTTATCAACGGTTCGAACTTTGCTGCGCGGTGCTGTCCGGGCTCATGAGGCGACTGACGAGGCGTCTGCTGCTGTCGCAGCCACCTCATATGCGGTGCGCCTGGCGGAGTTCCCCGCGCTCGGCCACCTCATGGTGAGTGGTGATGGCCTCGTTGCGACCTGGATCCGATGGGCCGCGGTTGCTGGACGGATGAGCACAAAACCGGCCAGGGGACGGGCATTTGTCACGCACGCAGGACCAGCTCGCCGGGTATACAGCTGGTAGGCCCGGTCGGCACTCCCCCCACGGAGCGGCAACCGGGCCTCAGCTGGGTAGCAGGTTCCGGCCGGCGCTCCCCCTACGGGGCGGCGACCGGACCCGCGTGTTGCTCCAATGCCAGCGACACGCAGCGTACATGACACATCTACGCATGGCTACGGCACAGCCGACCGAACGTTCGAGCGCCAGCCGCTGCCACCCCACCAGACAATGCCAGCGTTCGACCATCCGCCCCTCAACGCGCAGCGCGGGCGCGGCAAGGCACAGTGGCCTTCCAGGTCACCCCGGGCGCCTCGAGCTGCTCGATCTGCTGCGCGGTGAGCTTGGCGTTCCTTGCGCTGGTGTCGTTGATCCAAACGCCGAGCGTGTGCTGCTCCACGGTGCTGTCCGGACCCTGTGGCCTCGGCGGGCTCGATGTTCTCCTCCATGCCGTCACCGCCGGCAGTAGCTCCTGCTGTTCCGCGTCCGGCTGCGCCCGCTCGGTACGGGCGCGGTGGACGAACCGGCCGAGCTGTTCGCCCCGGGGTCGCGCGGTCCGCTCTGGTGTCGGTGGCTTGTCAGGTACCCGAGACCAGTAGGGGAGAGGCTCGTGTGTGGTTTCCAGCAGCGCCCGACGGGCCTTCGCAAGGGTGAACCGTGCGCGGTATCGGGGCGGCGTCGTCCGCCGGGCGGGCGGGTGATTGTGCGGGGTGGGGTGGGTGGTGGTGCCGTGCGGGGTGGGTGGTGGCCTGTCCGGCGTTCGTGGGTGTCAGCCGGCCAGGATCCGTTGCTCCTTTTCGGGCTGGATGCCGATGGGGATTCCGGTGAGTCCTTGGGTGTAGGTGACGTTGGCGCAGCCGCCGTTGCGTAGCCAGGTCCAGGTGTCTTTGGCGGTTTCGGTGACCGGTCGGCAGTGCAGTCCCGCGGCAGCCGCCTTGGAGCTGTCGGCACGCCAGGTTCCCTGCCAGTCCGGGGTGTTGGGGGCCCAGAGGGGCAGTTCGGTCCAGGGCTGGACGTCGGCGGCGAGCAGGGTGGCGTCGTCGGTCCAGACCAGTTCGGCGTCCGATCCGGTGGCCTGGATGCAGGCGTCCAGGAACTGGCCGTAGGTGGTGTGGCCGGTCGGTGCGGTGGTGACGAAGCGTCCGGCCAGGCCGTGGTCGATGAGGTCGAGGCCGAAGGCGGCGAAGTCCCTGGCGTCGATCAGTTGCATCGGCCGGTCCGGGTCGCCGGGGGCGAGCACGCGGCCGCCCCGGGCGATCCGTTCCAGCCACCAGGGCAGTCGTCCGATCGGTTCGTGCGGGCCATAGAGGAGCCCGCAGTTGAGGACGGACGAGCGTTCGCCGAACTGTTCGAGCAGGGCGCGTTCGCAGCCTGCCTTGAGTGCGTTGGCGAAGGGCTGGTCCGGCGGGGTGTCGGCCGGGCAGTGAAGGGTCTTGGAGGTCTCGTCGACGGGTTTGGCGGGCCAGTCGGTGAAGGCGTGGACGGAGGAGACGAAGCTGTAGTGGTCGGCGCGGCCCCGGAGCAGCCGGGCGGTCTGGGCGACGTCGTAGGGCTGCTGGCCCGAGGTGTCGATGACGGCGTCCCAGCGTCGTCCGTCGACCAGGCGTTCCAGGTCTTCGAGGCGGGTCCGGTCGCCGTGCACGGCCTCGGTGCCGTCGAGGTCGCCGCCGCTGATCCCGCGGTTGAAGGTGGTGACCTCATGGCCACGCGAGAGGGCTTCTGCGACGTAGGCGCGCCCGAGGAACTTCGAGCCGCCGAGCATGAGGATCTTCATACCGGACAGCCTGTCCGTGGCTCCTCGCCCGTACACGGCCGTTCACTGCGGGCTGATCCCGGTATGCCTCCCGCCGGGCACCCCGACTCGGCCCCTCCCGTAGCGGAATGTCCGGATGATTCCTCTCTGGGTGCGTGCGGCCCGGCCGCGGTGGACGCGGCGGCTTTTGAGCGAGGCCCGGAGCCCGCCGGCCACCCGCACGTTCACCGCCGCCGAACTGCGCGAGGGCGGCTTTCCCGGCGGCCTGCCCGAGGGCGACTCGCTGAACCCTCCGTACCCGACATCCCTGATTCCGACGGCCTACGTGCCTTGTGACCGCCGGTGGGGCCCCACCCGCTCGGACCTGGCGATTGGGAAGGAGGCCCGGCGCTCCCTCGTCGAGCCGGGACACCTGCCGAAGCTGGAGGGCTCGTATGGGCAGCGCGCCGCTCAGGCCGGCTATGGGCAGAAGGTCCGGTCGCTCCTCCGCTTGGGCTGCTCGGCCATGGTGGCGCTGTTGACAGCGGCGAGGGTTGGTCGGCTTTCTCGGGTGGTTTCCGGCAGGCGAAGCTGGGTGTGGATGTTGTCGTTGTCGCTTTGGGGGCTGGGGTGGGTGGTTACAGCTGTTCGAAGTGGAAGGAGCGGATGAAGCAGTCCCGTGGCTGGCCGAGTGCGAACAGGACGCAGTCGAGGACGGATTGGGCCGTCAGCGGGTCGCCGGCGGTGCGTGGAGCGCGGTCCCATGCGGGGTGGCGCGGGTCGCCGTCGGTGAAGTCCGGGGGGTAGAGGGAGATGACGCGGATGCCCTCGGGGCGTAGCCGGTGGGAGAGGATGTCGGCGAAGCCGGCCTGGGCGGCTTTGGCGGCGTAGAAGGCGGGGTGCGCCTGGGATCGGTGATCGCGGGGTCCGGCTGCGGCGGAGACGAGGTTGACGACGTCTGCGTGGGCGGAGGCGCGGAGCAGTGGCAGGAAGTGTTTGACCGTCAGCAGGGTGCCGGTGGCTCCGGAGGCGATGGTGTCGGTGATCGCGTTGTCGTCGGCATCCAGTAGATCGGGTCCCTCGAGGTAGCGGGCGCCGTTGTTGACCAGTATGTCCACGCGGTCGGTGTGGGCGGTGACCCCTTCGGCGAAGGCCCGGACGGTGGCCGGGTCGGCGAGGTCGCAGGCGAACGCGTCGGCGCTCGCGCCGCTGTCGGCGGCTATCTCGTCGGCTACCTTCTGGGCTGCGTTCAGGGAGCGTGCGGACACGAGCACTTCTGCGCCCAGCCGGCCCGCGTGCAAGGCCAGCGCGCGGCCGAACCCGCGCCCGGCTCCGGTGATCACCATCGTGCGCCCGGTGAGATCCACGCAGCACTCACTTCCATCGATCCGGCATGATCACCGCGAGACTAGTCCGTGCGATCTCGCCTGCCAAACTCGTGGGGGCGAAGGCGGCCTTGGGGGATTGACCGAGCACGTCCGGCCACGGCATGAGCACCGTCCGGCCGGTTTTCGCAGAGCGCCATCCGCACGCCGATCCCCGGCCCCGGCCCCCGGCGGCCCGGCCCCCGCCCCCCGGTTGCCCGGCGTGGTGCCCCCCGGGGGGCCGGGCGTGCACACATTGGCGTCTCGCTGCGCCCGGCCCCGGTGTTGCGGTGCCGATGCTTGCGGTGTCCGGTGTCGGGTGTTGCGTCCGCGACGGGCATCCGTTGTCGGGGCCGTTGTCGGGGCCGTTGTCGGGGCCGGGGCCGGGGAGGGTGGATCTGTGGCTGATGCATTGACCGTCACCCGGCTGGCTGCGTTGGTGAGGACCGGGAGTGTTTGTCGGTGGTTTCCGGGAGCGGCTGGTGATCCGGTATCGGAAGAGGGTTGCTGTGACCTGCCGGCACTGGCGGGTCGTCGGACGGGTTCACCGCCCCCTTTTGTCGGTCTGCTGGCTTGGGAGGACGCCCCGAGTGGAGACAACTGGGCTCCGCGGGAAGTTCCTTGATCGGTGCTCACGTCTTCGACGCATCCGGCAGCAGGCTGACGGTCGCACCGGTGATCCGATACGAACACGAAGTCCGCGCGGCCGGCGACCACGGCATGTTTGTGGCTTCCGCCAGTACGGTGCCCGGGCCGACGGGAGGGAGACTTCCCGCCAGGGGCTGCGGCCTGTTCCGAGGGCCGACGCCAAGGACAGAGGGGGAACAGCACGATGAGTGGTCAGCTGTACGACGGGATCGGCGAGGCGTTCGAGGGTTTCAAGACTCTGCCTCTCGCGCGCTACGCGGAGGTGCCCGGCTTCCTCGCGCTCGTCGGTGACGTGAACGGCAGGTCGATCCTCGATCTGGCCTCGGGAACCGGCTTTTACAGCCGGGAGTTCAAGCGCCGCGGCGCATCCCACGTCCTCGGCGTCGACATTTCCTCGGCGATGGTCGACGCGGCCCGGGCCCTGGAGGTCAGCGACCCGCTGGGCGTGCAGTACGAGGTCGGCGACGTCGCCGAGCTGCGTACCTTCGAGCAGCGCTTCGACATCGCGGTTGCGGTCCAGTTGTTCAACTATGCCGAGGATGTCGCCACGATCGAGCGGATGTGTCGCAACATCCACCGCAGTATCGCGGACGGGGCCGAGTTCTTCGCGTTCGTGCAGGACCCGGACTTCCGTTTCGACGGGCCGTCCCTGGCCAAGTACGGCTTCTTGTGCGAATCGCTCGGTGAGGAGACCGAGATCGGGCCGCGTGTGAGGATCACCGCGCTCCTCGACCCGCCGATCTCGTTCGTCGCGAACCCGCCCAGCCGTGAGGTCTACGAGAAATGCCTGCGGGCGGCCGGATTCAACGAGGTCACCTGGGTTCCCCTGGAGGTCTCCGCCGCCGGCGTGCGTGAGTACGGCCAGGCCTTCTGGGACGACTTTGCCGCGAACCCCCCGCTGGCGATGCTGCGCTGCCGGGCCTGACCTTGGGCGGCCCGTCCCGGGTTCGGCCGGGGACGGGCCGCTGTCCGGCACCGGGCCGGCCACCTCGAGTGCGGGCGGCGTCTGATCGGCCGGCGTGCGCGTCACGGCGGATCGCCGTGTACAGATCGACCTCGGTTTTCGGCCGGACCGGGAGTCCCCTCGTCGTGCAGCGCACAACTGTGGTCCTGAAGCAAGCACCTGGGTGCTCTCGAGACGCGGTGACATCGCTCTTCCGTGTCACGTGGTGCTCTCGCGGCTGAGCGACGGGTGCTCTCGCTATTCACGCCTAAAGCCGCCTGGCTGTGCGGTGGTTTCGCGGGCATGGTGGCCCGTCTACGGTCGTGGGCATCCTGGCTGCGGGTCATGTGCCGACAGGTGGGTGCGCTGATCGAGTGGTAGGGCGAGGAGGCCGTGGGCCGGCTGGTCGGCGGGGTGGAGATGCCCACGGTGCGGCTCGGCGAGGATGGGCGGTGGCGGGCGGGGTCACCGGCCTGCCGGTACCGGGTGGTGGGGGAGGAGTGATGGCCGGTGCCGCTGCGCGGCGCGCCCGGCCGGCGGGGCTGCGGTCCGGGTGCGGGCGGACCACGATCTGAAACGGGCAGTTCCCGGCCGCTGGGCACTTGCTAGGTTCGTCGCATGTCCAACATCCTGCGGGCCGTTGTCCTCATCACCACGCAGCCCGGGCGAGGAGCCGAACAGGTTGCCGCTTTCGCTGCGCTGGCACCGGTGGTTCGCGCCGAGCCCGGTTGCTTGCGTTACGACCTGCACTCCGTCGACGGTGATCCGGACCGCTTCGTGCTGCTCGAGGAGTGGGCGTCGGCAAGGGCGCTGCAGGAGCACGACGCCTCGGAGCACATGCGCGCGGCTGATGCTGCGAACAAGGCGTTCCGGGCCGGTCCGGCCGAAGTGATTCTTCTCGGCCCGGCGCCTGTGGCCTGACGCGCTCGGCGTTGGACGACACTTCGGCGTTGCCGCTGAGGCTCTGGCCGGGGGTTGTCGACGGCGGGTCTCGCGCCGGGGGTTCTGCCGCCGATGAAGCCTGCGAGAACGGCCGGCCCTGCTCCGGGATCTCAGATGGTTGTGCGTTGAGTGATCTGTCGAAGTCGCCTGTCCTCGAAGGGGGCGGGCAGGCCGCGGTGGTCAAGGGTGCCTTCGGTGTCGCTCTGTGGCGGGTTTCGCCTGTCCTGGAGCCGCCCTTGGAGGCGGTACGGCGGTTGTCCGCTCGCATGGCATGACGGCCGATACGGAGGGCGCCGGGTTCTGCGTGATCTGACGGGGCGAGAGATTCTCTGCATGGTGATCACTGCGCGTGCGCTCAACCGTGCCACGCTCGCCCGGCAGTTGCTGCTCGGGCGCGAGTCGCTCGACGTCGTCGATGCGGTACGACGCGTGGTGGCCCTTCAGGCACAGCAGCCCGCCTCGCCGTACCTTGCGCTGTGGAACCGGCTGGGCGACTTTGACCCCGCCGGCCTCGACGCGGCCCGGGCCGGCCTGCGGACGCTGATGCGGATCACGCTGCACACGGTCCACGCCGAGGACTACCGTGCCTTCCGTGAGGCCATGGAGCCGACGCTGCGTGCCTCCAGGCTCGGCGACTGCCGTTTCACGGCATCCGGGCTGACGGCCGACCACGCCCACGCACTGGTTTCGGATCTGTTGAAGTGGGCCGACCGGCCGCGGACCAACGTCGGGATCGGGGGCTGGCTGGAGAACCGGCTGGGTGCTCCGCTGGAGCCGGTGGCATGGCGGATGCCGCGGCAGTACGCGCCGCTGTGGCACGCGCCCACTGGAGGGCCCTGGTCGTTCGGCACCCGACCGTCTACGTTGCGGCAAGCACGCGGCCGGCGCCGGCAGATCCTGACGTTGCCGCCGGGAGTCTCAAGACCTTGATCCGCCGCTACCTGGAGGGCTTCGGGCCGGCGTCGGTGGCGGACATGGCGTAGTTCGCGCTGGTCAAACGGGCTCGGGTCAGAGCGGCGGTGCAGGCGCTCACCGACGAGCTTGAACAACTGGAAGGACTCGACGGCACGGTGCTGTTCGACGTCCCCGGCGCGCCACGGCCGGTCGAGGACACTCCCGCTCCCCCCAGACTGATGGCGATGTGGGACAGCATCCTGCTCGCCTACGACGACCGCAGTCGCGTCATCCGGCGCCCTACCGCAAGCACGTGACCCGCAGGAACGGCGACGTGCTACCCACTGTGCTTGTCGACGGCGACGGCGACGTCGCCGGCGTCCGGCGTCCCGTCGACGGAGGAATCGAGGCGACTGCCTTCCACCCCTCTGCCCGACCATGCCTGGAAGGGCCTGGCCGCAGAGGCCGGGTCGCTCGTGGCGTTCCTCGCCGACCGCGACCCCGGGGTCTACCGCCGCTACGGCCACTGGTGGGCCAAGAACCTGCCGGCCGCCGAAACACGACTGCTTCCCGGCGGCGGTCAGGCCCCCTTGTGACGCTGGTAGTAGCGGGCGACCCGGGCGCGGTTGCCGCAGATGGCGGGCGTGCACCAGCGTCGGCGCGGGTGGGCGGGCAGGAACAGCATGACGCAGCCCGGCCCTTCGCAGCGGCGGACCTTGAGGATCGAGGGGTCGAGCAGCAGGTCGGCGGTGGCCTCGGCCAGGCGGGCGGCCAGGCGTGTGCCGAACGTGCCGGTGCGGTGGGTGGTGGCGGTGACCGCCTTGCCGTCCCAGGCGAGTTCGCGGGTGGCGGGCGCCGCCCGTTGGGCGTGGTTGAGCCCTCGCAGGGCGGTGGCGGGTGGGCGATCGCCCCGTCTGGCGCGGTCGATCGCCGTGGCGGCGTGCTCGCGTACGCCGTGGACGGTGGCGAGGTCGGCTTCGGTGAGCGGCGTCGAGTCGTCCGTGGTGAACTCGGGGAGCCGGTCAGCCTGAAGGGCCAGCCAGGCCCGCAGCCCGGTCGGCGTGGCCAGCAGGTCGACCGGGCCGTTCGCGGTGACAGGGCGGGTGTTGATCAGGTCGAGAGCCAACGGTTCGCCGGTCAGCGGGAAGGCGAAGTCATTCACAGCACTAATGGTACACAGGCAGGTTGACACATTAGGTCTCACGGGGATAGAACTAATGCAAGAGAGAGCAAAGGAGGCATGTGACATGGCTTCGAACATCGCCCGTCCGGCATACCGCGCCGTCGAGGTCGACGGCGTGCGGATCTTCTACCGTGAGGCCGGCCCCGTCGACGCGCCGACGCTGCTGCTCCTGCATGGATTCCCGTCCGCCTCGCACCAGTACCGGCGGCTCATCGACGCGCTCGGCACCCGCTACCGGCTCATCGCCCCCGACTACCCGGGCTTCGGCCACAGCGACGCCCCCGAGCCGGTCACCACCGGGGGAGCGTTCGCCTACACCTTTGATCACCTCGCCGACATCATCGAGGGCTTCTGTGAGCAGCTGGGCCTGACTCGGTTCGCCCTGTACGCCTTCGACTACGGCGCCCCGGTCGGCTTCCGGCTGGCGGCCAGGCACCCGGAGTGGATTGCCGGGCTGGTCATACAGAACGGCAACGCCTACGAGGAAGGCCTCTCGCCGATGGCGCAGGGCTTCGTCGCGTTGCGGCCCGACATCGAGGGCGACGAGGAGAAGATCCTCGGGATGCTCGCACTCCCCGGCACCCGAGGGCTGTACGAAGCCGGCACCTCCGCCACGGAGCTGATCGCCCCCGACGGCTGGGCGCTCGACCAGTACCTTCTGGAGCTGCCGGGACGCAAGCGGATCCAGATCGACCTCGCCTTCGACTACCACAGCAACGTCGCCCTCTACCCGAGCTGGCAGGCGTGGCTGCGCAAGTACACCCCGCCCACGCTCGTCATTTGGGGCCGCGGCGACCCCATCTTCGTGGAGGCGGGCGCCCGCGCCTATCTGCGGGACGTACCCGAGGCCGAGCTCCACCTGCTCGACACCGGCCACTTCGCCCTGGAGGAGAACCTCCCGGAGCTCGCCCCGCTGATCGCCGACTTCCTCGACCGCACCTGGAGGTGATCTCGGAGTCGCGGCAGAAGCCCGGGTGGCGGCCGCGACGAACACGGTCGAGGCGTTCAGCGGCGTCTCGGACTGGGGCCGGGCTTCCGTGTCCCGGCATCTACTCATGCGGGCATGCCGGCCAGGTCGGCCCGGATTGGGCCGACAGGCTCGGTGTCAATCCGTACTCACACTGTTGGGCGTGTCGCGCAGCCTGGTTGGCGAGGAACGCGGAGTGCATCAAGGCCAGGGCCGCCGGTGCCCAAGGCTGCCAGGCTCATGGCAGAAGGTACTCGATTCCGTGAGCGTGGCCTACGGCTGATGCCTTCTGTTGCGGTCGCTGTGCGGTGAATTGAGCCAGGCGCCGGCGAAGTTCCGGGTTCTCGCCCTACGTTCTCGCCCTACGCGATTTCGAGTGCTATCCGTAGCTGTGCGACCTCGTCCCGGTGGGCATGCTGTTGCTGCGAAAGGCGTGCGCTGAGGGCGCGTACCGCCGCCGAGGTCGATGACGGTTTGCCCGCATCGGGACGGGTCTCGGGAGCCTGGCCTCGCTTCGCGCGATGCCGCTCGGTCGCGGCACTCTGTTTCTGGTGCCTGTACAGGAAATCGGTGCTCACCGCCGCTTCACGGGCCACGGCCGTGAAACTGATGGACGTTCCTGACTTGACCGAACGGGAGAGGGCCGCTCGGGCACGTTCCGCGGCGTCCTCACTCGGGCTCTTGTGGCTGCTTGCAGATGTTGCGGCAGCGGGCTCATGAAATGGATTCCTTTGACTGTCCAAGGGTTGGCCCGGGTCGGTCGGTGGCGCCTGCTCCGCGGACGGCGCGGGGTCGGCCGTTGTCGTGGACGACGATCTGGTCGAGGGCGACGAGGACCTTGGTGAGGGCGCTGGTCTCGGCGAGCCGGCCGGCGAGCCGGATGTTGTCCTCGCCCATGCCGGCCGTTGGTGTAGGTGTCGGTGCATCGGTCGTGGGTCTGTCAGGTCGCCGCGCCGCGCTGGGCGGGGTGGGTGGTGGCGGGGGGTCTTGTGCTGGGGGTTGTGGGCTGGGGTGAGGGCGTTGGTGGGTGCCGGTATGTGGGGGTGCGGTCGGTGGTGTTCTGGGCGGGTGCCGGGTGCCGGGTGCCGGGTGCCGGGTGCGGGGTGCGGGTGTGCCCGGCCCGTCACTCGAAGCGCGTGGGGTTGCCGGCCCCGTGGCGGATGATGTCCGCTCTGCCGCTGGAGAAGTCGACGACCGTTGTCGGTTCCGTGCCGCAGTCGCCGGAATCCACGACGGCGTCCAGTACGTGGTCGAGTCGCTCCTTGATCTCCCACCCCTGGGTCATCGGTTCGTCCTCGCCGGGGAGGAGCAGGGTGCTGGAGACGAGGGGCTCGCCGAGTTCGGCGAGCAGGGCCTTGGTGACGGTGTGGTCGGGGATCCTGACTCCTACTGTCTTCTTCTTGGGGTGCATCAGGCGGCGTGGGACCTCTTTGGTGGCGGGGAGGATGAAGGTGTAGCTGCCCGGCGTCGCGGCCTTGATGGCGCGGAAGACGTTGTTGTCGATGTGGACGAACTGCCCCAGCTGGGCGAAGTTCTCGCACATCAGGGTGAAGTGGTGGCGGTCGTCGAGACGCCGGATCGACCGGATCCGTTCGAGGCCGTCGTGGTTGCCCATGCGGCAGCCCAGGGCGAAACAGGAGTCGGTCGGGTACGCGATGAGGGCCCCGGAGCGGAGGCTGTCGGCCACGGTGCTGATGGTGCGCGGCTGGGGGGTCTGCGGGTGCACGTCGAAGTACTTCGCCATTGGCCGACCCTACGGGATTCGCGCGACGATGGGCGCGGCGGCGGCGTCCCGCTCCCGGTGCAGTCCTGGAGGAGGGAAGTTGGTCCAAGAGGTGTGTCATGCGTTGTGCGGGGTTGGCGCCGGCGATCCGCTCGCGTCTTGGCGGGCGAGCTGTGCTGTTGGCCGGGCTGCGGCCCGGCTGGCGCGCCCGCCGGATGTCCGCGACGGGGTGTTCGGGCAGCTGTGGGAGGCTGTGCGGGACCGTGAGGTCGGGGCGGTGCGCACCTGGCCGGCACGCGCCGACACGCAGGCCACCCGGGAGCGGGACCGGGCGGAGCACGTCATCGCCACGTGCGCGGAGGAGTTCCTCGAGCACCAGCGGCTCAGGGCTTCATGGGACCGCGAGGCCGAGAGGGCTTATGAGGCCGACGCGAGGAAAGCGCGTCAACTGCGCCACGACCCGCGCACCGAAGGTCTCCGATCCGCCGGGGGTCGCGCATCGGCGGATGCGGGACATCATCGGTGCTCTGCGGCGGCTGGGGAACGAGCTGCCGACCCGCGGCGTGCGGGGCCTGGTGGAATCGCTGTCCATGACGGTGAAGTCCGCAGGCCAGCGGGTGACCCCGGCGCAGCGCGAGGAGGCCGATGAGTGGCTCGCGCGCGGGCGGGGGGCTGCGCGGCGGGGTCGCGAGTGAGGCCGTACCGCAGAGGGCGGCCGACGTCCGTGTTCCCGCCTCCCGGCGCGGTCCGTGGCCGGCGCCCGCCCGGCCGCCCCGCAGGACCGGCCCTGCGACCGCTCACCCGTCGTGGCTGCCTTCAACCTGTGGAGCGAGGCTGCCGATGACGCGCCGCCGGGCACCCTCCGGGTTGCGTGGGGCGTCGGCCTCCAGGACGGGGATACGGATCCGCTCGGCCGCCTGCGACATGCCGGCGGGATCTCGCGGACCATTGCATGACGGCGGTGACCTCTCTGGCGTCGCGGCGTTGGCTCCTCGAACTGCCGACGCCGCGACGGGAATACCGGCCTGGCGGATGCGCTGGCGGCGATACGGATCCGTCTGGCGTGGGGGCGGGTTCAGTCGTTGCGCCCGGTACCGCGATCGGGTGCGCTCATGTCGCCGGTCCGGGGTGTGCCGTCGGCGAGCCCGTAGCGCAGGTACACGGTGCCCTTGGGGCTGGCTGCCGGCGGTTCGAGGAGTGTGACGTTCGTGGGTACCGCGCCAGTGTCGAACACCTTCTTTCCGACGCCGAGCACGATCGGGTGCACCCAGAGGTCGAGACGGTCGAAGAGCTTCTCGCGCAGGAGGGTCTGCACCAGGTTCAGGCTCCCGACGACCTTCACGTGCTCGTGCCGGTCACGGATCTCGCGCACCGCGCCGGCCAGATCCGGGCCGAGCTGCACGGATGGGGCCCAGGAGAGGTCGGGCCTGCCGCGGGAGGCCACGTACTTCGGGACGCTGTTGAAGAGCGTGGCGATCCGGTTGTCCTGGCCGCCCTCCTGGTGCGGCCAGTAGGCGGCGAAGATGTCATATGTGCGCCGGCCGAGCAGGAGGGCGTCGGTGCCCTCGTACGCGGCGCCGATCTGCGCCCCGGCGACATCGTCCAGCAGGGGTGCCTGCCAGCCGCCGAACGGGAACCCCACCGGGTCCTCGTCGGGGCCGCCGGGCGCCTGCCCGACGAGGTCGAGGGTTGCGAACAGCTCGATGTGGATGAGGCCCATGCCTTGCTCCCGATGATTGGTTGGCTCGGTCGGAGGGTTGGACGTGCGGGAACCCGCAAACTCATCGCTGCGACGCCACCGGGTTTCGCCCGGTGCACCGGCGGCGATCCCGTCCCGCGGTCAAGGTCCTTCCGACTCCTTGCAGTAGGGCTCGGCAGGTACGCCGTGCGCCTTGACCCCGGCCCGCATGTCAGATTCGTGGTGGGCCTCGCTGCCGGTAACCGTCAGCATCTTTGGAGGCCACGTCCCGCTCGTCCTCCGGGCCCATTCGGCTGGTGGTTGATCAGTTCCCCGGCTGCTGCCGCCCCGTTCTCCCGCCGGGCACGCCCGGGCCGATGCCGAGCATGCACCCCGGACCGGCGTACCGGTACGGGTGGGTGCGGCTGAAGCATGGCGCTGCCGGGGAAGGGCGGGCCGGGAGTCAGGCCGCTCTACCCAGCCAAGCTCCCCGAAAGCGCCCCCGCACTACCCAACACCACCAACACGCCCACCGAATGATCGGCTACACCACCAAGCGGGACACGACCCACCGGCGGCGAGGCGGACCCGGCGTTCAGGCCCGGTGCGTGGCTGCGCAAGCAGGATAAGGCGCGCACCGACGGCAAGCTGACAGTCCAGCAGACCGCCCTCCTGGACACCCTGCAGACCATCACCACCGACGCCACCGGCAGCTGACCAGCAACGGACCACCACCGGGTCCGGGCCACCGCGCGTCCTGGACCCGCGAGGACCTGGCCGACGAGGAGTACTACGAAGGACGCCCGCGCCTGGGCCAACCTTCCGGCCGGCACCAAGGGCGTCGTCACGCTGGTGCGCCGCTGCCCGACCCCGTGCCCGTACGTCGTCGCGTTCGACTGCGGCCCCGAGTGCGGAGTGCGCGACCTCCAGGTCCAGCGGATCGCCGACACCGCCTGACCTGCACCGCTGTCCACCAGTTGGAATGGCATGAGCGACAGCGAGATGACGCGGCGGAGCCGGTACGTCGACCAGGAGATCTCCGCCGCACGGCCGAGCTGGTTGCCACCGTGACCGCATGACCCGCCGTCATGGCGCCGAAACGGCACGATCGATCGGGCGCCTCCGCCGGTGTCGGCTCCGCCCGGCGCGGTACCGGTCCGACGGAGATCAGCGGGCGGGATGGTCACCCAACCCAAGGCGAAAATGTCGTGCGTCATACCCACCTTTGCGGCCGGTATGCACCCATCGGGGGACCACTTTGGCCGGAGTCGGGCTTCTTCCGCTCGGATGGCCTAACGTTCTTCTCGTCGCTCCTGCGGCAGGCTCCACCACTTCCACACCAGGCCGGAAGGTCCGGCCGAACCGAGTGGGGAGGGGCCCGCTTTATGGGGCGCAACAATCCGAACTGGTACCAGATGCTAGGCCGGTGGCTCCGCCGCAATATGGGGGTCATCAGCGGCGTGGCGACGGTGGTGGGGGTGATCATCGGGATCGTCCGCTGACGGTGCCACCGGCGTCGGGCGGCCCCGAGAGGGACAGGGCGGGAGACCGCTGAGCAGAGATCCCGACACGAAGAAGGCCCCGACCAACTCCCAATTGGTCGGGGCACTTCGTCTTTTGGCGGCCTCCGCGGTCTCACCGTTGGTGAGCACCGCCCGTCGACCCGGCTAGGCTGGGTGCCGCTGACGGTTCAACCGTAGCAGCGGGGGCTCTTGCTGGCCGACGATGGCCCGAACCTCACCCCGGTGCCGTTCGGACGGGCGGCTCCCCGTCGGGCGCCTGGCCCTCGTCGACGTATGCGCCGCGCCCGTACCGGGCCGCCAGGTCGAGTGCCTCCAGCAGCGCCGGCTCCCACCCGGCGGCTGGCAGGTGCCGCACCTCCAATCCGCCTTTGGCGAGCGCGCCGAGCAGCACCTGGTGCCGTACGCCCTCGCCCACGCGGCGGCCTGCAGCTCGCGTACGGCCGGCCTGGCCTTGAGGGTGCGCGAACGCTGCTACTCGAGACTCTTCGCGGCCCGGGCGTCCAACTGTGCCAGCTTGCGCCGGGCTGGGCCTTACCGCGCTGCGGCTTTCGCCTGCTCGCGTGCCGTCCGGGCGGTGGCCGCAGCGGCTTCGAAGTCGGCTTCGGCCGTCTCGAGGGCCGCGCGGGCGCGTTTGACGACGGCCTTGGCCTCCACTGTTATCTGGGGTTGTCAACCTGATCTCGCAGGTCAGCGCAGAATCAGACGTTCTGTCACATGAGGCACGTTCAGGTCTCGCTTACCGACGTCCTTCAGGGTGGTGTCATCTCCCGGGTACCGCTACCCAGAAAGGACCTGACCGTCGTATCGCAGGGCGTCACGATCAAGCCCGGCCTGTCCGTGGGCGGGTACGCCGCTTTCGCCCTGGGCCGCCCGGCCAAGGCGGCGGGCCCGGTGGCCGGGGCGAAGAAGCCCGCGGCGGTGGCGTACACGGGGCGGCTGGACGGCATCGGCGGCAGCTGACCGACCCTGCTGGGCCGGTCCGGGGAGAGGGGGAGGGTGGGCGTTCACCGCGTTGTACGCCGGACGTGGACGGCTGGACGACCTCGGGTGCGGCTGGGCCTGGTCGGCGGTTCACCGTGCGCGCCCGCGGAGAGCATGGAGCACCACCTGTTGAAGCTTCAGTTTACTGACCACCAATGACGCAACCTGATGGTTCATCAGGGCGAATGTAAGGCTCCTCCCGGCAGCTTTGGCCGACTGCCCGGGATCATCTGGCAAGTACGTTGGATGGTTTGCGGGAGGCGGGATGGTGCTGGAGGACCTGCGGGTCCAGAAGTCCCCGCCGGCCCGCGAAATCTCCTGCGACTACCGGCTACGCCTCCGTGTTGCGGTATGTCGTCATGCGACGGGTACCGGCGCTCCCCAACCCAGAACTCAGCCACGCGATCAGCTCTCCCGTTCGCCCAGATCTCGGCCTCTGGCTGTGAGAGAGCAGACGCTAATGCCCGACTCATCACGATCGAGGACGTTCTCCAGGTGCGATCTGATCGTTCGTCTCAAACACGGACGCCATCTCGAAGTCGAGGAATCTGCTCAGGACCACGTCGCTCCCGTCTTTGAACACGACCCGGCAGGCGCACAGCGGGGATCCGTACGCGGCTGTGGAGAAGCCGATCCGCCCGCCCTCGTTCAGCACATCGAAGACACGGTTCCCCCAGCGCCTCCCAAGGAAGAACTGCGCTCGTTCCACCTCGTCAAGGCTGCCAGTCCGGGATGTAACGAGATAGACGAACACGTCGAAGCGCTGCCTCGGCACCTTTGACGGACTGATGACGTGAGCGAGCTGGATCCCGCGCGATTTCTCATTCAACTGGAGGCGGTACTGCTCCCACACAGCCGAAGCCCCAGGGGATTCGGGATCAGGAAGGCCCTCGATATTATGGTTGACCTCGGGTACAGGAACGGGTGCCGCCTCACGGGCCATTTCTGACTGGTAGTGAGGAAGTTCATCGCGCAGCTCGGCCAGCTTGACCGACAACACACCGACTCCGAACTCGAAGCCGCCGCCCTTTTGCAGACGCCGCGCAATCTCGTGAGCGACGACCGTGAGCTGCTTACGGAACGCGACCATGACACCGACGATGAGCAGCACCCACGCGAGAGTCTGCATCAACGGTACGTATGCATTCACGCGCCAACCTTAGCTCCCGCTCCTTCTTGGGGCAGTTACAGCCTCTCCACTCGCGCGCCTCGCCAACATCACTCGGCCCCTGATGCGCACCCGCGCGAACACGGAGACCCGGGCCAGCTCGCCGGGTGGGACCGCAGATGAAGGAGCTGATCACCCACAGCGACCACACCATCCTGCCCCGCCCGATCTACATGCTGCCCATCGGCCTGTCATGGGTGACCTCGTGGTGACCGAGGACGAGCTGCCCGAGGTCACAAACGCGCTGCAGGCTGCCGGCCTGGAGCAGAGCGCGATCCACAAGCACCTGCTCCAGCAGAGCCTGGCGATCTGGTGGACCCACACACATCCACCGGCCACGCTCGCCTAGGAGCGTGTCCCAGTAACCGGAAACTGACCGGGTGATCGTGGTCGCCGAGGTCGGTTGTGGTCGCCCGGCCTGTGCCTGCCGCGCGGGTGGCCGGTCCTGTCTGCCGGGGAAGTGGCCCGAGGGGGTCGGTGGCCCGGGCCGGTCAGGCGGTCGCCGCGGCGAGTCCGGCGGTGCCGACGTGTCGGAAGGCCTTGCGGAAGTTGTGGCAGGCGGCGAGCAAACGCCACTCTCCTCGGGCGCCGTCCTCGCCGCGTAGGAGGAGCTGGCGGCCGTTCTGGCAGGTCATGATCTGCCCGAAGACGGGTTCGACGATGGCCTTGCGGCGGCTGTAGGCCTTCCGTCCGGGCTTGGTCCGCAGCTTGCGGGCCATGCGCTCCTCGGGCGTGGCGTTCTTGGGGATGCGTCCGCGGGGCGCGGGTGGGACCTGCTCGTCGCGGCCGAGCCGGCCGGTGGCCATGAACGTTTCGGTGCCGCAGGCAAGTTGGCGGTCTTTCGCGGCTTCGAGGTTGGTCTCGGAGCAGTATCCGGCGTCGACGAGGGCCTGCTTTGGGGTGGAGGCCGGTGTTGGTGGCGGACTGGTCGAGCATGGCAGTGTAGTTCAGCGCGTCCGAGGCGTTGGTCGTCACGTCGGCGGCGGTGACCACCTGATGCGCCTCGTCCACGACGGCCTGGGCGTTGTAGGCCTGGATGTAGGCACCGTCGCTGTTCTTCATGATCCGCGAGTCGGGGTCGGTGAAGTTGGCCTGGGCCTTCGGCTTCGGGCGGGCCGCCTTGGCGGCCTTCTCGCCGGCGTCGGCGGCGGCCTGCTCGTCGCTGGTGCCGGCACGTGCCTGGCGGCGGCGTTCCTTGGCCTCGGCGTGCTTGCGAGCCTTGTCGGCGGCCTCGGCCTCGATCTGCGCGCGGGCGGCCTGCAGCCGTGCGAGGCGCTTCTCGCGCCGGTCCAGCTCGGCGGGCAGGTCGACCTCCTTGCCGTCGGGGCCGAACCGCTCGTCCTCCGCGGTGTCGGTGGCCTCGGCGTCGGCCAGCAGCGCGGCGGCCTTGGCCTCCAGGTGGGCGATCTCGGCCTCGATACGCTCCTCTTTGTCGACGAGGCGCCCGTAGCTCATGGCCTTGTGCTTGGAGGCGTTGGCCTCCAGTTTCGTGCCGTCCAGGGCGACGCGGCCCATCTTGACCATGCCGGGCCTCTGCGCCAGATGCAGAGACTGGAGGAACAGGTCGGCGAGCGCATCGAGGTGGCGGCGGCGGAACCGGGCGATCGAGCGGAAGTCGGGGGCCTGGTCGGCGGCCAGGAACCGAAACGCAACGTCGTCCACGCAACGGCGCTCGATCGCCCGGGAGGAGCGGACGCCGGTGGTGTAGCCGTAGATCAGCAGGCGCACCATCAGGCGCGGGTCGTAGGGCGGGTAGCCGCGCTTTTCGGTGTAGTCGGCCAGGATCGGCGAGAGGTCGAGCGCCTGGTCGACCAGGTCGGCGACGAACCGGGCCAGGTGGTCCTCGGGCAGCCAGTCGTCCAGCGACGGCGGCAGCAGCAACACCTGGTGCGGGTCGAACGTCCGAAACCGCTTGTCCACCGCCGCCGGACGGGGCTTCGGCCGAGGCGCTACCGGAGTCAGCTTGAACAGACCATCTTCACCAACAGACACAGCTCATCTTCGCGTGCCTGGGAGTCACCGCGCCGGGTGCGGGTGGCCGCGATGCGCGACCCATTCATCGGCGAGGATGGCCATCGTATGCCCGTCGATCCATTCGCCGTTCCAGCACAGTGCGTCACGTCGGGTTCCCTCGTGGATGAACCCGATCTTCTCGTAGACGTGGCGGGCGCGCGGGTTGAAGGCGAAGACCAGCAACTCGATCCGGTGCAGGCCAACGCTTTCGAAGGCGTGGCCGAGGATCAGCCGGCTCGCCTCGGTACCCAGTCCCTGGCCGAAGGACCGGCGGTCGAACAGGCTGATGCGGAATGAACAGGAACGGTTGTGGACATCAAGGTCCGACAGGACGACCTCACCGACGCACACGCCAGTGGTTCGCTCAACCATCGCCAGGTCCAGCCGATCGGGATGCTCGGCGCGGGAGCCGTACCAGCGTTCCAGCGTTTCGAGGCTGAACGTTTCGTGGGTACCGGTCAGCCGATCCGCTTCAGGATCGGCCGCCACTGCGGCCAGCGCGTCGGCCATGCAGACCGGACGCAGAACCACGCGCTCGCCGGTGAGTGTCGGCTTCTCAACGAAGGAAATCTCGGGATGCATGAAAACGATCTTGGCTGGTAGCCGCCCGTCCCCGTCAACACATTTACTGACCCACGCTCCTAGGGCGTGAAGAATGCGCTCGCCACCACCGGCATCCCCCCGGCGACGGCGCCGCCCGCTACGACAGCGCCGTCCACGCCATGCGAGCGGGCAAGAGTTTCGACCGAAACGTTTGCAGGCCACCGTGCCGTACTTGCCTCACGAACCCTCAGATATCCGTAAGGCACGCGGGCAAACTGGCCTTGTCCCTCACATGTCTGAACCCTCTGGGCAACCCCAGATAACGCCCGCGTCATGTTCGGCGACCTCGGCATGACGGTCGAGCTCCTAGGCCTGGTCTTCGGTGGTCCAGGCGTCTTCCTCGGCGTCGGCCGTCTCGTTCCGCAGCCGGTCGGCGTCGAGACGAAGCTGCTCCAGTAGCTCGGACTGCCTTGGGGCCGCCCGGGGCGGCTTCTTCTGGGGGGTGGGGCCGCTCCGGGGCGGCGGCCACGGCCGCCGTGCTAGTTCGGCCGACGGGGGCGGCCGGGAAGATGGGGGAGGAGACGGGGTGAAGCGTAGTGGTCAGCCGCCCGCGGTGAGGTCGCGGGCGGCCTGGTCGTCGGCGAGGGCGGCCTGGAGCGTCTCGGCGAGCTCCTGGTCGGGGCCGTCGCCGATCTGGTGCCCGGCCGCCCGGGTGTCCTCACGGGCCTGGGCCACCAGCGCCGCGACGAGCTGGCGGCGCTGGGCGAGAAGCTCGCGGAGCTGGTCACCGGAGAGCTGCTCCTGGGCCTGGCGCAGGGAGCGGCCGAGGTTGGTGAACGCGGACATCTGCTCGGGGTGCCGGCGGGTGAGCTGGTTGGCCATCCAGGCGGCCGTGGGCGGTTTGCGCAGGGCGCGGGCCTGTAGGGCGAGCCCGCGGTCCCCGGCCTTTCTGGCCCGGGTCCCGACGTTGGTCGGGACCCGGGCCGCCAGGGCATGTTCGCGCAGCAGCTGCATCGCCCGCTCCCCGCAGTCGCTCACGGGCTGGTGGCCGATGACCTGGTCCGTCGACAGGCGAGCCGACGGACTGTCGCGGAAGGGTGATTCTTGACGGTGGCGATGGCGTCCTGGACGTCCTCGTTGAGGATCGTGGTGTCGGCGAGGGCCTGAGCGACCGCCTGGGGGATCACGACGGACGTGTCGCTGGCCGCGCGGCGCAGTCCGGCACGGGCGTCCAGATCGGGTGTCTCTTGTTTGGCGCGGGATGCGATCTCGTAGGCGGCTTCGATCCGCACCCTGTGGTGCGGATCGGACAGCAGGGCGAGAAGGAGCGGGGTGTCCTCGGGCCGGTGCAAAAGGTGAATCAAGAAGACTGCGTCGGCCCGTTGTTGCCAGTTTCCGGTTAGCAGCCGGGCGCGCCAGGCCGCTTGCTGTTCGGGGGTCAGCAGGCCAAGTGCGGTGGCCAGCCACGATTCGGCGCCGCCGACTTCGGTGAATCCGGATGGCGGCCCAGCAGGCGGGGTAGCGCTGTCGACCGCGCGTCGCAGTGCGGTGGCGAGGTCTTCGCGTACCTGATCCGGGATCTGTTCGGTGTTCCGGGAGAGGAGAAGGCAGACCCCTCGTTTGTAGTCGCCAGGTGCCTCGGGATGGCCCACCAGCTCGACGATCTCATCCCAGCGGGCGTGCTGCGGGTACGCGATGTTGAGGACGGCCAGGGCGCGCGCGTCGTCGATCGTGCGCATCCGCCACTGGCCCTGGTCGAGACCGGTCAGCAGTGCGCGGATCTCCTGCGTCAGGCGCGAGATTGCATGCTGGCCGACATCTGCGCCAAGGGTGGTGACCTCTCCCACGGCGGCCAGCGCGGCGAAGTCGCCCGCCTTGATCTGCTCAATCAGCGCTGTTCGCGCCTCGGAGTCGGTGTGGGCGATCCGGCCGAGCATCGCGACGCAGATCCCGTTCAGCTCGCCGGTGTGCCGTAGGGCGGCCTTGCGCCACTCGTCCCGGGCGGAGGGCGCGTGGAAGACGTCGTCGGCAAGGCGGAAGATCAGCTGGACCACAGGCTGGGCCAAGGCGGGCCGGGCCCACGGAGCCCGTGCTACGAGCAGGTCGCGCACCTGCTCGTGGACGGTGGTGGTCGCCGCTTCAAGGACGCCGCCGAGGGCGAGCAGGGCATGGTGCGCGACGTCCGTGTTTGCCGACACGCTCGGCGGGATCTGCACGCCCCCGTTGAACAGGGCCGTGCAGTGGGCCGCTGCGGCGTCGGCAGCCGGAGCCTCAAGAAGGTCGCCTGCGTGCTCCCACAGTTCAAGATGAGCGCGGAATGCCCGCACCGACCATGATTGCGCCACCACCGACCGGACCGTGCGCACCACCGGGGCGACCGGCCCCAGCCGCCGCAGTTGCTGCACCGCCTTGGTCAGCGCCGAGACGTCGCCGCTGATCCGCAACAGGCCCAGGGCGTTACCGCTCTCTTCGTCTCCCTGGCCGTCCTGATCCTGCTCGGCGTCGAGCAGGATTTGTCGGGCTAGCAGACTGGTGCAGGCCCGCCAAGCCCCAACATGGGCAGAAAGGTTGGCGGTCCACCGGGCGGCCTCGAGTTCGTTGTAGACAGGATTGCCTTGGCCGAGACCGATACTGCCGGTTTGGGCCCAGTGGTCGAACGTTCGGTCCATGGCCTGCTCGTAGGCGCTGGCCAGGTTCTGGGTGCGCCACCACGAGGCGGCCGTATCGCTGGCGGTGATGAACGCTTCGAGCTCACCTTCATCCCAAGGCGCGGCTCGGAAGATCGACTCGGCGGCTGCCGCCGCGACGGCTGATGTGGTGGGGTCCTTTGGGGCGAGGAGCACGGTGATGCGCGCCAGCGCGGCATCCTCCCCGGCGCCGTGGTCGTCGGCCAACTCCGTTCGCACGCGGGCGCGCTGGACCAGAAGCCAGGCGAAGTCCGCCGGTTCGGCCTCGTCGCGATCGATCTCGGCGGTAAGCAACTGGAGAGCCTGCGCGTACTTCTCGTCTTCGAGCAGCGCGCACGCCGCGACGACTGTGGCGGCAGTGCGCTCGGCCGGACCGGGAGCGGAGGAGATGAGCCCGGTCACGGCGGTTGTATCGCCATCCAGGAGCACCGCACCGTACGCGGCGACAAGCTGCCACTGCCAGCTCCCTGACCTGCCGGCCTCCTCCAGCGAGGGAACGCTGGAGTGCCTGGAGGCAAAATGGTCCAGATCGGCGATCCGGACCTGAGCCAGCAGCGCCAGCGCTTCCTCCGGGCCGATCGCATGCGCGAAGCCCACGTTGCGATGCGGCGCGACCAACCGCGGAACCAGCAGGGCGTGTCGCAGGCGGTCGCCCGGACTGACGGCGGCTCCACTGCGCAACCACGCCGAGCCCTCCCATGACGCCGGGGCACGTTTGCTGGCCGCGACCTCGAGGAGCGCGGGCAAGTGCTCCTCGTCGATAACCTGGGAGGCGGGAACGCAGATCTTGAAACCCTTGCCGGTGCTGCGGACGTCCTCGGGCGTGACCTGCGCCCAGTACGACGTGCTCGTGTCCAAGTCATGGAGCACCAAGATCACGGCAAGGCCATGGCGGATCCAAGCGTCGAAATGCTTCGATTCCCTCTCCCGGTGCCACCACCCCTCCACAACCCCGTCAGGGTTCTTACAAGGGGACCGGAAGTAGTCGCTCGACCCGCTCGCTGAGCCGGACTTGACCTGGACGCC